>NZ_CP167895.1:1243474-1554342 GCF_041504345.1 Vibrio sp. BS-M-Sm-2
TCATTTGCACCAAGTTGATCAATCGTCGATCCTACTTTTTTTGTTAATCCACCATTTACATCAGCAGTGCCGGTCGCAACACCATAAAACCATTTACCATCTGTATTAAGAATCAAATGGCCATATTTTCCATGATAGGTATAACCAACACCTTTAGAATCAAAACTATTCTCGCCGGTATCTGGATCGATGATTGTTAGTTGTCCCTCAACATGAATCATACTATTAGTTAAATGCGCCATACCTGGCTGGGCAAAGTCTGGTGACATATCAGGGTTTCTGTTTTCATAAACATCGCCAGTATCAACACCTGCTATAACGGCTTTATCTCCAACCGCATCAATATGAAGTGTGTTGGTAGCCTCTGCAGAGTCGGTATGCCCATCATTAACAGTATATTTAAACTGAACATCGCCATTAAAATCTTGCGAAGGAACGAACTGAAGTCTACTGATGTTAGCTGCAGGGATCTGTTTTCCCGTTGTAACATCGTGCCCATCGAGCACAAACTTACCTTGAGCCGCTGGTGGTAGATCAGTGATCGCTATAGAGTGAAGCGTATCGCCTGTATCGACATCGGTGAATCCGAACTGACTCGCCTGCATTTGATAGTTTATATCTTCCGTGCCGTTGCTTAGAACTACCTTGGTAACTGTCGGTGCGTCGTTGGTTCCGACGATATCAATATTTAAGTCGTAGGCAGTACCATCGAAGCTGTGTACTCGATAGGTAACCGTTTCAACTTGCCCTTGCGCTAGGTGTTGAAGAGCCGCGTTGTCGACGCTATATCCCCAATTACCCGCACTATCAATCCGAAGCATGCCACCAAATGGATCGTGAACTGCTGATTCACCAAATTGGCTGTATTGGAACTTATCTTCCCCGCTGTCTGGGTCGATGACTTGAAGTTGGCCGTTAGCTAATTCAGTCGTGGTGCCGTTGCTATGCGTTGCATGTGGCCCATCCTCAATAACCCTTCCAGTAGTCACTTCAGAGATAATGGCTTTGTCTGGGGTCGCTACGAGAGTGGTATTTGCGCCAGTGTGGGTGGTACCTCCATGCGCGTCTTTCACGTCGTAAGTGAAATGAACTGGGCCGTTATAGTCTTTAGTTGGCGTGAAGGTGTAGGTACCGTCTGTGTTATCTTGAATAGAACCATGATCGGCATGAAGGTTCGCAATCGTCAGTTTGCCTATGTCATTAGTATCCACATCAACAGTATTTGCTAGCAACTCGGTTGTCGTGATGGTTTGTGCGAGGTCCTCTTTTCCGCTGTTGAGCTGAACCTCTGAAGAGCAGTAAGGGCGGTCATTGTCGCCATGAATGGTGATATGAATATCGTGAGTGGTGCCATCAGCCGATTTGACGGTAACAGTATCCGTTATTGATTCACCTTGACCGAGGTGATCAATTTTTCTACCTGTTGCGTCTTGGCCGATGGAGGCGTAGTAGCTCCAATCTCCGTTACTCTGAAGTATCACATGTCCGTGTGTACCTTGGTAGGTGCCTGTTTGAGCGTGGCTTTCACCGGAGTCTGGATCAATAATGTTCAGGTGACCATCAGTGTGTATTTCATCGTTCCATATTTTACCGATGCTTCCATGCATATGATCTGGCGAACGATCATCGACGTAACCGCCAGACATTGTACCGTCTGGCGCGGTATAGGTATGTCCTTCGTGAACATCACCCGTGTCGACACCGCTAATAACGGCAGAGTTATTAACTCCTGTAATCGTAATCGAGAGGTTTTGAGTGCTGCTCGCATTATGTTCGTCTGTGACTGTTACGGGGACAGTCAACGTCTTCGTGATACCTGATGCTAACGATTGGTAGCTAGAGTGAACAGGGTTGAAGCTATAACTGCCGTCCGGATTAACCACCAAACCATCAATCTGCGGTGCGCTGTAAGTCAAGGTCGCACCTGTATCTATATCTTGGCCAACCATTTGTCCATTTAGAACGCTTCCACCTTCAGTCACTGAGTTTGACTGTGCATTGATGTTAGGAACATCGTTGGTACCATGAACCGTTAGCTCTATCGTATGCGTTGTACCATCTGCCGAGCGTATAACGACTGAATCGTGTTTAACTTCACCTTGTGCTAAGTTCTGTATATTGCGGTTGTCGAGCGTATAGGTATAGTGACCGTCGCGCATGAGCAGTATGTGCCCACCCAGTTTGGTGTCGTAGCCAATACCTTGATAGGTTTGCGGACCAATATTTGGATCAAATTGAGCCTCTCCCGCATCAGGGTCTTGGATGTTTAATCTGCCGTCGTAATGTAATTGGTATTGAGTATCTATATAACCGCGATCTTCAGTCACTCCCCGTAAGTCTGCATTGGTTTGTGCGTCGGTAATAATCGCGTTATCTGGAGTTGCGGTAAGATCAAACTTAGCTTGAGTGCTTACGCTACCACCATGGCCGTCAACCACATCATAGGTGAGTCGAATCTCACCGTTAAAATCTTTGTCTGGCGTGAAGGTATAAGTGCCATCTTTGTTATCAGTCAAGCTACCGTGTGTGGCTTGCAGATTCGTCACGTGCAATACATCGCTACTATCAACATCGCTTGCATGCGTTAGTAAGTCAGAAGCCTTGATGGTTACGGGTTGATCTTCTTTTCCCGCAGGAAGCTGAGTCCATGCACTGACAATTGGTTTGTCGTTGCTACCTTGTACATCGATAACAATTTTATGAGGGACTGTCGCTCCAGCTGAATCGGTAGCGGTGATCCAGAATGATTCCGATTGATGTTCACCGGCCGCGAGCTTATCCGCGGCACCGCTGGTTGAATTGTCTAGCTGATAGTGCCAATGGCCATTCTGGTCAATCGATAGCGTTCCCCATTGGCCTTGAGGTTGATTGATTGCCCACGTAATGGTGTCAGATTTATCTAAATCGGTTGCTGTTAGAGAGCCTGTCGCATCTGGCGTTCCAGCAGTGTTTAAGCCCTGTTCGATGACCGCGCCACTAGAGGTTCCTGAGATAGTAGGGCGGTCATTGGTACCGTTAACCGTGACGGTAACTTGATGTGGCGTGCCGTCAGCCGAATGAATGGTAATCGTATCGGTGGTAGTAGCGCCTTTGCCCAAGGCTTGCACTTTTGGATTGGTGTTATCGAGGTCGTAAGTCCAAGCTCCATTGCCTTTGAGGTGGAGCGTACCTAAAGCACCTACAGCATCGGTATTGGAGAAGTGCGCTTCACCAGTATCAACGTCACTAATCGTCAATGTGCCGGATGTTTGCAGTTGAGATTCTTCCGTTACTACACCGGAGTTGGTACCACCAATCACGGCTTTGTCGTTGGTGCCGTTTACTATGATCGTCACTTGATGGGGTGTACCATCAGCCGAATGAACGGTAATCGTATCGGTGGTAGTAGCGCCTTTGCCCAAGGCTTGCACGGCTGGATTCGTGTTATCCAGATCGTAAGCCCATGCCCCATTGTCTTTAAGGTGGAGCGTGCCTAAAGTACCTGTAACATCGGTATTGGAGAAATGTGCTTCTTTTGCGTCGATGTCACTTATGCTTAATTTCCCTGAAACCGTGAGCTTATGATCTTCAATAACTTGATCTAAGTGGGGACTTTTTCCAACAACGAAAAATGAATTTGGTGAACCTCCTGTGCTATTAGTGATCACAGCTGAATCATTGGTACCATTAATAGTAATAGTGACTTGATGTGCGGTTCCGTCGGCGGAATGAACCGTGATAATGTCTGTTGCAGTCGAGCCTTGGGCAAGCCTTTGCACGTAGGGGCTATAGTTGTCTAGATCGTAGGTCCACGCTCCATCTTTCGTGATAATTAATGTACCGAAATTGCCAGCAACTTGTGAGGCTTGAAAATGGTCTTCTCCAAGGTCTGGGTCTGTTACCGAAAGTTGGCCTTGAACTTGTGTCGTTAGATCTTCTATGACCGAGCCCGCGTCTACCCCAGTAATAACCGCATTGTCATTGTTGCCACCAATTGTCATATCGATGGTTTGAGGCGTACCATCTTTGGTGTGAATAGTGAAGCTTTCGTGCAATGAAGTGGCTGCGGTTAACGCTTGAACATTCGAAAGAGAGTTATCAACTTGATACTGCCAATGCCCATCTGCGTCGATGGTTAATGAACCATATTTACCTGAGATAACTTCTGGCGTAACCGAACTTTCATTTTGGTCAGGGTCTATGACATCAATTTTACCGTTCGCATGTAACAAGCCTTGTGAATCAATATTGTGATCTTCTGTTACGACACCTGTTAAGTCTCCAGAAATACTTGGCGTGTCTTGCTTACCTGTTACCGGTATCTGGACAATGATGCTCGAGCCATTAGATAGGTGTAACGCAAAATGGTCAGTACCTGGTTGGTGCTGATTTAACAGGATGTATTGAGGAGAATTTGGATTCAATACGAATGTGTATTGACCATTTACATCAACATGAAGCTCTCCGTACGTACCTTTTATGACTTCTGGCATGAAGGTGACGGGTAAAGCGGGCGTCGTAGGCGCATTCGAATGAGTCGGCTGACTGTTACTTCCTGAGGAGATAGTTGGCATCGATACCGAAGGAATGTAATGGACTTGTGGGTGAGAAAGCGTCGATAAATGATGAGAAGGAACCAAGTGAGCGCTCGAACCATGGGAGGCGTGACTTGCACTTAAGGTTGAGTTTACGTCGCTGTCACTCGTCTGAGCTTCTTGATGAACAACCGCTGATGAGCCCGCCTTGCTATGGTCATCTGTGACATCTTTTTCGCTCACGTTATTTACGGTTACTTGATCTGCAGAGTCGCTGGAATTGTCTATACTTTCGGCAGCAGCGTGTTTAGCCAATGATGGCAAAATCATCATGAGTGACTGAAAAAGTGGGATATTCACTTTTAGATGTGAATGCAGTCTGAGTTTCTTTTTTTGTGTTGGTTTCTTTTGCTTTAGCTCATGACTATTCTTATCTTTAAGTTCGGTATTTTTTTCTTCGTTTCGACGTTTTTTTTGTTAGCCATTTTTCTCATCCGTGAATCTTGGTTGCACTATTTTAAGTAAAATACACAGATAGAGGTTTCGCTAGCTAATTAGATAATTTTTAAAGGAAAAATTATAAAGTCGAAGAATTATCTCATTTTGATGAAAAAAAGGATGAATGCTTTTTCAATGGTTAGGCAAATTTCAATCACAATGGCATTGACCTTACCCTAAGGGGAACCTTTATACTTGCCTTATAAATTTAAAGGTTAGCTATGATAAACACACTCCGAACAACTTGGATTACTGTTTTCAGCATCATTGCGATGTTGATGTCTAGCTATGCCTCAAGCTCATCGGCCATGATGGCAAATATCATGGCAACGCAGATGATGTCGAATAAATCTATCTGCCAGCACAGCGATTCGCCGAGCGATCTTGATGCCGTCTATCAATTTGCTGCTGGTTGCCATGTGACCGTTAGCGATTCAGACATGAACGATCATGTTCATGCAAGCACGCCGAATGGCGACCAGCCTGTTCATGATGAACACACCATTTATGTTGAGCTGTCTGCTCATGAAAAGATGGCCTCGCATCAAGAGTCAATGGATGCTCACGGTGAACATGTGATGGGCAACAATTGTTGTGGTGGTTCGGATTCTGCTCATATCTGTTGCTATTCTGTTTGTTCTACAGCATCACATACAATTCAGGCGCTCCAAGCCAACTACCAAATTTCCTCCTCATTCGCACCTCATCACTCTGTGACTATCGGTCAAAAAGTGACTCGTGCACAGTCTTTGCTACGCCCACCTTCCGCATAAATCTATATCTAAAAATACAGCTCTATCAGTTAGATAAATCTGATAAGTCATTCTTTTTTATGCGCTAATTAGCGCTAGATATGGACATTCATTGTGAATATGAAACCAACAACCTCTGTGTTTGTCATGAACACGAGCTTAGTGGTTGCTGCTGCCTTGCCTATGGCCTTGTTTTCAAGTGATACGCTCGCGGCTACCACGGCGTCAGCTTCAAATGCTCAACACATTTCAGCACATGACCAAGCAAGCTCGACGCAGCAACTCAATACACTGATTGAGATTGCTTTAAGCGAAGATGGAAATCGCAAACAGTACTTTGCTCAGTCTCAAGCGATGCGAGAAACTGGCATTGCCAGCTCGACCTTAATGGACCCGAAATTAAAAGTTGGATTTGGCGGTTTGCCTGTCGATAGCTTTCAATTCGACGAAGACCCGATGACTAATATATCGGTAGGGTTGATGCAGCAGTTTGAGCGTGGCGATACGCTTAACCTTCAACAGAAAAAGGCAGGCCAACAGGCAGATGCTCTAGCTTTGCAGGTACAAGCAAGAGAATTGACGGTTGCGAATAGCATGACGCAGCTTTGGCTTGAGTTAGGTTATCAGCAAAAGGCTGAGTCGGTGATTCGTCAAAATCGTCGTTTGTTGGTTGAGCTTGAAAACTATGTACAAACCAATTACTCAATTGGTAAAAGTGAAGCGCAAGATCTGCTTAATGCTCAGCTTCAAGTGAGCAAGCTTGATGAGAAACTTCAGGCAAACCAGCAGGTTCAGCGTCGCTTAATCTCTCAGCTTTCTGAATGGTTGGGTTCTGATTGGCTAGGCTCTCAGGTTCTGGATTCTCAGGGCGTACTGAATGCAACTAACCAAATCGATTGGTCGTTGTTGGAAAGTAAACTAGCGACCAATATCGATTCGACCAAGCACTACCAGCTATTGACTGACCATCCTTTGGTTAAGATCTCCGATGTCAGTATTTCCTCTAATCAAACTCAGGTTGAGTTAGCCGAACAAGCTTATACCCCGCAGTTTGGGGTGGAAGTGATGTATGCACACCGTCAAGCCAATAACATGGCGGGTGAACCTGCTTCTGATCTGGTGAGTGCCTATCTGACTGTCGACATCCCGTTGTTTACGGGGAATCGACAAGATAAAAACTTATCGGCTGCTCAGTATCAAGTTGGTGCGGCTAAGTCTCAAAAAGACACTTTACTCTCCCAAATGAATGCGCAAGTGAACGCATTGCTGGTGGACAGATCAAACCTGATCCAGCGGTTAGATCGCTATCAAACGTCCTTGCTTCCTCAAACCGCAGCACGAATCAGCGCGGTTGAGAGGGGCTATCAAAACAATACCGCTCAGTTTAACGATGTCATTTTAGCAACGACCGATGAGCTGGCACTTAAGTTAGAGCAACAACGTTTGATCACCGACCTCAACATCGTTAACAGCAAGTTAGCTGCGTTAGTCAGTGGTTTTGAATACCAAGTAAACCAACCACAACTCAACTCAAGCGCAACTAAACATACAGCCAATCAATAAGGGAATAGACAATGAATACAGTAAAAGTAGCGACTATCGCTTTATTGGTCGGTGGAGCATTAGGTTTTAGTGTGAATCACTTTGTCGTTGGGTCAGCACATAACATGTCAGCAATGGCAACGAGTACAGACGCAGATGTAAGTAAACAGGCCAAGGATGAGCCTCTGTACTGGGTAGCTCCGATGGACCCAAATTATCAGCGTGATAAGCCAGGTCAATCGCCAATGGGGATGGATCTTATCCCTGTGTATGCAGATGACTCAAGTGCGGGAGCAGACAAGGCAGGAACCGTATTTATCGATCCGTCGGTAGAAAATAACCTTGGCGTGAAAACCGCACAAGTAACAAGAGAAGCGCTATCACCGCGCATTGAAACTGTTGGCTACGTGGCATTCGATGAAAGTGCACTATGGCAAACCAACGTGCGTGTTTCTGGTTGGGTGGAAAAACTCTACATCAACGCAGTGGGCGAGAAGGTAAATAAAGGCGACGTACTCTTCACACTCTATTCTCCAGAGCTTGTTAAAGCACAAGAAGAGTTGATCAGTGCTTATAAAACGGGTCGTAAAGGTTTGATCAAGGGCTCGACTGAACGCTTAATTACCTTGGGTGTTGATAAGAAGCAAATCCGCGCTATTACGCGACAAGGTAAAGCCACGCAAACCATTGAAATTAAAGCGCCAGCCGATGGTGTTATAGCCAGTTTGAATATTCGAGAGGGTGGTTACCTTTCGCCTGCTCAAGCGGTAATCAGTGCTGGACCTCTAAATGAAGTGTGGGTTGATGCTGAAGTCTTTGAGCGTCAAGCACACTGGATCTCATCAGGCAGCAATGCGGTGATGACGCTAGATGCCATTCCCGGCAAAGAGTGGGTGGGTAATGTTGATTACGTTTACCCAATCCTTGACCCAAAAACTCGGACCTTGCGTGTTCGTTTAAAGTTCTCCAACCCCAATGGCGAGCTTAAGCCAAACATGTTCGCCAATATTGCACTGAAACCCATCAGTGATGAATCTGTTCTTACTATTCCAAGATCTTCGGTGATTCACTCCGGTGGTATGACTCGAGTGGTGATGTCAGAAGGTTCCGGCAAATATCGCTCTGCTCGTATTGAAGTTGGTCGTGAAGCTGGCGAAAAAATAGAGGTGCTTCAAGGGCTAGAGCAAGGCGAAAACATTGTCACTTCTGCGCACTTCATGTTGGATTCTGAATCGAGCCAATCTGCTGATCTGTCACGCATCAATGGTGTTGAGGATGAGGCTGAAACTGTGTGGGCAAACGGTGAAATTTCTGAAGTTATGCAAGGTAGTCGCATGGTGACGATTAACCATCAGCCTGTTCCTGAATGGGATTGGCCGGGCATGGTGATGAACTTCACCTTTGCGGAAGGCTTAGACATGAGTGACGTGCAACGTGGTAAGGCGATTGATTTTGAGATGAGAAAGACAGAGTCAGGGCAGTACGAGGTTATTGATTACAAGGTCAACAAACACAAGATCGCCGGCGAAGTTTGGGTAACGGGTGACATCACCATGTTGATGGCAGATTTTGGTATGATCACTGTAAAACATCAGCCAGTCCCTGAGTGGAATTGGAAAGCGGGTGAAATGAATTTCCAAGCCAGTGATGACCTTGATTTATCGGAGTTTGCCGAGGGTCAAACCATTCGGTTTCTAGTTGCGAAGCAGGGTTCTGACTACACGCTCAAATCTCTAGAACCAACGAATAGCCAGGGTGAGGGCACATTATGATCAATGCAATTATTCGTTGGTCCATCAGTAACCGCTTTTTGGTGCTGGTTGCCACTGTAGCCATCGTATTTGGGGGCTTATACAGCGTTAAAAACACACCGGTCGATGCTATTCCTGATTTGTCAGATGTTCAGGTGATTATCAAAACCAGTTATCCAGGCCAAGCGCCACAAGTGGTCGAGGATCAGGTGACTTACCCATTGACCACCGCCATGTTAGCTGTGCCAGGAGCTGAAACGGTTCGTGGCTACTCGTTCTTTGGTGATTCCTATGTATATATCATCTTCAATGACGATACCGATATGTACTGGGCGCGTTCACGAGTGTTGGAGTACTTAAGCCAAGTTGCACCTAACTTGCCATCGAGTGCCAAGCCAACACTAGGGCCGGATGCAACCGGTGTGGGCTGGGTTTACAGCTACGTGTTGCAAGACAAAACTGGTCAGCATGACTTGGCCGAACTTCGTAGTTTGCAAGATTGGTTCTTAAAGTATGAATTGCAAACCGTAGAAGGCGTGTCTGAAGTGGCGACCGTTGGCGGCATGGTGAAGCAGTACCAAGTACAGATTGATCCTGCCAAGTTACGTGCTTACGACCTAACGCTTCAGCAAGTCAACAAGGCAATCCAAGATGGTAATCAAGAAACAGGTGCGTCTGTTGTTGAGATTGCGGAAGCCGAACATATGGTTCGGACTACGGGTTACCTCACAAGCATCGAAGACATTCAATCTCTGCCGCTAAAAGTGACCGATAAGGGAACCCCGCTGTTATTGGGTGATATTGCTGACATTAATCTTGGCCCGCAAATGCGCCGTGGTATCTCTGAGCTGAATGGTGAAGGTGAAGCGGTTGGCGGCGTTATCGTGATGCGCTTTGGTGAAAATGCCAGTGAAGTGATCGACTCGGTGAAATCCAAACTCGCTGAACTGCAAGTGGGCTTACCTGATGGTGTCGAGATTGTCGCGACTTATGACCGTTCGACTTTGATTGATTCAGCCGTTGAAAACCTATGGAAGAAGCTGGCTGAAGAGTTCATCGTGGTTGCGATCGTGTGTGCGCTGTTCTTGTTCCATATCCGCTCGTCGTTGGTTATCGCACTAAGTCTGCCTGTTGGTATCTTAGGCGCATTCATTGTGATGCATTGGCAGGGTATTAACGCCAACATCATGTCTCTTGGCGGAATAGCGATTGCGATTGGCGCCATGGTAGATGGTGCCATAGTGATGATAGAGAACGTTCATAAACACATTGAACGGACTCCGCTCACTGACAAAAACCGGTGGCAAGTGATTGGCAAAGCAGCAGAAGAAGTTGGCGCACCGCTGTTCTTCTCTCTGATTATCATTACCTTGAGCTTTGTACCTGTATTCGCGCTAGAAGGGCAAGAGGGCAAGATGTTCTCGCCACTTGCGTTTACCAAGACGTATGCGATGGCGGCAGCGGCGGGTTTGGCTATCACGCTTGTTCCTGTGTTAATGGGTTACTTCATTCGCGGCAACGTGCTACCTGAACACAAAAACCCAGTAAACCGAAGCCTAGTGGCGATGTACAAGCCGCTTTTGAACCTCAGCCTAAAGTATCCAAAGGTGATGATTGTTATCGCACTTGGCTTAATGGCGTCTGCTTATTACCCAACCAGTAAGCTTGGTAGCGAATTCATCCCTCCTTTGGACGAAGGGGATTTGATGTACATGCCAACCACGTATCCGGGCATCTCAATTGGTAAAGCGCGTGAGTTGTTGCAACAGACCAACAAGCTAATTAAAACCATTCCAGAAGTCGAAACTACATGGGGCAAAATTGGTCGAGCAGAGACAGCAACCGATCCTGCACCGTTAACCATGATTGAAACCGTGATTCAGCTTAAACCGCGAGATGAGTGGCGTGACGGTGTCACTACAGAGTCTCTGCGTAAAGAGTTTGATGATCTGATTCAGTTCCCAGGTTTAACCAATGCGTGGGTTATGCCAATCAAAACCCGTATCGATATGTTAGCGACCGGTATCAAAACCCCAATCGGTATCAAAATCGCTGGCCCAGAGCTTAGCGTGATTGAAGATATTGGTTCGCAACTTGAACCCATCCTCAATAGCGTGAGTGGAACGGCTTCTGTCTACGCAGAGCGTGTTGCGGGCGGTCGTTACGTGACGATAGACATTAAACGTCGCTCGGCTGCGCGATATGGCTTGAGCATTAAAGAAGTGCAACAGGTTATCTCGACTGCGGTTGGTGGCATGAATGTGGGTGAAACCGTTGAGGGGCTAGAGCGTTATCCAATCAATGTCCGTTACCCACAAAGCTATCGTGATTCTGTCGTTAAGTTGCAGAACCTGCCGTTAGTGACACCAAATGGAGCGCGAATTGCTTTGTCTGATGTCGCGGATATTCGTTATGAAGATGGGCCCCCAATGATTAAGACGGAGAACGCTCGTCCCAATGGTTGGGTGTTCGTTGATATCGAAGGTCGCGATCTTGGCTCTTACGTGGCAGAGGCGCAAAAAGTCGTTACAGATCAAATCGTCTTGCCTGCTGGATATTCATTGGCATGGTCTGGTCAATACGAATACATGGAACGTGCGAAGGAGCGTTTGAGTGTCGTAGTGCCAATCACCATCGCCATCATCATGTTGTTGCTCTACCTCAGTTTCCGCCGCGTCGGTGAGGTGATGATGATCATGCTGACATTGCCACTTGCGATGGTTGGTGGCCTATGGCTGATGCATATCCTCAATTACAACTTCTCCATTGCGGTGGGTGTGGGCTTTATCGCCCTTGCCGGGGTTGCTGTTGAGATAGGTGTGATCATGTTGGTCTACCTAAACCAAGCATGGCACTACAAAAAAATGGATGCGGAGCAGAACCAACAAGCACTTCAGGGTGAAGACTTAACGGATGCGATTCGTGAGGGCGCAGGACTGCGTGTTCGCCCAGTAATGATGACAGTACTTACGGTGATCATTGGCCTCATTCCAATTATGTATGGCGAGGGAACGGGCTCTGAAGTGATGCAGCGAATTGCAGCGCCGATGATAGGCGGAATGGCGTCTGCACTATTGCTTACCCTACTGGTGTTGCCTGCAATCTTTAAGCTCTGGAAACAGCGTGAGATTACGCATAGCCAAAATGAGACAAACAAATAACGTATTGATTATTAACCCTTACTGACCAAAACAGAGTGGGTAAGGGCGCACCATATGAACATGTGAAATTAACAAATAAATAACTGAATTAATCTAAGGAACGATCATGAAAAAGACACTTATTGCGATTGCACTGACGTTAACTACTGCAACGGCTTTTGCTGAAATGGACCACTCAAATATGGATCACTCGATGATGAAGAGTGGAGAGATGGATCATTCAAAAATGGATCACAGCATGATGAAGGATGGAAAGATGGACCATTCAATGATGAATATGGAAGGCATGTCTGAAGTCGGTATGCCTGCGACAGGCGCAAAGCCGGATAAAGTGGTTCATGTTCTGCTAAGTGACGATATGAAAATCACATTTAAGAACAAGGTTGATATTGAGCCGAACGACGTGGTGCAGTTCGTTGTGATGAACACGGGCAAGATTGATCATGAATTCTCGATTGGTTCTGCTTCAGAGCAGTTAGAGCACCGTGAAATGATGAAAAACATGGGTAATCACGCTCATGACTCGGGCAGTACAGTTACAGTTAAGCCGGGTAAAGCGAAGCAATTGCTGTGGCATTTCCATGGTGATAATAACGTAGAGTTCGCGTGTAATATTCCTGGTCACGCTGAAGCGGGAATGCTGAAAAAAATTGAGCTGTAGTATCGATTAATAAAGCGCACCAGACTTATATTGATTAGTTTGGTGCGTTTTCTTGTTTTTCTCGTATTAGACGATTAAGTTTAATAAGTAAATAGAAAAATTTTAGTTAGAACAAGTAAGTAGGAGTTTAAGGATGAACAAAACAGTACTAGTCGTTGCTGTATCAAGTGCTTTATTAGCTTGGTCTAATTACAGCATTGCTGCTAAACCTGAGTGGGCTGGTAAAGGTAAGCCCGATTTAGAAGAAGTAAAAACGCTCGCTGAGGCTAAAAAAGTTGAAGGCGAAATTGATGATCGTGAGAAGCAGCTTGATTCAATGATCGAAGAGAAAAAGAAGAAAGCGAAAAAAAGTAAGAACAAAAAAGATAAGCAGAAACTAGATAAAGAACTCGACGATTTGGAAGACGAGAAAGAAGCTCTCGAAGAGAGTAAAGAGAAGCTCAAAGATAAGAAAGAAAAGCTTGAAGATGATATGGATAACGACGAAGAAAAGTCGGGATTAGAAAAGCAGAAAGACAAGAAAGCGGAACAAGAGCGTAAAGAAGAAGGAAAAGGGTCAGAAAAAGGCCAACAGCAGCGTGAAGAAAACAGCAAAAAGTGGTGGAACTTTTGGGAGTAATCCGAGGGCCTTACATCACCTATTCATTTCAACCAATCAGTACAGCTTTGTGTGACCGCTAAGTCATTGATTAAATGCTATGTTCAGTTAAAGATAAGTCTCAACCTGTCCAGGAATACATGAACTAACTTGTATCGGCTGAGGCTTATCTATAGCTAGAATCACTGTAGCAAGATAGAAGTTTCAAGCAGGTGGTGTGCTTCGCCGCTCAGGTGCGGTAACTCTGACATGATCTTTTTCAGTTTGTCGTCGATTGATTCAGCTTCATTTAGCGATCGAAAAGCCAGTACAGCCTGTTCAGGTTCGCTGTTCACATAACCTTTCAATGTATCTAGCTGAATTTTATTGGCATTCTCAACTTTTGCTAGAGCAGTGTTAATTGCTTCGATGTTTATGATCAACTGATTGCTTTTAAACATTTTTATTGTTTTTTGGTTGTTTATAATTGGCGCACATTAACATAACTATTTTTTCGGATATTGACCAAGGTTATTAAATTAGAACAATTTTGAAATCTAATATAAGCATTAGTAGTGTAAAGATGACTGACAGCAGGGGTCAAATGTGGAGCGATATAGGAAGTTAACGGGCTTAATTTTAGGGCAATAGATAATTTTGAAGAGGGGTAGATAGAGCTTTGGCTGTATAAAGCTTAAATAGAATTGGAGCGTGCAGCGGGAATCGAACCCGCATCATCAGCTTGGAAGGCTGAGGTAATAGCCATTATACGATGCACGCACACTGTCTTATGAGTAAGACTGAGGCATTAAGAGACTGGAGCGTGCAGCGGGAATCGAACCCGCATCATCAGCTTGGAAGGCTGAGGTAATAGCCATTATACGATGCACGCACATCGTCTTAACGAGTTTGATAATGCCACATCTAACTGAAAACGAAACCTTTTTCTTTCATTTTTATTCTAAGTGCTCGCATAACCACCACTCCGCTAGTTTTTCCATCATGTTCGGCATTTTCAGAGTGAATAAAGTGTGACTAAACTCTCGTTAAACAGAGGGCGAGAAATAGCAGAACATGCTCCGCTATTTTTGAGACAAATTTGGGTTGATTTATAAACCTGATTGGCGTCACTAGCCTGTAATAAAATCCGTGCAAATTAAGGAATTTGAAGTGTTAACATAAACTGCTTTTTATTCGTGTTTTGGCGTTCACTAATAACAATCTGAATGCATAAATTTAACTTATCAGCCGGTCAAAACATTCAGTAAACTAATCCCAAATGAGTAGAGTTATAGGCACTTCTAAGCCTTTGCAGAAAAAAGTAACGAGTTTAGTTGATAATTCACGCAAAAGTCTCGTCATTCCGTCTATCGTTTGGTACATTTGCCGCACATTTTGTCTCCCCTAAAATACCCATGCCTTCTCAGTTCCGAATTAACAAAATTGTTGAAATTGGTGACACTCTTCACCGCAGTGGCTGTGCTCCTTACAAGCTAGAGAAATACACCCAATTCTATGCGAAAAAGCATGGTGTGGACGTGATGATCCAAGCAACGCCAACGGCGATTAACTATCAATTTCCAGACGATAACAACGCCGTTATTCTTAAGCGTCTAAAGCCTGCGTCAATTAACCTGAGTTTGTTGGCCAATACGATCATTCGTATTAATCAGCCAAGCAGTGAACCTGTCCCTGAGCCTGTCGGTTATTCTAAATTTGTGACTGCTCTTGCTAATATGGGTATACCGCCTGCGTATTTAATGCTGGTGGGCAGTACGTTGGAAGCGGTTGGCTTTTCTGCGTTATTGGGTTTGATGGTTTGGGTATGTCAGCAAGTTCTTCATTCACGTCGCGCTATCGCGGTTGAATTCATTTCGGCACTGCTAACGGGTATCTTTGTGGCATTTTTGGCAAGCACAGGGTTGCCGATTCCGGTGTGGGCATTGTGTATCGCCTCGATAGTCTTGTTCGTCCCCGGATTATCCATAGCCAACGCACTAGAATGTTTGGCGTTTAATGATCTCGTCTCTGGTACCAGCTTGCTAGGGCAGAGCGCCTTAACCCTGATTAAGCTGTTTGTTGGGATAATCATGGGGCTCAATATTGGTGAAGCAATATGGGGACAAGCGGTCTCCATCGACTATACCAATGCGGTACCGATGTGGATGCATATATCTGGCTTGGTGCTGATCTCTGTATCTATCGGTGTGATGTTCAACGCACGCCCTAAAGACATCTTGCTTGGCTTACCAGTTGCGGTTCTCGGTATGTGGGGACCGTTCTATCTAGGTTTTGATAGTGGTTGGGTTGTAGGCACTTGGGTAACCACAGTTCTTATCACTTTATACGGTACTTGGATTGCCAAGAAGATGGAGCTCACGGGCTCTATTTATATCGTGCAAGGGATCATCATCTTGGTTCCGGGTAGCCGAGTATTAGTGAGTGCTAGCCAGTCAGTATTTGAACAATCGATTTTGCCTATTCCAAGTATTGGTTTGTCTGCGTTATTCATGTTCTCGGCAATCGTGGCAGGGCAAATCACCGCTTACTCCATTTACTCACCAAAAGTTGAACGCTAAGCTGTTCTGCTTCTCAAACCTTTAAACAAACACAGCTTAGCGGCTGTGTTTGTTCGTTTTGGGTGCTTAAGATAATGAACTCTCAAGGAAACTTGTTAGATTTATGCTCGCTAAGCCTAACAAGAGTCATTAAAATGGAACAAATTCTATTTAAATGAAGTATTAACGTATGTCTTTACCTCCTTGCCCGCAATGCCAATCTGAATATGTCTATCAAGACCAAAATCACTTAATCTGCCCTGAGTGTGCCTACGAATGGAACCCAGAAGAAGAGCGTCTAGAAAGAGAAGCCGCGCGCGTTAAGGACGTTAACGGTGCAGTGTTAGATACCGGCGATAAAGTTACTTTCATTAAAGATCTAAAAGTGAAAGGCAGTTCTAGCGTATTGAAAATCGGTACTAAAGCAGTGATTCGTCGCATCAATGAAGGTAAGGACCACCAGTTAGATTGCAAGCTTGATGGTGGTGGTGAAATGCTCGTTACGGCGAAGTACGTTAAGAAGCAATAACCATTATTTCAAATAATTGTCGTAAACCTTCAATAAGTTTAAGTGGCTTCTCGGCCATACTGATTAGCATATTAAACCGCAATAATTTCAGAGAATTAAAATGATCAGAGAATACCGCCCAGCCGATATTGAATCCGTTTTAGACATTTGGTTAACCGCCTCGATCAAGGCGCATGATTTTGTGGCTCCTGAGTTCTGGGAGTCCCAGGTTGGTAATATGCGCGACCTATATATTCCTGCATCACAAACCTATGTGTACCAAGTCAATGGTGAGGTTCGTGGCTTCTATTCACTTTACGAAGAGATACTAGCGGCGATCTTTGTCAGTACAGAACATCAAGGCAGTGGTATTGGTAAGCAACTAATCCAACACGCAAAGCTTGAATGTCCGAACTTGTCTTTAAATGTATATAAAGAAAACCAAACGACGATTCAGTTCTATTTGTCCCAAGGTTTTTCTATTGTGAGCGAACAATCTGATGAGCATACTGGACACCAAGAATACACCATGCACTTAGCTTAAGCTTGATAGCTAACCCCGGAAGAAAAGTAACTAGGAATCAACATTATATGGACATGGTTAAAGCTGCTCTTTCACATTCAACTGCCTTTCATCACTATGTGAATGCCTGTACTGAAGATGGGTTAGATATTTACACGGGTATTTCTGATGGCAGTGATGCCTATTTGGAAAGACGAATTGCTTATTCAAAAGGTGAGGGATTGCCAGGAGGGTGGACGCCTGCTTCTACTTATTTTTGTTTCGAGTCTGGACGTATTCTTGGAGTGATAAGAGTTCGTCATGGCACCAGTCCGTACATTCACGATGTCATAGGACATATCGGCTACGAGACTTTGCCACAAGCGAGAGGGCGGGGCATCGCAAGTCATATGTTGTCTTGGGTTCAACGGCACGTATTGTCCGAAAGCGCTATTATTACGTGTGAGAGGGGCAATATAGCTTCGCAAAAGGTGATTGAGAAGTGCGGTGGACACTTCCTGAATACCTTTTACTCGGAGCAAGATAAACACGAAGTCTTACGTTACCAACTAGAACGAAAATGAACATTTAAGCGTGGCATTTTTGGGTTTTATCGGGGTTACTATGTCCCGGTTTAAACGAAAATGAAGCCATAACCAATTATTGTTGGAGGTATTTTGAAGTATTCAACAAGACCTGCTCAGTTATCAGATTATGAATTTCTGTTTGAGCTTAAGAAGGCCGCTGAGTTTGAACCAATCAAGGCCGTATTTGGCTGGGATGAGCAAACTCAACGAGATATACACGCCGAAGAGTGGGCAGAAGAACGGCCTGAAATCATCGAATATCAAGGTAAAGCGATTGGTAGTGTGTTGTTGCAAGACAAAGGCGGACACTTCTATTTTTGCCGCTTCTTCTTACTGCCTGAGTATCATGGCAAGGGCATTGGTAGCCAAGTATTGAAAGATTGTTTAACTAAGGCTGACAGCCTCGATAAACCCGTCGAACTTTGTTACCTACAAGGTAATCGAGTTGGGGAGTTGTACTTGAGATTTGGCTTTGAAATTACCTCGCAGAACGAACAGTTTGTTTATATGTGGCGCAAATAGACATTCCCCCAAAAAGATCACACCATCTCCGTAACTTGATAGGCACCTGACACCCATCTAACGTAAAACCTTGTAAAGCTCCCTATGGAACTAGGTGGGTCACTCACGCCAATCAGGGTGGTGTAAATGGAAGGTTGAGCAACCAACTTAAAACTCTGGATGCAGGATTAAGCCCAAAGGATCTGTATCAAGGGCGAGATCTCAAACCAACGACTGATATGCGAGGTGTAATTAAAGGTGTACTTGGTCAACACCTATCTATAAAAACGAAGCAGCTAGACACCATCTTCCCTGATAGTGAAATGATAAAGCCACTGGATCTCATCTAGTAGGGCGCTTCTATCAACAATTAATGTAACTTGGGAGCAGATTTAATGTCGTTTAACCGTGAAATGAGCTGTTCTTCAGTTTGCTTGAGCCAATCATAGCGTTTTGTGTACAAGCGACGCTTGGTCTTTTTCAATGTGTCAGTGTCTTTACGAAGAGGCTTAATGGGCAAGGAAAACCAATGTTTATCGACCAAAGAGGCGCCATTTTCAGTCCACAACGTGTCGTAATCAAATGTTATAGCACTACGTTTAGAACCGATATAGCGCATCGCTTGATAGATATGACCTTTATTCGAAACGGTTAAAATCTCATTAACTTTCATGTAATTAGCAAACATAGTTGCGAGTTCAACCATAAGTGACTTTGGTCTTAGCCCGTGTAACGAACGCGTCAGTTCTTTGATTTTGTCTTGGCTGCTGGTGATTCGCTTGTTTGTACCCTGTAGGCAGCCGATGTGCATGGTGCGACGCCCATTATTATCAGATATATTGAAGGTGACCGAGTAAATAGTAAGCCCGGTATTGGCCTCGACGAGTCGGATCCCCAAGGAACCTTCACGAGATTCCCCCGAGAAAGTCTCAATCCTGAACTCATCTCCATTTCGGTCAGCAAAGGTCAAAAGCTCAAAGTTAGAAAGGTGCAGATGCACTGTATTTGGACCAAATGTTCGTTCTAAGAGTTCGAAGTGAGAATGCAGTAACGAAGCTCGTGTTTTAGGTTTGATGCCAATACAGATGAATGGTTTGAGTGGCTTTTCAAAGATTTTAGGATTCTGCTCAAGAAGGTTTGAGAGATTGCTTTTCTCTTTAAGCTGATGCACTTTGCGAATGACCTTAGGGTTCATAACGCCCCATAGTGTAAAGCGCAGATTTTTCTTGATTCGGGTTAAACCTTTGGTGTTTGGGTGTACAGCATTGGAAAGCTCAACGATTTGACGAAAATTTTGCACGTTTACCTCAACTTAGAAAACAAAAAAGCATCGTTGAAAATAAAAAACGATGCTCCATAAAATGATAAGTAGGTGTTAGTGAAAAAATCGTGAAACTTGAATAAGTTGGTTTCTATCAACCACGATAGTTAAACGCGATTAGGGAGAGCTTGCTTGGAGGGAACGTTAAATAAGATAATTGTTAGTATTCCTATAAAATAATGCCAACCATATCAATATTTTATGAATTCGCGTTTTCGGTTTGATTTTTTAATGATAGGGTCGCCGGATAATTATATTGATAAGAATAAAGGCTTTATATGAATAAGTTTCTGATTGTTGCATTCGCTGCAGCTGTAAGTATTTCGGGCTGCAAAAGTATTCCTACTTCGGCTACCGACACCTTGTCAGAACCAAAAGGTAACGGCGCATTAGCTATCGCGACCAACATCTCTAAGTACGATTCAACTTACCCATGCGTAACGTTTTCGTTTGATATACAAGAAAAAGTCGATGGTAAATTAGTTGATTCTGAACCACAAACCTTACGTGTATTTGTGTATGAAGACACGAAGTACGCACTGTTTGATGGTATCAAACCGGGCAACTATGTATTAACTCAGTTTCGATGCAATATGCGTCGTGGCCTTGTTGCTAACGATGGTAGGTCGTATCTCAGTCTTGACCTAGAAACTGAACATACCATCAAGGCGAACACAATAACGATGTCTTCAAATTTTATTCACGCGACTCAAGATGAAGATCGGTCTTTTGCATTAAACGTTGGTATTTGGCAATCGCAAGATGTTGTGCATTTCCAGAATCTACTAACGAACGAAGTGAGTAATAAATGGGAAGTGGGTGGCTTTGAAGGCTAATTAAGTTCATCACTATGGCAGCTTTTATTGCTGCCATAGTTTGACTCATCGGGTTATTTTAATGCTAGCGCTAAGCCAAAAGATACCAATCCAACTCCACACGCTTGATTGAGCCTTTTCTTGGCTTTCAACAAGTGTTTTTGCAACGTATCCGAAGTAAACAACATTGCGACAATTCCAAACCACAATCCATGAAGAACTATCATGTACAACCCATAACCGAGAGCGACATGCTGGTTCTCAGCATCGGGTGAGATGACTTGGCTGAAAATGCTTAAGAAGAACAACATGGTTTTTGGATTCAGCACGTTACACAAAAAGCCTTGTGCTAAATGGCGCCAAACACTGGTGCTTTTCCTTGTTCCTTCCAAAGGTGCAAGCTTGTTGTCCGCACTCAAGATACCTTTTAGTCCTAGATAAATAAGGTAGGCTGCACCTGCGTATCTGATCATGTCAAACAGCTGCTCATTCTGTGAGATTAAGTAACTGATCCCAAGCATTGAATAACTGATGTGAACACAAATCGCTAAACTCACACCTATTGCAGTCCAAATTCCTGCTTGTCGTCCTTGATTGATACTGTTTTTCAAAACTAAAACAAAATCCGCGCCTGGGCTTATAACAATTAATAGTCCCAATACTGCTAGGCTTAACCACTCCATAATGACTCCAACTCTTTATATTTGATGAGCTAGCATTGTATGGTTTTTTATTGCTGCCTATAATCGAAATGAATTCTACCTATCTGTGAGAAAAAATCACACATGAGACATTTGAAAGCATTTCATATTTTCCATGTAGCAGCGCATTCGAGCAGTTACAGTGAAGCGGCGGATAAACTCAATATTACCCATGGTGCGGTGAGTAAGCAGATCAAGGTATTGGAAAATCACTTATCCCAAGTTTTGTTCTACAAACAGGGCAGGAATGTGTGTCTCACCAAAGAAGGGGAATTACTCAAAGGTTACACATTGCAAGCGTTCCAAGCCTTGGAGACAGGAGTCCATAAACTTAATCAGCTGAATCATCAAGCGTTGGGAGTTTCATGTGAACCCACATTGACCATGCGTTGGTTAATGCCTCGACTCGGTGATTTCTATAACGAATTCGGAATTGATGTTCGTTTGTCTACGGCGGGTGGGCCTGTGACGTTAGGTGAAACTGGATTAGATATGGCAATTCGCCGAGACGACTTTAACGTAAGCGAGTACTACAAACAGATTCCGTTAGTCGAAGAATGGGTTGGCCCTGTATTCTCGCCTGGCTATTGGCAACAAGTTAAAGACAAGTTAGCCGATGTGAAATTACTGCACAGCAGCACACGGCCAAACGCTTGGAACCATTGGGTATCCATCACCAAAGGTAGTGAATTTGATAGCCGAATGGTGTCGCAAGCTCGTTCAAACCAGACCTTTGCACACTTCTATTTTTGCTTTCAAGCGGCCGTCGATGGGCTAGGAGCCGCTCTAGGGTCTTATCCACTTGTAGCCGACGATATTGAAAGAGGTAACTTGATCGCGCCGTTTGGCTTTGTGCCTTCAGGTCATCAGTACATACTGCTCACACAAGATAGCAACCATGATGAGCCAGAAAGCCCGTTTGTTGTTTGGCTGAAGAATGAGTTATCGCAGTGTGTTCCAACTTTATAGGAACGACATCCGACCTAGAGGTTTGCTTGTCTTATGTCAGACTCTAGTTCATTATTGTCGGAATCACTCAATAGGCAAAGACAGCACGCCACCATTGAGATCGACTTGGTTTAGCCATTCTGTCGGAATTGCCCCCTCTTCTTCATAGAAACAGGCCGCCAATACAGCTCCAATCACAATCGCACGACCGCAGCTATCACCGCCACATAAGATATTGTCGCGAATGCCTTGTTTATAACTCTGAGCACCCGCGATGATGCGAATCAGTAGTGGGAACGCAGCACTCAATTCACAATGTAATCCGAACTTCTTCGCGGCATCTGTAATCGAAAGCTCCGGCTCAGCCAGTGCTTCGTCGATTTGATCGTGTATAAATTTGCTACAAGTTTGTCGCACCATTTCTACCGACTGCAGTGGCGAGTTGCCTTGAATTGCCGCTTGAACCAATAAGGTGATGGCTTGTGCCCATTCCACGGCTTTGTCGTTGTTGTTGGTGACTCGCACCGCACTCTCTACCATCGCGGGTAAGGTGTGAGAGGTATAAGTACATGCCACTAATGGAATGATCTTTGAGACTGCGGGAAGTTGTGTATCATCTGCGCCACACGCAGTAATCGAGGCGTTCTCTAGTTCTAATTGATGGATGTTCAACAAGCTCATACGCGTTGCTTTATCAATGTAGCCTCGCCAACTGCCACCAAAATCAAACCAGAAGCGGAAGTGTTTGATGTAACTCGCTTCATCGTAGTGTTGATTGTCGACTAGGCTATCGACCATCGCCAATAACTGAGCACCGTATTGCGATTGGTCGCCAGCGGTTTTTCCTTGGTGGGCAAAGTAGCCTTTGTCTTGATAATCGAACTGGTTTGGTGAACGAAATTCTGGTTCAAAACCAGCCACGTGTAAGATCCTCTCTTGGTCATACAACCAGTGCAGCCCCATGGAAGCGGCGTCTCCAATCAATGCGCCAACGACGGCGTAAAAAGCTCTTTCTTTATGATTGTCCATGTTGAGCGATGTCCTTGAGATGAATCAACGTAGTTCGATACTTTAAGTATAGCGATTGGATAAGTATTTTGCTGTGTTTCGAAGAAGAAATTGGAGGGGATTAATCCTGATTGGTCAATGGCTTAAACCAATCAGGTGGAATTGATAAGGGTGATGAATAGTCTGGTGAATCAATGTATTCAGTTAGTGGTGTTACTCGTTCTATTATTGATGATTAAGGTAGGCACTAGAACGTTGTTCAATCACTTTGAACAGACGCGAAAGTGCAAAGCACAAAGCAAAATATACGAAGCCTACAATCAACCAGATCTCGAAGATCAAACCGGAAGAGTTCGCCATTTCAGTACCAACAAACGTCATTTCTTGAATCGAAATCAGCGACACAATCGAGGTGTCTTTGACTAGCGAAATTGCCTGACCAGCCAAAGGTGGCGTAATTGCTGTTAATACCTGTGGGCCAACCACAAATCGGTACTTAGACAATGCAGATAAGCCAAGCGAATCGGCCGCTTCCCATTGGCCTTTAGGAATACCTTCTAAACCCGCTCGAATCACTTCCGCAATATAAGCCGAAGAGAGCAAACCAATACAAATAACACCAGACGCTAAGTTTTCCCAAAGGTTAGCAGGGCCAAATAAAAAGGCTTGAAGTTGATTAATCTCACCATTATGTTCACGTAAAAGACTTTCCAAGCCAAGCAGAGGGATCAGCTGGTTAGAAACAAAGAAATAAAAGATAAACACGAACACCAGTGGAGGAATGTTTCGAACCAATTGGATGAAAATCAGTGCCGGTGTTTTGAAGAAAGTGATCTTAGAGTGTCTTGCTACCCCTAACAGTGTGCCGAAAGAGAGCACTAATACCATGCTCCATAAGCTCAAACGCAATGTTGCAACCAAACCTTGAAAGAAATAAGGAATACTGCCTTGAGAAGGTGGAATAAAGATTAACGTGAACGCGTCTTCCCAGCGCCACTGATAGTTAATACCGACAGAAGAACGATAATAGAGCCAACCTGCAAACACACAAATAACAGCGAGTAACACGCCATCCAAAAGGTTGAGGCGTTGATACCAAGGCTTCATATGAACGTTGGGCTTAGGTGTTGTCAATGCGCTAGTACTACTCACGTCATTCCTGTTTAAACATTAATTATTATTGGGGTGTTACATGGATCTAAAGCGATTTAAGTTGTCGATGAGAAGGCAGTGCAAACAGTGCACTGCCTTGATTTAGATTCGACAGATTAGCTCATATTAAAAAGTGAGCTCAACTTCAGATTACTGACCTTGAGCAATCTGGTCTTGCCAATCTAAAGTAGAGAACCAGTACTCGTAACGCTCTTTCAACCAACCGTCTTCAGTACGTGCTTTGATCCATTCGTTGAAAAATTCTGCCTTGTCAGTTTCACCTAGGCGAACTGCAAATGCTTCGTTACCTTTGGATAGACGCTCTTCAAATGGAATAAATAGCGTGTCTGCGTTTTTAATCGCTTCGTGTTCTGGTTTCGGGCTAGACGCGATAACTGCGTGCGCGTTGCCGTTTAACACTTCTTGGAATGCTTGAGCATCGTCATCGAACTGTAGAACTTTCGCTTTAGGGAAGGTTTCACGAGCCACTTGAACTGTGAACGCACCACGACGAGCAGCAATTTTCACGCGACGAGAATCAAAATCAGAGATCTGAGTAAAACCTGCCGCTAGTTCTTTATTAGCAGCCAGTTGAACACCAGAGTGCGAGTAAGGTTCAGTGAACAATACGCTTTTAGCACGAGCTTCAGTGATAGACATACCGCCGATGATCACATCAAACTTCTTCGATAATAGAGAAGGAATAATGCCATCCCATGCCGTCGGTACGAATTCGACTTTCCAGCCTGAATCCTCAGCAAGACGTTTCGCCACATCGATTTCAAAGCCGACAAGATCGCCTTGTTTGTTACGCATCGCCCAAGGAACAAATGTCGACATACCAACGCGCAGTGAGCCACGCTCGTTAATCTTGTCTAGGTTAGGCGTTTCAGAAGCAAGTGCAGGCAAACTCACGGCAAGCGCAAGTAGGGCTGTAATTGCGGTTTTAAATAGCTTCATGCTGATAAATCCTTATTGTGTTCGCCAGTTAGCTCCGAGCTTATGCTCAAGCCAAGCAGCAACGGCAGAAAGTGAAAGTGTAAGAGCAAGATAAATGATCGCCACAGAGAACCAAATCTCGAATGGCATCGCGGTTTCAGAAACGATGTTTCTGGCTTCGGTTGTTAGGTCAAAGATAGCCATGACACTCACAATCGAAGAGTTTTTGATAAGAGAGATCACTTCATTAGTTAAAGGCGGCAAGGTACGTTGTACCACCTGAGGAAGAATCACATCCCAGTAAGTATAGGTTTTTGATAAGCCCAAAGATTGTGCCGCTTCAAATTGTCCTCTCGCAATACCGTTTAAACCAGCACGAAATATCTCGGCAGTGTAAGCACCTTGGAAAAGTGCTAAGGCTAAAACGGCAGTGCTAAAACGATCCAGCCCTAATACGGGACCAAATACAAAATAGAGCAAATAAATTTGGACCAATAACGGCGTATTACGAATCAACTCAACATAGCTGGTGGCTAGGGTGCGTCCAACCACTGAGTTGGAGTTTCTCAATAGCGCTGTGGTTAAACCAATGATCAGCGTCGCGACCAAAGAAATCAGAGAAATATTGATGGTAACCAGTAGCCCTTCAACTAATTCTGCAGGCCACCATTCACCATCTTCATAGAAAGCAATATAGTCTGGCACGCGCTCCCATTGCCAGCTGTATCCCATGGTTTGTGCGCCAGAATCGAGGATCCAGACAACCGCAGCCACGAGCACAATAATTTGTACCAAAGCGGATAGGGCGGGTTTAATAATTCGAATCAACATCAATAAGTTAGGATCTGATTTAGGAACGCTTGAGTACGTTCATGTTGCGGGTTTTCAAAAAGCGCTTGAGGCGTATTGGATTCCACAACTTGTCCTTCATCCATGAAGATAACGCGGTCGGCCACTTGTTTCGCAAAGCCCATTTCATGGGTCACACACACCATGGTGATGCCTTCGCTCGCCAGTTCAACCATCACATCGAGCACTTCGTTGATCATCTCCGGATCAAGCGCTGAAGTTGGTTCGTCGAACAAGAGTAACTCGGGTTTCATACACAGAGAGCGGGCGATAGCCACGCGTTGTTGCTGACCGCCAGAGAGTTGCACTGGGTATTTGTTGGCTTGTTCTGCGATGTGCACGCGCTCGAGATAGTGCATTGCAAGCTTCTCGGCTTCTTGTTTACTTTTTTTAAGCGTACGAATCGGGGACAGAGTTAAGTTCTCAAGCACCGTAAGATGGGGGAATAAATGAAAGTGCTGAAACACCATCCCAACTTGGCCTGGGGTGTTGAACTTGCTCGGAAGTACTTGCTCTAGCACAGAAAGCTCGCCACTCTCGAAAGGTTCTAGCTGATTGATACAACGGATCAAGGTTGATTTCCCCGAACCTGATGGCCCGCAAATCACCACTATCTCTCCCTGTTCAATATTTAAATCGATATCCTTTAGGGCATGAAAAGCACCATACCACTTGTTAAGTGACTTAAACTTAACCATTTCCTTGAGATTGTTCAAATCGTTGTTCATACCTAGTAAAGAGACAGGTTTACCTTACCAATATAGAAATCTGAATGCACATAAAATTAAGGACTTATGAGAATTTAATGGCATCTTGTAGGGCAAATTAAAAAGCAGCGCCTGATTTGGACGCTGCTTGAGGATATACGCAAGGGAAAAGAATTTGGTTCAGTTTCACGGAATAAATTTTTAGATTATGGTGATTTTCTTTAGACCCCTGTTTTCCTTGCTCTAATTTTGATCGCTATTGAATCGCAGACTCTAGAATCTCGCGTGTTTTCTCAGGTGTGATTGCTTGGTTTTCGCCTAGTTGCAGGTAGCCATGTGATTCAAGTTGAGCGACAACATTGTCGATCGCAGTTGCTTTGTTTGTTTCGTAACCGTCGAACATCGTTGGAACGTCTAAGCTGTGATAGAAAGCTTCGATTGCAGCAATAGTGCGCTCTGCCAAGTCAGCACCCGCTTCTAGGTCAAATACGTTACGACCCATTTGCTCTAGCTTGCCACGCTTCGCTTCGATTTGATTACGAAGTAGCGAAGGTTGAACAATCGCAAGAGAACGTGCGTGGTCTACGTGCCATAGTGCTGTGAACTCGTGGCCAATCATATGTGTTGCCCAATCTTGAGGAACGCCAGTACCAATCAGGCCGTTAAGCGCTTGGTTTGCTGTCCACATTAGGTTTGCACGCCATGCGTCGTTGTCACGCTCGTCGTATTGCTTACCCAGTACAAGTAGGTTTTTAAGTAGTGTTTCTGCGTAACCGTCTTGAACCATCGCGTCTGTTGGCATTGTGATGTATTGCTCACACACGTGAACCCATGCATCAACTAGACCGTTGATCAATTGACGCTCTGGAAGAGACTTCATTACGTCTGGATCCATAACCGCGAACTTAGGTTGTACAGCAGGGTTCATGAACGCCAGTTTCTCTTGAGTCTCTTTACGAGTGATTACAGCACCCATGTTAGATTCAGAACCTGTTGCAGGAAGTGTCAGTACTGCACCAATAGGAGTAGCTTCAGTTACTTGGTGTTTGCCCGCTAGGATATCCCAACCGTCGCCGTCGTATTTAGCCGCTGCAGCAACGTATTTAGAACCGTCGATTACCGAACCACCACCAACAGCGATAATGAATTCTACGTCTTCTTCTTTAACAAGAGCGACTGCTTTATCTAGCGTCTCTTTCGTTGGGTTAGCTTCAACACCAGAAAACTCAATCCAAGCGTGATCTTTAAGAGATTCGACAACTTGGTCGTAAACACCGTTGCTTTTGATTGAACCGCCACCGTAGATGACTAGCACTTTCTTAGAAGTATCAACTGCTTGGCTGATAGCATTGATTTGGCCTTGGCCGAAGTGGATTACAGTAGGGTTAACATAAGTAAATTGCATTGTAGGTTCCTTGTGTAAAACTAGATTTTTTATTCTGATGTGTTGCTTAATTTCTATATTTGCATATTAGTACAGGAATCTAGGGTGGTGAAGGCCAGTTCCTCCAAATTAATTGCCTATTTCTACAAAGTTGATATTCTTTCTCTGCTTTAGCTTACATACTCTTAGCACTTGGAATGGAAAGTCGCCACTTATGAAAGAACTCGCGCAGTTATTACAGTCTTACGTTGAACACAAAGGTTGGGATGATCTTGAAGGGATCAGAGAAACAGAAATTGATGGCGTGTGGTTGTATAGAAGCAGCGGCGGAAATCAGCGTCAGCCATTCACTTACCAGTCGGGTATTATCATGCTCGGGCAGGGCAAAAAGAACATCTACATTGGCGACAGACCCGTTACTTACGCTGCAGGTGATTATCTTGTGGTAGGCGTGCCAATGCCATTGGAGTGTGAAGCCTTGCCTGTTAATGGCGAACCATTACTTGGTTTATCTATCAACATTGACTCTCAACGTTTGCACAGCTTGGTAAAAAAGTTAGAAGACCAAGGTTTTCTTGAGAGCTATTGCAATAAGCACAAACAGAATTCTAGCGGCTTAGAATCGACACCGATGGAAGAGCAAATGCTAGAAAGTTTTACTCGATTGGTGAAAATACTGCATTGCGACATCGAAGCCAACATATTGGGTGATGCCATGGTCAGCGAAATTGTCTACCGCGCCTTAACCGGTTCAGAAGGGCGAGTGCTGTTTGATTTGGCGCATCATGATGGCCATTACGCACGTGTCGCGAAAGCACTATCTAAAGTGCATGAAGAGTACGACCAAACCATTACTGTTCAATCGCTTGCTGACGAAGCAAACATGAGTGTGTCTGCTTTTCATAATGCTTTCCGCAACGTGACGTTTGAGTCACCACTTCAATATTTGAAGAAGGTAAGGCTCAACAAAGCCAAGGAGCTGATCCAGTTAGAAGGCCTGCGTATTAGTGATGCCGCACGCCGAGTTGGCTATTCTAGTCCATCCCAATTCAGTCGCGAATTTAAGCGTCATTTCAACACAACCCCAAGAGCGGTTTAGTTCTTTATATTGTAGGCTGACGAGAGGAAGTAGAAGGCTTCACTGCACTTCGATACGAGTTAATATCATTTCCTGATAGTAAACATTGAAGCCAAAGACCTCACCGCTACAAAGAGTTTGTTTAGTTTAGCCCCATAAGAATCAATCTCTAGAAAGCCACACCAATAGATACGTTAAACGTGTCCTCATCAATGTCATAAGGTAGCTCCTCACCCTCTGACTCACCGCTGTCCACTTGGTAGTTTCTCCACTCCATTTTTAGCTCTGCAAATTTCCATTTAGTAGATACACCGAGGGCGTTGAAATAGGTTGCGTCAGGGTTGGCCGCGTCATCAACCTCGTCGCTGACCTGAGCGCCACCGAT
The DNA here is from genome assembly GCF_041504345.1 of Vibrio sp. BS-M-Sm-2. Classification (NCBI taxonomy): domain Bacteria; kingdom Pseudomonadati; phylum Pseudomonadota; class Gammaproteobacteria; order Vibrionales; family Vibrionaceae; genus Vibrio; species Vibrio sp. BS-M-Sm-2. The sequence continues at coordinate 1,272,874 of NZ_CP167895.1, forward strand.
GCCGAAATTATAATAAGGGCGAACTGTGATACGTTTAAGCGGGAAGCTATAACCAGCGCCTACCTTTAAAAATGCCATGCCGTCACTGATCGCGTCTTGGTCGTAGTCTTCTAGCTTATCATCACGCTTTCTGTGCTGGTATTCACCGCCAATCTCCAATATGTCACCACGAAACATCAGGTCGATGTATTGAGATGAGAGTTTATCTCCCTCCTGATACCCCAAGCCGAACGCAATATCAGCCATAGAGGGAGCAGAAAATCCTGCTAATAGAGCAGCTAACATTCTTTTTTTAATGAACTTTGTCATTGCCGAATCTCCTTAGTTCAGGGCGTTGTATTTCTTATCAATCATGCAGTTTCTCAACACTGTCGCATACATCGCTTTGTTATCTTCTTCAGCCTGAGCCCCTGCTCGTCGGCCGCTAACTCTACCGGAGACTACACCAATCGCCGCGCCAGTCTTGGCAGCGTCAGAGCCTGAGCCACCAGAGATAGCGCCAACAGCAGCGCCAGCGGCCGCCCCTTTAGCTGCGCCTTTTACGCCGCTTCCTTTCTTGGTTTCAGTGGGGGCTGTCAGTGTTGATTCAGCAACACCTTGACACGTTGCGAGCTCTTTCTGAGCAACCTCAAGGGTCACGTTGTCGTAATTGAATGAAATGTGAGTTGTTGGGTCTGTAATGTAGCCACCACCAGCAAGGGCTGAGAGGGAGGTTATAGCTAAGCTCAGGCCTAACAGTTTCGTTCTTTTGTTCACTTTCTAATCCTCAAGTTGATTAAACTAATTAGTTTAATCATTGATATTGAACTTTCTTCTAGGTCGACAAATAGATTTAGACTTAATGAAGCTATAGGTGGTCTTCATGTTGGGGGCATACTATCTTGGCAGGCACATGTTGGATAATGACCTTGAAACATAAGAGTTATTTGTCTTACGCATATCATGGTTCATTTATGGATTGGCCGTTTTGAGTGGTTATGAGAGAGGTTGAATTTAAAAAGAGAGAGTTTGAACGATCACAACCTCCTTGTTAAGTAAGATGAGTAAATGTATCTAATGGTGGGCAATATTAGTGTTCTGGTATTCGATTGTAGAATATATTATTAACGTATTTATATAATTAAATGGCTCTAAAATAATTACTTATCTGGGCTAATAGTTTATGCACAAATCTAAGAGTGTGTTCTTCACAATTCATCTAGTAAGTGATTTTTTCAGGGCTTTAATGTGAACAACCTATCAAATGTTTTCTAAATTTTAAAAGTTATCTATATCTTTATCTGAGTGGGTATTCATGATTGTTGAATATATCAAAAGATAAAGGGGACTTATTACTCGGTTCGCCATCTTATTTGCGGATAATTAGGCGTTTGATGACTAATTATTCTATAAATCACTGGTTTATAGTCAGGTAATAGTCTGATGGATATCACGTTTACCCTAAAACAATTCACTTAACATGGCGCTACTTTAATCATTCTTCCAATACGATTGTTAAATATAAATACGTATATCTTTATTATTAAAAGGATAATTCCGATGAGTAGCGATATCATTAAAATTTCAAGAAATACTGAAAATGCACCAATAAACTCTGTATCTACACAAACGGTCGCTTTTTCTCATTATAATAATTTTTCAGCTCAATTACCTATTGAACCTAAAACAGGTGAAGTCGTGATTGGCGATATTAAAGACCAAGCAGCACAATGCTTAAATAATATTAAAGCCATTGTTGAAAGCATCGACCATGTTATGGATGATGTCGTGAAGATTAATGTTTTCGTTAAGAATATTTCTGATATCGATGCTATTGATGAAGTCTACAAAAGCTTCTTCCACAACACTCTTCCTACGCGTACAGTCGTGGGCGTAACTGCGCTACCGCATAGTGACGCTTTAGTTCAAATGGATGCTCTTATTTCAAACGGTGAAGGCACTAAACCACAAGCACCTTGCGCGCTAGTTAAGGTATCAAGAAATACGGATAATGCGCCTCAAAGTACTGTATCGATGCAAACAGCGGCTTTCTCTCACTACAACAATCTTTCAGCTCAGTTACCGATAGATGTAACCACAGGTGAGTTGGTTGATGGTGGTATCGAGGCGCAAACAGCACAATGTCTATCAAACATTAAAGCTATTCTAGAAAGCATTGGTCATGTAATGAATGATGTGGTTAAAACGACTATCTACCTAAAAAATATCGCAGATGCGGAAGCGGTAAATGAAGTATGTGCTAAATTCTTCCCAAGCTATGTTCCTGCTCGTACAGTTGTTAACGCAACTGAATTACCAATGGATGCTTTAGTGCAAATCGATACGTCAATTTCACATGGCGACGGTACACCGCCGCAATTACCAGAAGATACTCGCTTACTGGTTATTGAAGCTAATAATACGGTTGCTGCACCATTCATGCCTTGCTCGCACACCGTTGCTTTCTCTCACTATAACCATATTTCAGGTCAACTACCTGTAGATCCGAAAACCAATGCAGTGATTGCTGGTGGTATAAAAGAGCAAACTGAACAGTGTCTTAAGAATATTAAGGCGATCATTGAAAGTGTTGACCATAGCATGGACGATACGGTGAAAATTAATATTCAACTTAAAGATATTTCAGATATTGATGCGGTGAACGAGGTCTACACTACGTTCTTTAATGCTGACTTACCGGCAAGAACGGTGGTGGGGATTTCAGAGATTCCTATGAATGCACTGATTCAAATTGATGCTGTCGTTTCTAACTGCGAAGGCACACCTCCACAAGACGTTGTTGCTTAATTCACTGAACCCAATTCGATAATCTCGATCTAATGTCGGCTTTAGCTTCTGAATAAGGAGCTAGAGCCGATTCTCTGATTAACGAACCCATCTCAAGACGTAACTCCTTCGTTAAGCCTAACTACATAACTTACTCTAAACAAGCTTCTGCCCGACATATGGTGTTTATTGATGTGAAGTGTTTTAATATGAAAAACAGACGCTTAACGTAAGAAAACCAGTTTATGCAATTTCGAGTTATTTTAATGTTGTGCTTAGCTATGATGGGGTGTTCATCCAATCAAAAGTTAACTCCCGACCCAACAACCATCACGCTATTTTATGGTGATACATCCATCTCCGCGGGTGTTTTAGAAGATAAAACATTTAATTCTGTACTCGCGGATAGGGTTGAAAGTGTTACTTTTTCAGGCTTAATACGAAAGCAATGCTCTGGCTACTTGGTCGATCTGCTCGTGATTCGAGAAACGAAAGAGCCACGCTCAACTCGACAATTAAACACTTCACTTCATATGGAAACTGGAGAATTAGTGGATGTGGGTGGTGTGAATAACGATGTGTTCAGGGTAATCCTCGAGTAACAAAACCAAAGTGTTCAATTAATTTGAATTTTTGCTTTACCTCAACCTAGCTTCAAGTCCTAAGCTTCTCTTAATCATAGAAAAGGAGCTTATTATGCAAAATAACTACGTAAAAGAACTTGCCGTTAAAACTTATCAAGAAGAGCTTCAGATAGAGTACGTAAAATCTAAAGCTCGCCCATTTCATGCGCCTAGCTTTATAGGTGGGGTACTGATGTCAGTCGTGTTAGCTGGCCTGTTTTAATATATGCAGAATCTTTGATCCACAGCTGACTCTTTCTATTCCGACTTGCTTGTACTTAAACACTTACGACACAATCACTTAGGTTGAGTTGTGACGCTAATGTTGAGAGGAAATATGGCAAGTCCAAGAGTGTTAAAGGCACAGATTACTGATATTACCTGTGGCGAGAATGTCACTATCATCGAGCCAAGCAACGTTTATGGCTGTGAGCTTGAAGATGATGTGTTCGTTGGCCCTTTTGTTGAGATTCAAAAGAACTCCGTGATAGGTGCAAGAACTAAGATTCAATCTCACACTTTTATTTGCGAGTATGTGACTATTGGTAGTGACTGCTTTGTTGGCCACGGCGTGATGTTTGCGAATGACTTGTTCAAAGAGGGCAAACCAGATCCAAACCCAGACAATTGGGGACGTACTGTTATCGCCAATAACGTTACTATTGGTTCCAATGCGACAGTGTTGTCTATCAGCATTTGTGAAGGGGCGGTGATTGGCGCGGGAAGTGTAGTGACGAAAGACATTACAGAGAAAGGTATCTATGCAGGCAACCCAGCTAAGAAGTTAAGGGATTTACCTTAAATTCAGAAAAAACCGTGTTGTATGAATCATCAGGTGCGGCTTTTTAGATAAGCGACAGAGTATTGATTATGGATGTATTTTTACACTTACTTCACTTAGGCGATGTCAGTGCATTATTGGAGTTTGAAGTCGAAAATAGAGAGTGGTTTGAGCAATTTGTCCCAGCTCGGGAGGACAGTTTCTATTCTAATGCGGGTGTTACCGAGCAAGTCACGAGCTTCCTCGCAGAGTATGACAATGGCGAGATGATTCCTATGTTGATAAAAGACGCTAATGGCAATATTTTTGGGCGAATCAACGTTCGCGATATCGACCAGATCGCTGGAAGTGGAGAGTTAGGCTATCGAGTTGGTCACTCCTTTGGCTCTAAGGGTATTGCGTCTAATGCGGTGAAGAAGTTACTTATCTACTTGGCTGAGCACTCTTCCCTTAAATATGTTGATGCCTATGCGCTAGTGGGTAATGTCGGTTCAAACAAAATCTTATCCAATACAGGCTTTGATTTAGTTGAGCGCGTTGAAAGTTACACCGTATTCAAAGGGAAGGATCAAGATGCTAATTATTACCGTAAGGTGTTAGCTGACTAGGTGAGTATCAGTGCCTTATACATTAGAAGCTGGCAGCGTCCTTCTAGCCAGCTTCGAGCCTTTTTATTTTCAGGTTTAAGGTTACCTCTAGTTTCGGCCACTTATAGATTTACGGTTACTTCTGAGGTTTGTTACGTTCGATTACGCTAATAGCGATCGCCAAAAATAGAATATCTTTCACTAGGAAGAAGTTAGTGACTAAGATGCCATCCGATACTTTCCAAGCATTTGGCGTTGTAATCAGGAAGCTGAGTGTCACAACAAAGATAGCCGCTGCTGCAATGCCTGAGTAGAAGGCAACTGTCGGTTTCTTAAATCCAACGATCAGTCCAATCGCTACAATGATCTCCGCGCCACCCACCATGTTAGACACAGCTTGTACCGAGAACAGACTGTAAAGCCAGTTCATTGCAGGATGATTTGCGATTAGCGGTTCTATAAGCATCGCTTCAGTAGGCGTAAACTTGTAAATTCCAATCCAAGCTAACACTAATGTTACGCCAATCACGCCTAGGTTGTATCCAATGTTGCTTTGCTTTAAATCATAGGTTTGAACATGCATAAAAGTACTCCATTTAATAAAATCCCTGAATATGACCGCAAGAGTTCAGATTAAATTTCGCGTTGAGAATAATAATTAATATATTTATCTAGAGATTTAACAGGTGGCGACTAATTGTCTCGATATGAACCGAAAGACTAGTGGTGTTGAGAACTGAAGTAATAGGTAGGCGAGCGTGCTGTTCAAAAGGAGCTACGAGTTTTCCAATTTTTGTTTTCAATATTTGCGATTTGGATTAAATTACGCTGATGTTCCCCCTAATTATAAGAAGAGTATAACCAGTGAAAATTCATAGAATTAACCCGACCAAGCGTTGGTCAGATGTGACTGTTTTCAACGGTATCGCAAGTTTTGTGGAAGTTGCTGAAGCGGATACAACGGCAGGTATCAAAAGTCAGGTTCAGCAAATTTTTGGTCAAGCTGAAGAAATGATGAGCTTAGTAGGCAGTGACAAATCTCGCGTGTTGTCCGTAACGATTTACCTAACGGATTTCGCTAACTTTGATGCACTAAATGAAGTTTGGGAAGCGTGGTTCCCTGAAGGCTGCGCGCCAAGCCGAGCATGCGTGAAAGCAGAACTTGCTAATCCTGAGCTATTGGTTGAAATGTCATTCATGGTTGCTGCGGGTGAACAGTTTCAATAAACCGAACTATCGGTAGAAATAAGCTTCGTCGATACATTTAACGACCAGATAAAACAAAGCCACTCAGGTGAATCACTTGAGTGGCTTTAGTTTACACGCTACCCGACACTAAATCGGACTAGGTATTAAACGAGACCTTGGTCTCTTGCCATTTGCTTCGCGATCTTCGGTGCGTGCCATAGACACGGCAGCAAGATGAACGAAACCGGAACGGCTGTGATCACAATGAACGACTGTAGAGCGGAGATGCCGCCTGAGCCCATCGAGATAAGTGCAATAGCTACCGCACCCATAATGATACCCCAGAAAGTACGTACCGCTGCGTTCGGCTCTGTCGTGCCTGTCATTACTACACTGATGGTGTAAGTCATCGAGTCACCTGTTGTCACGATGAACGTGGTCGTTAGGATCAGGAACAGAATCGCAATCAAAGTCGGGAACGGCAGTTGAGCGGTAATGGCCAGTAGCACCGCTGGAAGGTTAAAGCCTTCGAACGCGTTAGAAATGACACCTGGGTTCTCTAGTTCAAACGCTAAACCACTGCCACCAACGATGCTGAACCAGAAACACGTTACAAGCGGTGCAACGATGCTGATAGAAACGATCATTTGGCGAATAGTACGGCCGCGTGAGATGCGAGCAATGAAGATAGCCATCATTGGACCATAACCTAAGAACCAACCCCAGAAGAACACAGTCCAGCCACCTAGCCACGCTGTATCTTGGCGGTATAGTGCCATTGGGATGAAGTTATCAACCATTTCACCCATACCTTGCAGGTAGCCATCAACAATGAAGCTCGTTGGGCCAACAAGAAGGATGTAGCCGATTAGACACACAGACAAGATGATGTTGTAACGGCTTACCAGTTGGATACCTTTGTTCACGCCGCTCAAAGCAGAAAGCGTGTACATAGCGATAGCAAAGATAATAACAACACTTTGCGTTGCGAATGTATCTGAAATGCCAAACAGTTCGCTCAGCGCGTAGCTGATTTGTAGGCCAAGGAAACCAATCGGGCCGATAGTACCTGCAGCAACTGCCACAATACTACATGCATCGACTACATTGCCAACCCAGCTGCTAATCGCTTTGTCGCCAAGTACTGGGTAAAGCAGAGTACGGGGCTTAAGAGGAAGGCCTTTGTCGTAATGCAGGTGCATTAACACGATGGAAGATAAACCACCTAAGATTGCCCATGCAAGGAAACCCCAGTGCATGAAAGATTGTGACAGGGCGTTGAATGCCATCGCTTGAGGATCTGCGTTGCCATACAGTGGCGGAGCTGAAACGAAGTGAGCAATAGGCTCTGCAGCTGCCCAGAATACACCGCCACCCGCTAGCAGCGTACATAGGACGATAGACATCCATTTAAAGGTGGTCATTTCTGGTAGGGCAAGTGTTCCTAAGCGAACATGGCCTGTACGACCTAGTGCAAGCACTAAACCGATAATGAAGTTGAGAAGTAGTAGGACTTGCCAGAAAGCACCGAACCACTTAGTTGAATAACTAAAGCCGATGTTAACAAGTTCGGACAACACGGAGGTGTTGGTGAAAGCGAGGATGACAAAGAGGGTTAAAAAACTGCCACTAAGCCAAAAGACTGGGTTTCCGAGTTCCAGTTTTTCACCCAAAGATTGAGCTTTATTGAAATCGATAGAAGTAGATTCTGCGTTGATGTTTTCGTTGGCGACTTGCGTCAAGTTGGACATTATTTCTTCGCTATATTTGGCTCTTTCAAGCCTATGTATTTCTCCCACACTTGCATAGAAATGTGAGGTTCGTCAAAAAAGCCGCCGATACTAACACATTTGTTATCAAAAAGTGGGCGAATTCCCAAATGAATCCCAAATCGCCTTTAAATCACTACTTTTTGGCTAGTTTTGATACGAATTTTTTTCTCGAATCCAAATCACATTTCTGATTTTTGAGACGTTATTTTTTAGCTTTCCGAAATAAATTAATATTAGTTGTTGGTGCAAAATAAGTGTCGACTCATTGCATGCTATAAACAAATTAATGCGAGTCATTTTATAAATACTGAATATTTTAGGTGTTAAATTAGCGCTGTTACCTACAGTTGTTTTGCGAAGAGATTTAAGTGGCGAGGAAAATCCCATTTAAATTAAACATCTTGAAACAACAACTTAAGGGATAGCTAACATGCACCTAAATCAAGGAAGAGTGGCTAAGAAGGTTTTTACACTCAGTACGCTCACCGCATCATGCTTAATGGCGTTCAACAGCTATGCGGCTGTGGATTGCTCAACGTTAGAAACGTGGGATTCTGCCACTGTATACACAGGAGGTGATCAGGTTTCACATGACGGCAGTGCTTATACGGCAAATTACTGGAATCAAAATAACAACCCAAGCCAATTTGAAGGCGACTACGCACAATGGAAGAAAGTCGATGTGTGTAGCGGCGACGGAGGTGGTGGTACGCCAAATGAAGTACCAACAGCTTCATTAACGGCACCCTCTGCTTCTGACGTGATTACTGAAGGCGACAATATTGTATTGAGTGCAACAGCACTAGACGCTGATGGCAGTGTGGCTTCGGTTGAGTTCTTTGTTGATGGCGTATCTGTTGCGGTAGTCACAGCGGCACCTTTCGAAGCGACTTGGTCTGCAACGTCTGGTAACCATCAGATTTCAGTTGTTGCAACGGACAATGAAGGCGCAGCAAGTGTTACAAGTGCGGTTTCTGTTTCTGTTGACTCAGCACAACCAGGTAATGAAGCACCGACAGTTTCGGTAGCCCTTTCAGCGACGTCTGTAGATGTTGGTGGTGTAGTCACCTTTACCGCAACAGCAGCAGACAGTGATGGCACAGTTGATAAGGTTGATTTCTACGTGGCTGGTGCTCTTGTTGGCACAGCTGCAACTAGCCCGTACACGTTAGATTACACAACAACTCAAGCAGGTTCTTTAGCGGTTTACGCGAGAGCAACAGACGACCAAGGTGCGACGGCAGATTCAGCATTGGCTTCTTTGGCTGTGAATGGCGCTCCAACAGTGAACACATGTCGCCCTGATGGCTTATACCAAACTCAAGGTGTCGATGTTCCTTACTGTACGATTTACGATGATGAAGGTCGTGAGAAAATGGGCGCGGATCATCCACGTCGTGTCATTGGTTACTTCACAAGTTGGCGTGCTGGGGATGACCCACAAGCTGCTTACTTAGTCAATGATATTCCTTGGGAACAACTGACACATATTAACTACGCGTTCGTGAGCATCGGTTCAGACGGTAAAGTAAACGTTGGTGATGTGAACGATCCGAACAACGCAGCGGTTGGTAAAGAGTGGCCGGGCGTGGAAGTTGACCCTGCATTAGGCTTCAAAGGTCATTTCGGTGCATTAGCGACAGCGAAGAAAAAACATGGAGTGAAAACGCTAATCTCAATCGGTGGTTGGGCGGAAACCGGTGGTCACTTCGCGACCGATGGCAGCCGAGTTGCTGACGGTGGTTTCTACACCATGACGACAAATGCTGATGGTTCTATCAACCATCAAGGTATCGAAACCTTCGCGACTTCAGCGGTTGAAATGCTTCGTAAATACCAGTTCGATGGTCTAGATATCGATTACGAATACCCAACCTCAATGGCAGGCGCTGGTAACCCATACGACAAAGATTTCATGGAACCACGTCGTCAGTACCTATGGGCTTCGTACCAAGTGTTGATGAAAGTGCTACGTGAGAAGCTCGATGCTGCGTCTGCGCAAGATGGCAATCACTACATGTTAACGATCGCAGCGCCTTCTTCTGGCTACCTATTGCGCGGTATGGAAACATTTGATGTAACCAAGTATCTCGATTACGTGAACATCATGTCTTACGATCTTCACGGTGCGTGGAACGATCACGTTGGTCATAACGCTGCCTTGTTTGATACAGGTAAAGATTCTGAGTTAGCACAGTGGAATGTTTACGGCACTGCGGCTTACGGCGGTATCGGTTATTTGAACACGGATTGGGCTTACCATTACTTCCGTGGTTCAATGCCAGCAGGTCGTATTAACATCGGTGTGCCTTACTACACGCGTGGTTGGCAAGGTGTAACTGGTGGCGAAAATGGTCTTTGGGGGCGAGCTGCGCTACCAAATCAATCTGAATGTGCGGCGGGTACAGGCGAAGGCGAGAAGAACAACTGTGGTCATGGCGCTATTGGTATCGACAACATGTGGCACGATACCGATCCGAAAGGCAACGAGATGGGTGCGGGTTCAAACCCAATGTGGCACGCGAAGAACCTAGAAAAAGGAATTTGGGGCTCATATGCAGAAGCTTACAAGCTTGATCCTATGAATGATCCTTCAGATGTTCTAACGGGAACTTACACGCGTAACTACGACAGTGTGGCAGTTGCCCCTTGGCTGTGGAATGCAGAGAAGGGCGTATTCCTTTCAACGGAAGATAAACAGTCTATCGACGTGAAAGCTGACTACGTTATCGACAAAGAGATCGGCGGCATCATGTTCTGGGAACTTGCAGGGGATTACAACTGTTATGTACTCGATGCGAATGGCAACCGAACGTCTATCGATACGACTGAACAAGCGTGTAATAGTGGTAACGGTGAGTTCCATATGGGTAACACCATGACTAAAGCTATCTACGATAAGTTTAAGTCTGCGACGCCATACGGAAACAAAGTAGCGACGGGTGCTACTCCAACAGAAGCATTAGATATCGCGGTATCGGTTGGTGGCTTCAAAGTCGGCGACCAAAACTACCCAATCAATCCTAAGATCACGTTCACAAACAACACTGGTCAAGCACTTCCGGGGGGAACTGAGTTCCAATTCGATATCCCAGTATCAGCACCTGATAACGCGAAAGATCAATCGGGCGGCGGTTTGTCTGTGATTGCTTCGGGTCATACTCGTGCGGATAACATCGGCGGATTAGACGGTACTATGCACCGCGTAGCGTTCACGTTACCTGCATGGGAAGATCTTCCTGCTGGTGGTGTGTATGAGCTAGATATGGTGTATTACTTACCAATTTCAGGCCCTGCAAACTATGCGGTGAGTGTGAATGGCGTCGACTATGCCTTTAGCTTTGAGCAACCGGATCTACCACTAGGTGATATCAGTTCTGGTGGTGGTAACCCTGGCGATGGTGGTACAAACCCTGGTACGTGTGATACTGCAGGTTTAACTGTTTACCCAGATCTACCTCAGAAAGATTGGGCAGGTAATCCAAGCCATGCAAACACGGGTGACCAAGTCGTTCACAACGGTAGTATTTACCAAGCTAACTGGTGGACAAGTTCTGAGCCGGGCAGTGACGGTAGCTGGACCAAATTGTGTTCATAGTATTGATTTGTTGATAGAGGTGAGAGCTTTCTATCCCCACCTCCTTAAACAAACCACTTAACGTAGAGTCAAACGCCGAACTCAATCCTGTTCGGCGTTTTTTATTCATGGTCTTACTATGTTTTACGCCCGCTATGTCCGAACGGTGAAAAAGTAGAAGGTAGTGAGCGTGTAGAGGAATAACAGATAGAAAAAAGCCCAAATAGATCACTTTATTTGGGCTTTTTCAGAATTATTTGAAATGCTAATCGCTAATTTAAGCTTTCGCTGCTTTCATCGCTTCCGTTTTTTTCCTTTTGCATTTTTGCAAGAAAGTAGATGTTTACACAAGCGATGAAACCGTTGGTCGCGACAACTGGCCATGCGTCAATCATAACGCCGTATGCTGTAAAGAGTGTACAGCCAATAAAGTTAAGGACACGCAGACGAACGATATCTTTCATTGTTAATGAAATTGCGACCATAATAGACGCAGCGTAACCTAAAATTTCAACCATATTGAATTCCATTGTTTGACCCTCTTAAATTTGCCGATACTTTGTCGGTACCAATTCTTCTCTTCATGAGATGATTGAGGAAGCTCCGTGCCTCGAATGGTCTGGTTTTGTTTAACGGGGTAAACTATACCAACTCTGTTTTTGTGATAAAACCCCCAAAATGGACAGAAGTGAAGGTTAGCGATTACGCAAACGTTTAATGACCTTTCTATTAACATAATTACTATTTATGTTGGAGGTTGAATTGATAGTTATTCTTATATGGGTAAGGGAGTCACGAATGATAAAACGATCCATTTGTGCAACAAAAAGCATAAAAAAAGTAGCACTGTTGGCTTTGATGGCTATTGGGCTGACCGCATGTACTACGCAAGAAATACCACCCACGCATAATTATGGTGTGGTCACTAGCGGTGATTTTGATTTCATGAAACACGGCGTGCTGACGTATTCATGGCATCCTGAGTCAGAACAGGTTTACCTTTCTCAAAAATACGATGAAACCGTGGTTACTGATCTGGTGCGTGACGCGATTCAAGAACAGCTCTCTAGTAAGGGTTATCAGTTAAAACAGGATGGTGTCGGCGATGTTGTTGTAGGCTTTGGATTAGCGGAAGAATCGGAACTGAACGATGAGTCTATCTTCGATGCGATTAAGCTATCTACTGGTGTGCCATTTTACGATGGTGAAGGTAAAGTAGCGGAGAAAGGGTCTTTGTACATTGCCTTTTTCGTTCCTGAATCTGAAGTCGTATTGTGGCAAGCTCTAGCTCAGTCTGGTATCCAGCCTGACTTAGAGCCAAGCGAAAGCAAACAGCGCATTACTGGCTTTATAGATATGCTATTTAGACGTATGCCCGAACGCTAGAATTAAGCGATGTACACATTCATTGAATCAATATTTCCTGTTGAAAAAATGGTCAGATCGCAGATTCTGCTTTTTTATTTGTAACGAACGGTACAAATACGTAAAGCAACGTAAAGTTCGCGCTTCTTTTGCTAGCATTTGTCTATACTGCACAAAACGTTAACTTAGGTTTGATTCAATGAAACTGTTCTCCAAATACTCTCTCCCTCTATTAAGTATATTCATTGTAAGTAACGCAGCGATGGTCAGTAATGCAGCTATCGCAGCACCTTCTATTGTACCAAGCCCGCCTAGCCTAGGCGCAAAAGGTTATGTGTTAATTGATTTTAATTCTGGTGATGTGCTGGTAGAAAAAAACGCACACACTAAGTTAAACCCAGCGAGTCTGACCAAGTTGATGACCAGCTATGTGGCTGGACAAGAGATGAAGCGAGGCAACATCTCTGCTGACGATCAAGTACGAATCAGCGAAAATGCGTGGGCGAAGAACTTCCCTGACTCTTCAAAAATGTTTATCGAAGTAAACACTGATGTAGCCATGATGGACCTTTATCGAGGTTTGATTATTCAATCAGGTAACGATGCAAGCGTTGCGATTGCAGAACACGTTGCAGGTTCACAAGATGCATTCGTCGATCTTATGAACTCTTGGGCTACATCTCTGAAGCTAGAAAATACCCATTTTGCCAATGCACATGGTTTAGACGCTGATGATCTCTATTCGACTCCTTATGATATTGCGCTACTCGGTCGTGCCATTATTCGTGATTTACCGGATGTGTATGGTTTATACAGCGAGCGTTCTTTCAGTTATAACGGCATTACACAACACAACCGTAATGGCTTGTTGCGTGATAGAAGCTTAACGGTTGATGGTATGAAAACGGGCTACACATCTGGCGCAGGCTACAGTTTAGCGAGTTCAGCGACACAAGGTGAGATGAGACTTATCGCGGTTGTGATGGGCGCATCAAGTGTTAAGAGCCGTGAGTCAGACAGCAAGCAGTTGTTGAGCTATGGTTTCCGTTTCTTCGATACATTAAACCCGCACCAAGGCGGCGATCAAGTGGCTGAAGAGAAGGTGTGGTTTGGTGATCAAGACACATTGAAGTTAGGTGTTGCAGAAGACACGTTTATTACGCTGCCTAAGTCAGACAGTAAAAAGCTGACTGCATCTATCGAGCTTAACTCTGAACTGAAAGCCCCAATTGCAGAAGGTCAAACGTTAGGGGTGGTTCATTACACCGTTGATGGTGAAGATGTGCAAACCCAGCCGTTAATTGCGCTGGAAGCGGTTGAACAGGGCGGTTTGTTCAAACGTTTAATGGACTATGTTAAGTTGTTCTTCGCGAGCCTATTCTAAATAGAGCTTGTGGCGATAAGTCGCAATGAAAAGTAGAAATATATGGGCGTTGTGAGTGAATCACAGCGCCCATTGTTATTTTTACATCAATGAAAACACCGCTTCGTACCATCTTTATTAGCCGTAGCGGGCGGTTTCGATTACTATACGCAAAATTTAGCAGTGTAGTCACTTATGACGATAGAGATAAAGAACGTAACCGAGCCCGAAGTAACATGTGCCAATTGTCAGGCATGCTGTTGTCGTTTAGAGGTTATGATCATCACAGATACCGGCGTTCCTGAAGAGCATATTGCGTATGACGAGTGGGGTGGCGAAACCATGTTGAGATTAGACGACGGTTGGTGTTCTGCGGTAGATAGAGAAACACTGATGTGTACTATTTACGAAAACCGACCTTGGATCTGCCGTGAGTTCGAAATGGGCTCTTACGAGTGTGTGGAACAACGCACTGATGTTATGGGTTAGGCCTCTGCAACATTGAAGTTAGTAACGAAAGTACGCTACCGGCCTGTGATAAGCACATAAAAAAATTAAACTTCAGGGTTCTATATCTCAAGCAGATTTAGAACCCTGACGCGTTTAATGAGATAAAAAATCTAACGAAACAAGAACTTAAGCGAAGTGAGAGCTTTAGCGAGAAAAAGTTTTAATGGAACAAAAATTTTAGCGCGGTAATAGTTTCATCGCTGTAATAGTTTTAGCACGATAAGAACAGCTTAAAACTCAGAAGGCACTTCGAACTCCATCCATTCACCTGTTGTCGGGTGAATCAACTTTAGGTAGCCAGCGTGCAGGTGTAAGCGCTCGCGTTTGTATCCGTATAAGTCGTCACCACGAATTGGTACGCCAAGTCCTTGTGGGTGAGCGCAGTGTATGCGTAGCTGGTGGGTACGGCCTGTTTTTGGATACAAGTGCACCTTGGTTTTTCCGTTATTGGTGCTGACTGCTTGCCAGTGCGTTTCTGCGTTGCGCCCATGTTCATGACAAACGAGCTGTCTTGGTCTGTCGGTGATGTCGCCACGCAAAGGCAGGCTGATATCGCCAGATTCACCCGTTATTTTACCGTCTAACAAAGCTGTGTATCGTTTCTCGACGGTTCTATCAATGAATTGCTTCTGAATGTGCTTGTTTGACTCCGCCGTCAGCGCCAAGATCAATAAGCCTGACGTCGACATGTCCAATCTATGGATAATCAAAGGGCCAGTCGCATCCGGGTAACGCGCTTTTATGCGAGTATAAACAGAATCTTCGATAAACTTGCCGGGAACTGAGAGAAACTCCTCAGGCTTATTTACTACTACGATCTCGTCGTCTTCATAAACAATATCAAAAGACTTACCTACAGCAGGGTTCACGATAAGCGGGTTATCTTCTAGCTCTATGCCACTTAGCTGGTGTTCGAGGATCTCAAAGCTTTTACTCTGGCAAACAGGGTAGAGGTTTGCGTGTTGTCGAATGATATCTGTAGTTGGTAATCCCCACCAAAATTCAGACAATGCTAACGGCTTAAGCCCATGCTCAAAGGCGAAGTTAAGCAACTTAGGTAGGCAGCAGTCACCAGAGCCTTCAAGCGCATCTTTGCCATCGAGTAACTCGAGTAAATTCTTAGGTTGCTTGGCTTGATTGATAAAGCGATAGTGAGAGAGACGTTGAGTTTCCAACTGTTCTGAAACTGCCTGGTGATCTTGCTTACGGTTTTTCAGTTCGTTTTCAATCAAATCAACGTGTGATTGACGTTCTGCGATCTTCTGTTTCCATTCAATACGAAGCGCTTTTAGGTCACGTTTCTCTTGGCTACTTTGATTGCCCAGTTGTTTGAGCAAATTCGCCGCTGACTCTAGATTCCCTAATGCTTTTTCTTGATTGGCTTGTTCTCTGAGTTCGTTACGTTGGGCTTTGTTCGCGGTCATTGCTAACTGAAAGGCTTTGATAGATTGTGCTGATTCGATTTTTAACCCTTCAAGTTCAGCCAATAATGCGTCTAGGTTGTGCGATTGTTGTAGCTTCTTAATGTCGTCCGCGAGTTGTAACTGGCGAGCGAGGTTGGCACTGTTTTGAGATTGAAACTGTTTTGAATCGAAGGCTGGTGGAACAAAGTGAATGTTGTTTAACTGAGAGACCAAAGCCGGATCTAACAGCAAGCCTGAAAACGCAGAAAGGTAACCTAACTCTTGTGTGGTTGGATTCTGAACAAGAAGCACAGCGTAGAGATTACCTAGCGAGTTTTCATTCACACCACAGTCGATAAGTGATTGCTGAAGCTGCAGCATAGCTAATTCACACGTAGGGTGCGGGGTATAGTAATACGGAAACGTAAAGCGAGTCGGTAGCGCTAAATCTACATTCGTGTTTGCTAGGTGCAGAGGTGTGTATTGAGCGAGGTTTGCTGGCATTAAGATCAAACTCTATGGCTGTTCAGTTAGAGTTCGGTATTGTTGTCGAAATGAAGACAAATGAGAAGCCAAAGCAGAAGATAAATCGGCTTTGGCTTCATTTAGATTGTTATGTTCATGCTATGGAAGCATTGAATGGAACAAATCTTGATTAGTTAGAGTTCACTAGCTCTACTTGCTCGGCTTTTTGGTAAGCAGGGTGGCTCGTTAAAAGCTCACCGTATTTAGCAATGTTAGGGTAAAGCGCAGTTGCACCAAAGTTACCAACGATCTCTACGATGAACGACATCATAAAATCTGCACCCGTTAGTGTGTCTGCAACCAAGTAGGTTTTACCTTCAAGTGCATTATTCACGTAAGTTAAGATCTTTTGGTTTTCATCGTCTGCATAACCGCCTAGGAAGTTAGTTTCACAGCCGTCTTTCATCACAAAGATCTTAAGCAACATTGGCAAAATACCTGAACTCTCAGCGAAGTGAAGCCACTGCGAATATTCCACGTAGTCTGCGGTGCCGCGTATAGGTGCGAACTTACCCTGACCGTATTTGTCGATTAGGTACTCCGTGATCGCACCAGATTCAGTGATCACGACGCTATCGTCTTCAATGACAGGAGATTTACCCAATGGGTGAATGGATTTAAGTTCTGGTGGCGCAAGAAAAGTGACACTGTCTCGTTGGTATGGTTTGATTTGGTAATCCACCCCAAGCTCTTCCAATAGCCAGATGATACGCTTTGAGCGTGACTTATTCAGGTGATGTAAAGTAATCATGATTCTACCTAGTTAACGGGTTCAGTTTATTGAATTTATTTAGCTTCGTTTGTTTTGATAACAAGCTTACCGAAGTTCTGACCTTCCAATAGGCCCATGAATGCTTGTGGCGCATTCTCTAGACCTTCAACCAGGTGCTCACGATAGTGCATCTTGCCTTGAGATAGCCATTCTGTCATTTGAACAGCAAACTCGTTGTAACGGTGTGCGTAGTCATCAAAGATGATGAAGCCTTGCATCTTAATTCGTTTAACCAGCAGCATGCCCATCAGGCTAGACATACGATCTGGGCCTTCAGGCAGTGAAGTCGCATTGTATTGAGAGATAAGACCACACACAGGAATACGAGCACCTGTGTTAAGCAGAGGCATTACTGCATCGAATACCTTGCCACCAACGTTTTCAAAGTAAACGTCGATGCCGTTGTCACACGCTTTAGCCAATTGCTCCGCGAAGTCGTCAGCTTTGTGGTCGATACATTCATCAAAGCCAAGTACATCTTTCGCGTACAGACACTTCTCTTGACCGCCTGCAACGCCGATAACACGACAGCCTTTTAGTTTGCCGATTTGTCCAACGGTTGCGCCTACAGCACCTGTTGCTGCCGCAACGACTAGCGTGTCGCCTTCTTTAGGTTGGCCGATATCAAGCAAGCCCATGTAAGCAGTAAAACCAGGCATACCCATGATGCCAAGCGCGTAAGAAGGGTGCGTTGGTTCTTTGCCTAGTTTGATTAGGCCTTCACCGTTAGACACACCAAGATCTTGCCAACCTGTGTAAGCCAGAACCCATTCGCCAATTTCGTAATCAGCGTGGTTTGATTCTTCAACCTGACATACGGTTGCGCCAACCATTACTTCATCAACCGCAACGGGATCTGCGTAGGATTTAGCATCGCTCATACGACCACGCATGTATGGGTCTAGAGAAAGGTAAACTGAGCGAAGTAACATCTCGCCGTCTTTGATACTTGGCGCAGCTACTGTCTCTAAACGGAAGTTGTCTTGAGTCGGTGCGCCAACTGGGCGAGAAGCCAATACGATGCGGCGATTGTCTTGTTGAGTCATTGGATATCCTTAATTTATGTTTTATATATTTAGAATTAGACCAGTCGTCTAGTCTTGTTGTCTAAAAATCCCGCCGTCATCAAATTGATAAGAGGGCGGGTGATTTGTTTTAAGTTAAAGCCAATCAAACGCGCTGCGCGTTATTGGCTTTCACCTTTTAAAATTCGTTCAGTAAGGCTTAAAGCCGTCTGTAAGCTATGGGAGCTCTGGCTCAGTTTGCTTAATAAGCTTGCACCTAACCACATAGAGTATAGGTTCTGAGCTGCTTCTTGGCTGTCTTCAACCTTTATAGAGCCATCTGCAATACCGCCGACAATGCACTGTTCGATGGTATTCGTCACTTTCTCAGCACCTTTTAACAGCGCTTGGCGCATAGGATCAGAGAGATCAGAAACTTCCGCGCTGAGTTTAACGACTAAGCATTTATGAGCATTACAGGTACCGTTTTCGGTCTTCGCCCATAGCGAGAAATAGCTCAAGATTCGCTGATAATGATTACCTTCACCGTGTACTAAAATAGCTTCAATCTTAGTGATGTAGTTTTCAAAATAGTGCTGAATCAATGCCTCACCAAATTGCTCTTTAGATTTAAAGTAGTGGTAAAACGATCCTTTCGGCACGTCCGCTTCTTTAAGCAATTGCGATAGGCCAACGCCGTTAAAGCCGTTGTTTACTATTAGTTGATAGCCAACATCTAAAACATGTAGGCGTGTGTCATTCGTTTTTTCGTTCATGGGCGGTACTATAAGTTAAATTAGACCAGTCGTCTAGTTGGCGGTTTTCTAAGTTATATGCGGTCTTTGCGAAAGTGGTCAAAGTGCTTTTAAATGTTCAGATATAAAAAAGCCCCAACATAGCGCGTATGTTGGGGCTTAATCAGTCACTTCGATTATTTGATAGAGATGAGTTCTACATCAAAAATCAGAGTCGATGATGGTGGGATAGGGCCTGAACCGCCTTTACCGTAAGCTAGAGTGCTTGGAATGAATAGACGAACTTTTTGGCCTTCAACCATGTAAGTCAAACCTTCTTGCCAGCCTTTGATTACTTGCTTAAGGGCAAATGAGATTGGCTCGCCACGCTCAACAGAGCTGTCGAAAACAGTGCCATCGATCAGCGTACCATGGTAGTGAACCGTTACTTTGCTGTTCTTAGTTGGGTGTTCTGTGCCTGTACCTTCTTCAAGAACAAGGTATTGAAGACCGCTTTCAGTCGTAATCACGCCTTCTTTAGTGCCGTTTTCAATTAGAAATTGCTGGCCTTGTTCGAAGTTTTCTCCGCCAGACTTATGATTCGTCCAAGTACGGTAAATCATGAAACCCGCCAAAAGAAAGACAATGATCGGGATGACAAATTTAGACATAGTAAAACCTATTTATATTGAGTGCTGAATTTCGTAGTTAATGCAGAATGTGTTAATCCGCTGGCAAAGCAGCGATTATGGTTGAGTCAAAAGGTAGTTGATCGTTTTTGCGATACCAGCAACGTCTTGGTGACCTGCTGTTAGTACTTGGTATTTACCGTTGATGATAAAGGTTGGTACTGAGTTGATCTGACCTTTTACTGAGATCTCTTCTGCTTTTTTAACGTAGTCGAAAAGAGCGACTTGTTGTTCTTTGTTCAGCTGGTATGGGCTAATCAAACCACGAGAAGTAAACGCTGTCTCTAGTGCTTGTTGACGCTGCTCTGGTGTTGCATCTGCACCCATTTGAACGGCACCAAATAGGTCGTCCATAAACGCGTGGTCAGGCGTCGCATCAAGCTGCATCACTGCTGTGTAGTAGATCATTGCGCTGATTTGAGCGCTTTCGTTGAACGTCACGTGCATCTTGCCAATAGTTTGGTCTGTTAGAGATTCAATCTCTGGAATAGCACTTTCCATTTGACGGCAGTGACCACAGTTAAGAGAGAAGATTTCAGTGATCGGAGACAAGTTAAATTCTGTTAGAGCAGTTGGAAGCGCTTCGTATTGAACGCCTTTTTGTGGCTCGTCTGTTTCACTACAACCCGCGATAATAAGTACGGCAGCGAGTGCTGTGATGAATTTAGTAAATGGTTTAAACATAATGTTTGCTCTAGCGTTGAGAAGTCGTGAGATTCTAACTATTTAGTACGAATTGGAAAACAATTATAAGGTAAATAAATGCAAACAGTTGGAACTAGCGGGTGAAGGAAGGCTAGTTGACGGTTAACTGTGATCAACAGCACTTTTTTTGTCTGGTTTCTTTTGGTATAAAGTTTTCGTCTAAAGTTTTTCCCTCGGTGCCGATATAGACATTAGTGAATGGTTTATATGCATGAGTGGTTGGTGAAGTAATGAGATATTTAGCGATAATGTTAAGCATAGCTTTGGTAGGGTGTGAAACGACATTACCAACGGGCATGTTGGGCGATGATATGCTAGAAACTGCACCGCAAACCGATTACGACTTGATGCATCCTGAATGGGGTGTGGTTCAAACGACTCATGTAGCAAGCAATCGTGGATACTCGATTCAGAGCAGCACCCATCAACAAAGCACCATCACTACCAACTACGGACGTGGCGTATCGACTAACGATCCACTGGAAGTCTTTCTAAGACAAAACCGCATCGATTTTGAAGTATTGCCGGGTAACCATGTGATGGTAAAGCTTGAGCAGCACGTGAACTTTAAAACAGGTTCTGCTTTCCCTGAACCAGCTTATAACCAATGGCTAGATACGTTGGGTAGCTACCTTGCTCAGCGCCAAGATATTGATGTGGTGATTGAAGGTCACACCGATAATACGGGCACAGATCGAATCAACGATCCGCTATCAGAGCAGCGTGCAAAAGAAGTGAAGGCTCGATTAGAGAGTAACTACGTGTCAAGCCGCTCCATTTATACACGAGGCTTTGGCGAGTATGTACCAGCTTGTACGAACGCCTCTGCGCAAGGCAAGGCGTGTAACCGCCGTGTGGAATTGATGCTGATTGTCGCGAAGTAGTCATTTGAGCTTTCACTCCTAATTTGAAAACGACTAGCGCTAAATAACAGACATAAAAAATCCCTCACATTCGAGGGATTTTTTGTATCTGGCTTTTGTAGTTTTATTGCTTATGCAAACTGCTTTTCTAAGTAAGTCACGATATCTGAAGATTCGTACATCCACTCAGTTTTGCCGTCTTTTTCGATACGTAGACAAGGCACTTTCACACGACCGCCGCCAGCTTCAAGTTCTGCACGGTGTTGCTCGTTGTTTTTTGCATCACGAAGTTCAAATTGAACCGATTGACGTTTCATCGCGCGGCGCACTTTCACACAAAATGGGCACGCTTCGAATTGGTATAACGTGTGCGTTTTTGCTTGCTCATTCACTTTGTTTTGCTCTTCTTGAGAACGCTTCACACCACGTGGGCTGAAAACAAAGTTCAATAACAAGATGACACGACCTAAGAACCAACGGATAAACTTCATAACTCTCTCTACATATTTAAAATTAGCGTTACAATTTGCAGCATTATATACACAAGTTTTGTCAGATGCTCGCAACAAACCGCTAATATCTATTTTGTCCGTTCGATCGTGTGAGACTTAGCCACATTTAGCCCTAAACGCTTAGACAGTCGAGTCAGGTTTGCTCGGTCTGTTTTCAGAACACGGCCTGCTTGTGCCCAGTTAAAATTGGCATCTTCCAATACCTCAGTAATGATACTGCGTTGAAAATCATCCGTTGCACCACGTAACCCTGCAGAGAGGTCGATCGTTGGTGTTGATAATGGCGTGTTCTTCACCTGTGTAGTCGCAATCGGCTGATCTTGGTCGAGTGGACCACAATCTTCTTTAGTGATTGTCACGAGGTTTTTATTGGTGCTACGCGCCAATGCTTTCAATGCTGAACGACTGATCACGTGCTCAAGTTCACGAACGTTACCTGGCCAACCATAACGGTTTAGGAAAGAAAGAACGTCAGAGCGGAACTTAACTTGGTTGATACCAAGCTTACGACGCGCTTGTTCTAAGAAGAAACCAGCTAATAGGCTGATGTCGTCACCACGATCTTTCAGTGCAGGCACCGCGATAGGGTACACACTCAGTCGATGGTATAAATCGGCTCTGAATCGACCGTCTTCAACTTCTTGCTTTAAGTCTCGGTTGGTTGCAGCCAGAACACGAACATCAATGGTTTGAATATTGTCTTGGCCAACAGGTTGGATTTCGTTGTTTTGCAGCGCACGCAGTAACTTACTTTGCGCAGCTAAGGGTAATTCACCAATTTCATCTAAGAACAGTGTGCCACCATCGGCTAGAGCAAACTTACCTAAGCGGTTTTTGTCTGCGCCAGTAAACGCACCACGAACGTGACCAAACAATTCACTTTCTACTAAGTTTTCAGGAATTGCAGCACAGTTTACGTAGACGAGTGGGTTACGTTTACGCTGCGATTGGTGGTGCAGGGTACGAGCAACGAGCTCTTTACCAACACCAGTATCCCCATGAATCAAGATATTAAATTCAGACGGTGCGACAACCGCGATGTCGTTCTTGAGCGCGACCATGGTATCACTGTTACCAATCAACTCGCCGCCGTCACGCTCCCACGCTTCAACGTTTAACTCTTCTAATAGCTGCTTAGACTGTTTGGCTTGATGTTCAAGCTGAGAAAAGGTCAATGCCATCTGCATGCTTGAAGCCGCAATCGCTGCTAGTACTTCAAGGTTACGTGCTGGAATATTAGCGAAGACATCAGGTTTTAGGCTGTCTAGGGTTAGCACTCCTAATAATTTGTCACCAAACAGCAGAGGTAAACCCATGCAGGCGTGCATTGGCAGATCGCCATCATGATCGATCAGCAGACCATCAAAAGGATCAGGGAGTGAACTATCAGAATCGAAACGAACAGGAGAGCGAGATGCACATATCTCCGCAAAACGTGGGTGCTCTGAAATGATGAAACGACGACCGAACGTGTCTCGACTGAGCCCTTGCATTGCGATAGGTACTAGTGTGTCACCTTGAAGGCTTAAAAGCGCGACACAATCACACGTAATGGTTTTACGGATGGCATCGATAAGGCGATTAAAACGATCTTGATCGTTCACACCACTTGCAAGGCCAATGGTCATTTCCATGAGGGTAGATGCGGAGATATCTTGCATAAAAAACTCTAACTCTGTGTGTTTATATACATAATAGAGTCTTATTGACCTAAAAAAAGGTCTTTTTGACATTTTTATAAGATGGGCTTTGAGATTAAAACCAGTAATGACGGGGATTGATAAACTTGGCATCGATTGTGCAAAAGAGTCATCGAAGCCCGATTATAACTCTGATTAAAAAGAGTATTCTTGATCTCAATCAATCAGGTGGCATTAATCAGGTTTTACGATTTTTTGAAACGAAAACGAGTCAAAATAACTCAGTTTCTAAAAATAACTAAGGCTTCAGAAAATCGATAAGTCATTCTTAATTTTTCAAGTAGTCAAAATGACATATAGGTCATAAGACTCAGTGTTCGGAGTAAATTCATGCTTAACAACGCACATATCGAAATCATCAAATCTACTATCCCGCTACTTGAGAGCGCAGGCCCGGCTTTAACTCAGCACTTTTATCAACGTATGTTCACGCATAACCCTGAGTTGAAAGATATCTTCAATATGACTCACCAAAGAACAGGTCGCCAAGGCGTTGCACTGTTTGAAGCTATCGCGGCTTATGCAAAGAACATTGAAAACCTAGCAGCGTTAACAACAGCCGTTGAACGTATTGCTCAGAAACACACAAGCTTTAACATTCAACCAGAGCACTACCAAATTGTTGGTTTGCACCTGATTGAAACACTGCGTGAATTGGCAACAGAAGCGTTCACTCCAGAAGTGGAAGAGGCGTGGACAGCGGCTTACCTTTTCTTAGCTCAAGTATTCATCGACCGTGAAGCAGAGCTTTACCTACAGCGTAAGCAAGCGGTAGGTGGCTGGGAAGCAGCACGTACGTTCGTGATTGCAGATAAGATTGAAGAATCAGCTCTAGTAACTAGCTTTATTCTTCAGCCAAAAGATGGCGGTGACGTTCTGGATTACACACCAGGTCAATACATCGGTATCGAAGTGAAACCGGAAGGCTCTCAATACAGCGAGATTCGTCAATACTCACTGTCTGATAAGCCAAACGGCAAGCAATACCGCATCTCTGTTAAACGTGAAGGACAAGGTCAAGAGACACAAGGAGTTGTATCTAACCACCTACACGATACGGTTGCTGTTGGTGATGAGGTTAGTCTGTACGCACCAGCGGGTGACTTCATGTATCAAGAACGCAGCAAGCCGGTAACGCTTATCTCTGCAGGTGTGGGAGTTACACCAATGCAGTCTATGCTTGAGTTCCTAAACACGGAAGATAAAAACGAACCAGTACTTTACCTTCACGCTTGTGAAAACGTAGGTCAACACTCGTTCACAACCCGTGTTAAAGACATTGTTACCGACAAAGGTTGGGAAGCGAAAACGTGGTACATGAACAAAGATGAGTCTGCATGTGAAAATACGCATCAAGGTCAAATGGATCTAGCGTCTATCTCTGATACTAAAGGTTTTGAAGAGAGCGACTTCTACATCTGTGGCCCTGTTGGCTTCATGAAAAACATCGTGGAGCAACTAGACGCACTTAAAGTTGATCGTTCACGCGTACACTACGAAGTATTTGGCCCTCACGCTAACTTCTAATAGGAATCGTCAGTTCTATTAACACTCGCCTGAACTATTAAAAACCTTGCCTATTCAAAAGGCCTCACAGTGTGAGGCCTTTTTTTGTTTGGTGTAGCGCTGAATAGATATGTCTCTAGCAAAGAGGGCGCTCTTGATTAAGAGCGCTTCGTCTTTTTCGACATATAGTGAGTATCAAAAAACTCAGGCCAGTACATTTTCACGTAACCGCCTGCAACCCAAATCACTAGGATGGTTGCGATAGTTAGCTCAAAGAATCCGAACTTGTGCAGCCAATACCATTGTGGGTATTCCTCGCCGAAAAACGTGGTTAATCGATGCATGGCAATAGCGCTGATCACGGATGGGAAGGTGACGGCAGCAATTGAAGGTTGGAACTTCAGACGCATTAGGCGGATATAACACAAGTAGATCAGCAGTGTCATGGTGATAGCAATGCCAGCCAATGCGCCTGTCAGAATCGGGTCTGGGTTGTCGAAGTTAACCAAGTAAGCGGCTAAAGATAAGTTAACCGGAGCCGCCATGATAGCGAGTGTTGGTCTTGCTCTGCGAGGAAGATTACCTTCGAACACCAAGCGGTACAACACTACTGGCAGCATAAGGAAATAGATACCAATACAAGTGGCCGCAAGTGTTTCTGAAAAGACGGTGTGCCCGAACTGTGTACCTGCTAAAGAACTACTGATCAAACCCACCGGATATAGAAACCAACTCGGTACAATGTTCGACATTTTGAAGTTGATGATCTGAAAGCTAAAGAACAATACCATCATGGTAAAGTGCAGCAATAGCGCACAGAACCAAACTGGGTAGGCGATGACTGGCGATATCTCGGCTAAATAGTCGCACAGAATCAGAAGTGCCATACTCATTGGTGCCATTAAGCTACCCACTAGTGGGTGGCGTATGTCATTAAGGAAGGTATTAAAGCTCGTTAGATAACGGAGTAAAACAGGCAGCAATAATAGCGCGCCGAATGAAGCGAGGTAGGGGCGAATGATCTCACCAATGCCCGGGATATATAATGCCCAAGCTTGTCCTAACCCAATAACGCCAAGTGCTAAAGACGCCTGAGATGGCGGCACATTTTTTACTTGGGTCAATCTTCTCCAGTTCAACGACTTACTCCGACTTAGTTAATTACAGAATATTGCATTTTTTGCTTTAGTTAGAGTGTGTAGGTCACCCATCAATAGATTTTGAGGGAACTCAACTAATTTTGAGTGGATGATATCAAGTTTAACGTTTGCTTTTTTGATTTTGATACAGAATCGGGAGATTAAGCACGTTGAATGTGTGCTTTTGTTTCATGAGTCATTTGTAATTAACGCACTTCCTCTTGTTGAGGGAGGTCTTGTTGTCTTAGCTTCTCATTTTTCAGCGTACGGTTGAGTAATTGGCTGTAAATTGGCTGCCCACCAAACATTTGAGCAATGATTACCGCACCTAAGCAGGTGATGATCAACGGCAGTATTAGGTAGTAGTTATTGGTCATTTCAATAACCAATAGAATACCAGTGATAGGTGCTCGCACGGTGGCGGCAAATAACGCGCCCATACCAGCAATCGCAAACATGCCCGGCTCAATATTCAGTTCAGGGAAGAATGCCGCAGCGATAAGCCCGAACGCATAACCAAAGAGTGTTCCTAGAGCAAGCATTGGTGCAAAGATACCACCCGGTGCACCAGAGCCGAAACAAAGTAGCGTGGTGAGCACGCGCCCTAAGAAGATTAACAGCAGCACGTTTGCGCTGTAGTTGCCATTAGTGATGTTCGGGATGATACCAATACCACCCCCAGTCAACTCCGGTATATAGAGCAGCAATAAGCCAAAGCAACCGCCCAGCAGGGAACCTGTCATTAAGTAGCGTTTACGGTCATTCTTGTGTATTGCCACAAACAGGTCTTGCGAAAGTGTAATCAGTTTATTGAAAATCACACCAAACAGGCCGAACAATACGCCTAACAACAAGAATAACCACAGAGCATCCAGTTCAGGCGGTTGGTATTGAGGCATTGTGATAACGGCAGATTGGCCATTGATAGAACGAAACACAATGTTGGCTGAAATCGCTGAGATGATGACGGCTTTGATCGATATGAGTGAGTAGCGAAACTGTGGTCTCATCTCCTCGACTACAAACATGATGCCAGCCAGTGGTGCATTGAATGCGGCGGCTAAACCACCTGCGGCACCGGAAGCTAATAGTGAGTGGCGAGTGTCGTCATCTTTGACTCGAAAGATATCGGTGACCATGCGACCAATACTGCCGCCCATTTGAACGGTTGGTCCTTCTCGACCTAAAACCATCCCAGAACCTAATGCGCCCATACCGCCAAAGAATTTTACTGGCAATACTCTCCACCATCGAACAGGGCGCATACCGTCCATCGCCCCTTCAATTTCAGGGATGCCTGAGCCTGCAGCCTCTGGAGCAAAGCGATGAACGAGGAAGTAACCAATAAAGGCAAATGCAGCACTAATAAGGAAAGCGGCGAGCCAAAGGGGTAAATAGCTGCCGATTTCATCTTTAAGCCAATCGGTACGAGTTTCTGTGATGAAATGAACCGCGACTTCGAAATAGGTACCCACCACGCCAGCAAGTACACCTACAATACAAGAAAGAAAGAGAACGGAAGCTGGGGTCTTATCCCTTGAGAGAAATTGATTCATAGCATCCCTTGGCATTTTGGCTAGTAGGGACTGCTTAATTTTCTCTCTTCTGGTCATTGAGATAAGGCTCCTGAATAGGTTGAGGCGGGCTTGCCGTAAATTATACGCTTCCTCTGCATATCCTATAGTAACAAAGATGGAAAGTTGAATTTCATTTATGGAATGTGCGTGTTACATAAATGGAATCTATGGGCAATTGTGGAATCGCCGTCACAATTTTGATCGTTTCTCTGGTGGCGGCTTGAATATCCCCAAAAATGAACCATAGTTAAATCGTAAAGCAACATAACGAACCGCAAGGAGAAGTGAGGTTTTACACACAATTTGGATGGATTCAGAAACAAAGTTTTAGTTCCTCGTTAAATGTTCAGGTCGATATTTAAGGCTTCCTGATTCGCGAACTCACGATTGAGTAACGAGGGTGAGGCGTACTGATAAGTACGCCTTTAGTCTGTCTGGAGCATCCCATTTCCGCATTCTGCCTCTACTGCCTATCTCTTCAGATTATTTTCGCGCTAACCTTTATTAACTAATCTCAGTGTAATACCAATCGTAGTAAATAATTGGTCACCCTAGCTGGTTAAAATGCTCGATAACTGGGTTATAATTTTTTATTGTAGAATAACTACTTATCAAAAAATCACGCCTTGTTCTCAAGCCTTTTTCCTGCGCTATTTCTGAACACTTACTTACTGTGATTGGTATAAACAATCGATTGGGGTCAACTTTTTAGTGATTGAGTATATACTCCCTTAAAAAGGAGAACTGATATGACTAAAAAAGTTCCTACAAATATTATTACGGGTTTCTTGGGTGTTGGTAAAACGACAGCCATTTTGAACCTGTTAAAAAATAAACCTGAAAATGAAAACTGGGCTGTTCTGGTTAATGAGTTTGGGGAAATTGGTATTGATGGTGCATTGATGACAGATCAAGGCGCTTTGATTAAAGAAGTACCGGGTGGCTGCATGTGTTGTACAGCAGGCGTTCCTATGTCGGTGGGCATTAATGCCTTACTTCGCCAAAAGCCAGATCGTTTATTGATTGAGCCAACAGGGCTTGGTCACCCTAAACAAGTGATTGCAACGTTAACTTCAGAACAATACACACCTTATGTTGATTTAAAAGCGACGCTTGGTTTGGTAGACCCACGCAATCTATCTAATGAGAAATACACGTCTAATCAGAACTTTAATGATCAATTAGATAGTGCAGATGTGATTCTAGGCACCAAGGTCGACCTTGTGCATTCTGAAGATATCGATGTGTTTAATGATTGGGTGACTGATCAAACGCCAGCAAAAGTCTTCCATAAGCTAATCCATGACGGCGAAGTGCCACTGGAAGTGTT
This sequence comes from Vibrio sp. BS-M-Sm-2, assembly GCF_041504345.1. NCBI lineage: Bacteria > Pseudomonadati > Pseudomonadota > Gammaproteobacteria > Vibrionales > Vibrionaceae > Vibrio > Vibrio sp. BS-M-Sm-2. The sequence continues at coordinate 1,301,865 of NZ_CP167895.1, forward strand.
GGACATTGAAAGAGTGTATGGCAGTGCTTCATCTCATATTGAAGCGCACCATCACGATCACGCTGAACAAGAACCTCAATTCCAACTTCCTCCCGGTGAAGCTTTCATCCGTAAAGAGAATAAAGGACAGGGTTATTTTAGTTGTGGATGGTTGTTTGGTGCAGAGTATAAGTTCGACTTTGATCCACTATTCTCAATGTTGTCTGATTTGACGGCTGAACGTGTAAAAGCCGTGGTGAATACAGACCAAGGTTGCTACGCGTTTAACGTGGCGAATCAAGTCGTGTCAGTCAATGAAATCACACTCGATGGCTTTGAATCTCGACTGGAAGTGATCGACTCACAGCTAATGCCATGGGGCGATCTCGAACAGATTCTGCTCAAGCTGTGTGGCATCAAATAGCGCTATTTTTTCTGTTTTAACTAAGGATCTTGGTGTTTACTTCGTTTTAAGCGGTGCAAACACCAGATTAAATGAGAAAGTTTGCGTCATATCACGATAAATGTGAGATAAATCACTCTAATTACTTTATAGTGCTCGGCTGAAATAAGAATGTAGGCTGTCTGCTTAAGGAACCCGTAACAATGTCATTTTCCTCTCAAGGTTTTGCTCCTGAATTAGTCAAAGCGTTGACTGAGTGTGGTTATGAAAAACTCACTCCAATTCAACAAAAAGCGATTCCAATGGCTCGTAAAGGCCATGATATTTTTGCTACTGCTCAAACCGGTACGGGTAAAACAGCGGCATTCTCATTGCCTGTTATTCAGCACCTACTGAACAGCGGTAAAAAAGCATCTCGAGGAACGGCTCGCGGCCTTATTCTTGCTCCAACTCGTGAGCTTGCTGCGCAGATCGCTCAAAACATCAAAGACTACGTTAAATACACTGAACTAAGCGTTTCAGCGGTTTACGGTGGTAACAAGATGTCTTCACAGGTTCGTCAATTAGAGCTGGGTGTGGATATTCTGGTTGCGACTCCGGGCCGTTTAGAAGAGCACTTAGAAGCGGGTAACGTGTCTATTGCTAACCTAGAGTTCCTAGTGTTTGATGAAGCTGACCGTATCCTAGATATGGGTTTCATCAATGCTGTTCGTAAAATCATGCTGGATGTAGAAACATCGCCACAAATCATGATGTTCTCGGCGACAACATCGACTCAGTTGAATCAACTGTCAGTAGATATTTTACGTAAACCAAAACGTATTAGTGTTGAGCGTGAAAACTCAACGGCTGCTACTGTCGGCCACGTGGTTTACCCAGTGGATCAAGAACGTAAAACAGAACTGCTTTCTGAACTGATTGGTCGTAAAAACTGGCGCCAAGTGCTTGTTTTTGTGAACTACAAAGAAACAGCGAATGACGTGGTTAAAGAGCTTAAGCTAGACGGCATTAAAGCAGTACTGTGCCATGGTGATAAGGCGCAAAGTGCTCGTCGTCGTGCTCTAGACGATTTTAAAGAAGGTAAAGCGCGTGTAATGGTAGCAACAGACGTTGCGGCTCGTGGTCTTGATATCGAAGACTTACCACACGTAATCAACTACGACATGCCTTTCCTAGCAGAAGACTATGTTCACCGTATTGGCCGTACAGGTCGTGCAGGTAAGCAAGGTCATGCTGTCTCTTTCGTTAACCGCGAAGAAGAGTTAACCGTGGTTCAGGTTGAGAAATTGATTCAACAACGTATTCGTCGTGTCGAACAACCAGGTTACGAACCGAAGAAGCGCGACGCTTACATTGAAAAGCTGAACACCAAGTCGGCTTACAAAAACCGCCAAGGTCGTAAGAACAACGCGAACGAAGAGCCTCAAGATCAAGCGAGTGCAGAACGTCGTTTGACTATGATGAAGCGAATTAAAAACCGTCGTAAGTAAAATTACGGTTGGTAATGAAAAAGAGCCACTGTATTGTGGCTCTTTTTCGTTGTGTCGCTAAATACAAGGTCGCTCCTTACAAAGACAGTTCAACAAGCTAAAACACTCAAATAAAAATAAGTCGATAAGGTAATAATATGGATAGCGCGCTACTTTGGGCTTTTATTCCCACGTTTTTCTTTGTGTCAATCACACCTGGCATGTGTATGACCTTGGCGTTAACGTTGGGCATGAGCATCGGTTACAAGCGTACATTATGGATGATGATCGGTGAACTGGCCGGAGTTGCTGTGGTTTCGGTCGCCGCTGTATTAGGTATCGCTTCAATTATGCTGAATTACCCATGGCTATTTACAGGCTTCAAGTTTGTGGGCGCAGGGTACTTGTTCTATTTAGGCGTTCAAATGTGGCGTTCAAGAGGTAAACTGGCGATCAGTACAGATAATCAAGAAGCTCAAGTGAACAATGATTGGGACTTGGTAGTTCAAGGTTTTGTTACTGCGATTGCGAACCCGAAGGGGTGGGCATTTATGATCTCTCTGCTTCCTCCTTTCATTAACAGCAGTAAAGATTTAGCGCCTCAACTGATGATTTTGGTGTCTATTATCTTGGCTTCTGAATTTGTTTGTATGACTCTGTACGCGACAGGCGGTAAGAGCCTTAAACACATGCTCGGCAAGGCTGACAATGTGAAGTTGATGAACCGTATCGCCGGCACGCTAATGATGGGCGTGGGGGTATGGTTGTTCGTGAGTTAATTCTGCTTTAACGACAACGGGTAGAGAGATCCCCGACTCAGTCGTTCCTCCTTCTCGAGGATGACGCGTGCTTGGGATGATGAGTACTTAGGATTACGGTGAGTTTTGAAAATTCGGATTCTTACTTAAACCAAAGAATGAATAGAATATAAAAAGAGCGATAGGGCAATTAGCCTTATCGCTCTTTTTGATTTTACTTAGCTAGCGAACAGAAACTAGATAGCAGTAAGATTGCTGACCTTAGCTAGATTTGCTTATTAAACCGCGATTTCACCACTGTCTTCACGGCGAATGACAACTGTCGATGCTCTCGGGCGAACATTGCCTTGAGTTTGAGCCGTTGCATCTTCAGACGATGGCCAGTTTGCTGGGTGTTGAATGTTCACGAACAGTGATTTGAAGTCTGGGCTGATAGTAAAGCCAGTCACTTCACAACCGTTTGGACCAACAAAGAAGCGCTTAAGTTGTGCTTGGTTGTTAGCATCGATCACCGCGCTGTTGCCTTTATCATCCGTTAACTGAGACGGAACCACAGCCAGCATTTGGTCGTTGGTGTAGCCCGTTACTTCGTCTGCGCCGTTATCAGTTTGAATCCACAGGATGCCACGAGCATCAAACGCTAAGCCATCAGGGCTCGCGAATTGGTTCATGTCTGTTAGACCAGAGCGGTTGATAGACTTGTCTTCTACTGCAGGTGAACCGAATACAAAGATATCCCAATCAAATTCGCCTGCCATTTTGCCTTCGTCCCAACGGATAACATGACCAAACTTATTGTTTACGCGAGGGTTCGCTGAATTGGCTTCTTTACGCTTGTTGTTATTAGTTAGCGTTAGGTAAGCGGTACCTGTCATTGGGTCTACAGAGCACCATTCAGGGCGATCCATTGGCGTTGCGCCTACAAGGTCGGCTGCACCTGCGGTATTAACGATAAGTGCTGCTTGAGAGTCAAACGTATCACCTAGCTTGCCACCGTTGGTGGTTTTGCTGTTTAGTGTTAGCGGTAACCATGTGCCCGAACCATCATCGTTGAACTTAGCTACGTAAAGCGTGCCTTTGTCCATGTATTTGTCGCCCGCACTTAGTCGGTTGCTTGGCTCAGCGTCACGCGGGTCCCATTTCGCTTCAGAAACAAATTTGTATAGGTATTCGAAACGAGAATCGTGGCCAGAGTAGAATACGATCGGCTCGCTTTCGGTTAGCTTACCAAACGTACAACCTTCATGACGGAAACAACCCAGAGCAGATCGCTTCTTAGCACGTGAGTTTGCTGTGTATGGGTCGATCTCAACAATGTAGCCGTGACCGTGTGCTTCGTTACGGTAATCGTCCATTGGAGAATCAGCGGTTGGTGTCACGTCAAAACGTGCAAACTCATCCAAGCGTTCTTGTTTGTCACCAGAAAGCGTGTCCCAACCGTAGCGAGTTTTGTCAGTAGCGATGCCGATACGTTCTTGAGCTGGTGTCGTTGTCCCTTTATTGACGAAGTAACCTGGCCAGTTCTCTTCGCAAGTTAGGTAAGTGCCCCAAGGTGTGTAGCCGTTGCCACAGTTATTTAATGTGCCGCGAGCTTGGCTGCCGTCTTGTGAGAATCTGGTTTTGGTAAACTCACTGTGAGCGACAGGGCCAGATAGATCCATTACGGTCGCGCCTGTGTAGCGGCGGTTAAGCGGATCGTTATCGACCATTACCCATTGGTTGTCTTCAAGCTTAACGCGAACAACACTCACGCCGTGTGCATTGATCTCTTTGCGTACTTCATCAATGTTAGGACGAGCGCCTTCATTGTATGTAGGACCATTAGCGTGCAGGGCTTTTTGGTCAATGTATTCGTGGTTGATCACCAACAAACCATCATTGCTGTTGCCATCAAGCGGGAAGAAGTGCATGCCATCGTGGTGCATTCCCAGTGCATTAGCTTGGTCTTGTGCGTTGTTTGTACCGTCTTTTAACCAAGCATTACCTTGTTTGTTAAGTGGCGTGCCCCAAGGAACGAGCACTTGTGCTGTGTAGCCTTTCGGTACGACAACACTGTCAGTCAATGAGCCTTTAACCGATTCAAATGCTAGCGTTGCGGTGCTTTTCTGCGCGCCCGTTGCTTGCATCGTTGCGGCGTTAGCTGTGCTGTGACCCGCTAAACCAAACGCGCCGAACGCTGTCATAGCACTAATGCCTAATCCGCCTTTTAATACGTTTCTTCTTGAAAGGTTTGCATCTAGAACTTCTTCGAAGGGTTTGTTTTTACTCTTATTAAAACGAGTGCTATCAAATGTTTCCTTGCTCATCGCGACTGCTTCCTATTGGCTGACTTTATTATTCGTTATTTATGACTTACCCATCTACTAACTAATTGGTTAATAAGTTGGGTAAATGTGTGACCAATCGTGAAGCAGTTAAGTGACAGGTTTTTATAGTTTTTATTAAGCTTTTGTTTCTGTAGCACGATTTTTGCCATAACACTTCTTATGCAAGACAAAACACTTGGGGATTGGGTTGGAACTGTGTATAAATGCTTAATCAAATGAAAAGAGAGACAGTTATGAAATTAGATAAAATCGAAAACAAAAATCGTCGCCTACGCAAAAAGCTATACCTAGGTGAATTCGCGATTCTGGGTTTTGAAGTAAGCTGCAAGACTTCGATTGCTGATTTTGACCAATACGATGTGTTCATTGACGAGTTCATCGATTTCATCGACAGCATCGGTCTATGCTTTGGTGGCGGTGGCCTAGAGCTGTTTGAAGGTTTCTTATGTTCTATCGAGCGTTACCGCTCAGTAACTGAAGCAGAACAACTGCAAGTTGCACAGTGGCTTGAAGCGCGTGCTGAAGTAACGAAAGTTGAAGTAAGCGAACTTATTGACGCAAACTACGCGTTCTAAATTGATGTTGTACTGTTAGCTTTTCTTAGAGGCCTATATGGCTTTTCGAACGAGCAACAATACACAAAAACAGAGGCCGAATCGGTATGTCGATTCGGCCTTTTTGCGTTTTATTCCTTTGTTATTCTATTTTTAACGTTTCCCTTTTGCTGTGTGATGCGACTAATTTCACTTAAATATCAGCGCTCTATGGCTACTTATCTGGGCTGTAATAAGTTTGGATAAACTTGTGAGACTTTTATGAGAATTCAATGAAGTTACTGATAGATTTGATCGCCATTCTTAGAGTCAACAACACCACAGTTCGTGGCTGACTAGATAACACGTAATTAAAAGTTATCCATTCGTCGGTCTCGAAAGGACTCAATAAAGGATGGAATCAAAATGAATAAACGTACTCAAATCAGCTTAGTGATTGGCTCAGCGATGTTCGCTTTTGGAGCTGTTCAAGCTCAGGCAGCCCAGCTTGAGGTGACAGTGACTAATGCGACGAAAGGGATCTACTTTACGCCAATCTTGGCAGCGGCTCATGATTCAAGCTTGTTCATGTTTAGAACGGGGGAGGCCGCTTCTGCTGAGTTGGAATCCATGGCGGAAGGCGGAGACATCTCGGGGTTATCTGGTGTCATCGCCAATGCGGGTGGTGTCGTCGTTGAGAACCCAGCTAGCGGCATTCTTGACCCAGGTGTCGCGACCACATTCGATATTGATACTGGCGATCTGGCTTACTTGTCACTCGGCGCGATGTTGTTGCCGACCAACGATGGCTTTGTTGGATTAGACAGCTGGAAGATCCCAACTCAAGCAGGTACCTATAAAGCCACACTGAATGGCTACGATGCAGGTACTGAAGCCAATGATGAGTTGGCTGGTAGCATGCCAAATCCGCCTTTCATTACGTTTGGCGCTGGTGGTACAGGTGTAGAGACTGCCGTGTCTAACGCTAAGGTTCATATTCATCCGGGCAACATTGGTGATAGTAATGCTGCAGGCGGTATTAGTGACCTTGACAGCAGTAGCCATCGCTGGTTAAACCCTGTGGCAACCATCACGATCGTTGTGAAGTAAGGGGGATGTATGAAAGCTAGAATTTTATTTATCGCTGCTTCTGTCGCCGTGTTAGCCGGTTGTCCTGATGATGACGATGATTACTACCGCTACGATGTGAGCGTTACCAACCTCACGCCCAATCAACCTATGTCGCCACTTGCGGTACTGACGCACAACACCAGTTTTGAACTGTTTGAGATCGGCCAAAGTGCTTCTGTTGACCTTGAATATTTAGCTGAAGGCGGTAGTAATGCTGAACTCATCGCGCTCAGCGACAGCGACGCTAATGTTTATCAAGGCATCTCAGGCAATGGGCTGATTCTTTCCGGAGAACAAGATACGGTTTCTATTCGTGTCGACCCAAACCAAGAAGGGTATATCTCTGTTGCTTCAATGCTAGTCAACACTAATGATGCGTTTGTTGGTGAATCTGGTTTATCGCTGAAATCGTTAGCGGTGGGTGACACGTTCACGATGAATATGAATGTGTGGGATTCAGGAACGGAGCTCAACGACGAGCTTGCAGAAACCATTCCTGGGCCTGCTGGTGGTGGGGAAGGTTTTAACAGTGATAGAAACGACACCGATGTCGTCAGCTTCCACTCTGGTGTCATCAGCCAAGATGATGGTCTAGCTACCTCTGCATTAAGTGGCAATCATCGCTTCCTTAACCCCGGTGCGCGAATCACCATTACTCGCACTGAGTAACTGGTTGAACACACGATGAAAGAATTCCTGCTCTGTTCCGGTCAATTGAAAGGTGGGCAGACTCCGAATAGAGCAGGGATAATGAACAGTGCTGCGGTAAATTTGATGGCAAACATATTGTTGGTTGAAGATGATGACGACTTGGCCGAGCTAGTGCAGATGCACCTCAAGTTCCAAGGGCATGATGTTGTAAGAACCAACTCAATTGAAAAGGCTCAAGCGCTATATCAGGGAAGCCAGTTTGATTTGATCGTGCTTGATCGAGGCTTACCTGATGGCGATGGTCTCGATTTCTGTCGATTGTTACGTCAGCAAGAAGACTGGAGGCCTGTTCTAATGCTTACAGCAAGAGATACTGAGCTAGATAAGGTGTCGGGTTTAGAAGCTGGGGTTGATGACTACATAACCAAGCCTTTCAGTGTGCTCGAGTTTCAAGCTCGAGTAAGGAGCGTACTGCGTCGCTTAAGTCACTCTGAAGCAACAGTGAAAGATCCGCAATCACCCGAATCCGTAATGAACTTTGGTGGGCTTACCATCCAACCTGAGCGTCATCAGGTTTCTTTGAATAATCAAGATGTCCCACTGACAGCAACCGAGTTTACGTTACTGCACTTTTTAGCCACCCGACCGGGACGTGTCTATAGCAAAGACGAACTGCTCAATCACGTTTGGAATACAGATCATTCTGGATATCACCACACGGTGTGTAGCACGGTTAACCGCTTGAGAACTAAGTTGGCCATGCCGAATAGCGACGATGATTTCATTAAAACCGTTTGGGGTGTTGGTTATAAGTTCGAGTCGAAAGTTTAGACCTATGTGTAGCGTCCTAAGCTTAAGAGCCATCGAGGAGAGAACATGAGTTTCAAATCGCGTTTAGTGTTGTTTACCAGTTTGTGGTTTCTGCTCGTGAGTGTAGTGATTGCCTATACCTATCATTGGCAAAAAGAGACCATAGAACAAAGAACTAAACAAAGCTTACACAAAGAGCTCGCGGTTCACATGCGCGATGATAACCCTCTGATGATTGGGACTGACTACAACCCCAAAGCCCTTAAATCCATATTTCATACCTTGATGTTGATTGGTCCCGATTTCGACATTTATTTTCTCGACAGCCAAGGAAATATCACGACGCACGCTGCGCCAGAAGGCACTGTGTTGGCAAGCCAGATAGACTTAGCACCCATTAGACAATTTTTAAATGACGAGCCTTATCCGATTCTTGGCGAAGACCCGATCAATCCTGATTCTCGTAAGGTATTTTCCGTTGCTGCGATTGAAGAGTTGGGTTCAACAGTTGGGTATCTGTATGTGTTGATTGGCAGTAATCGCCATACCGTGATTGCTAATTCGCAAGTCGACACACCTTATATGGCGCTAGCAGGACTTATGCTGATCTCTATCTTAGGTTTTGCGATTGGGGCTTACCTGCTCGTGAAGCGCAGCCTCTTAAACCCTATCGAAGAAGTTACAAACAAACTGCAGCAGCAAGCAGAACAAGATTTCCGTCTTGACCCCAACTTCATTCATCAAGTACCGGAGTTGGTGCCGATTGCACGCTCTTATCAGTTGATGGCGAAACACATTCAACAGCAATTCTTACAGCTTGAATATCAGTCATCACATCGCAGACAAAGCTTATTGCAGCTCAGTCATGATTTGAAAACGCCATTGTCGAGCGTGTTGGGTTATCTAGAAACGTGGAAGATTCAAAACCCGCAATCAGACCCATTAATTGACGTTGCTTACCGCAATGGCAATAAGTTGTCTGAACAGCTCCATTCACTGCTCGACAGTGCCAAACATGACAATTCTGTTCCTACCTATCAATACGTGTCGATAGATTTGAATGGGTTACTGAGTGAGTGCTTAGAAACGATTCAAAGTCAGTACCGTCATAAAGATGTCGAACTTAAGGTGGATATGCCTGATGGAGTAAAAGCGGCTGGTGACAGTGACTTGCTTGAAAGGTTGATTTTGAACTTGTTAGACAATGCGTTGAGGCATAGCCCAAGTGGCACAGCAGTTTCACTGAGTGTGGATTTAGAACCGGACTCGAAGCGAGTGAGAGTCGTGATTCACAATGAGGTGGAGCAGGAAGCACCGAATGGTTCATTGGGCATAGGAACCAAGATCGCTCAGTCGATACTGATGTTGCATCACAGTGTGCTAGAAACAACAAAGGCAGAGAACTCATTCCAGCAAAGTTTTTATTTGCCTTCGATATAGCTCTTTCTGCCTTTGGAATTTGCTGGGCTGTTTTTGAATTGCAGCCTGCTAAAGATTAAGCGAGGTTATGCGTCTTTCTTCTCTTCGTTGCCTTCATTTATTTTTGCGTAGAAGTGAAGCAACTCAGTTAACTCTTTAACCCAACCGAATGCATCTTTAGGTGCGTTCTTTAAGAGCTTCTCTACTTTTTCGCAGTGCACTTCGATTGCGATTGCTTCTTCAAGGTTGAAAGATATCGAATAGAAGTGCCAAAGCAGTAGGCGAGTCATGCGCTCGATGTTTTGTTGTGAGTTATCCGACTCAGAAAACGCTAGGTTTACTTCGCCAAGCGCAATAGCCGTCATTCGCAGCATCGCATCGAATTTTGCCGACTGCATGCGCTCTTCGCTGGTTACTTCTTCTTGTTCGAACGTGAACAATTCTGTCATTGCGTCTTCAGGAACAAGGCGATGGATCATTCTTAAACTAAATTCTTCTAGTTCATGGCGAGGCATGGTGATTAAACAATTTAAGGTATAGTCGCGTTGCATGGTGTTCTCTTGAATCTGCAAAAAGGTCGGACAGTTTAATGGAGAAGCGAGCTTAGAAAAAGCAGATTTTAGATAAGCCTATCTTTGTAGGCTTATCTGGGTGCCACGTATTTGAAAACTAGTGGAAATGGTGAACATCAACAGCATTACGCTTTACTATGGCTTGGCGGCTGATATTGCATGGATTGGTCGTTTCTCATAAAGATATTGCTCGCGACCAAGCTACCAATGCAAATAGAACCAAGGGCAAGCCAAGTCATCGTATCTGGAACTTCGTTAAACAATGGAATTGCCAATAGTGTCGCCACGGCAGGTGTCGCGCTTCCAAACGCAGCAGAACGCTCTGCCCCTAAGGTATTAACCGCATATAGGTAAGTGAATGCGGCAATCAAACCCGCTCCAACACCTTGTACCATTGAATGAATGGCTAGCTCTGCGAAAGGCCATTGAGCGAAAGGGGTATCCATTAAATGGCTAGGGAGCTTTCCGGTGAGGATAAGCAGCACTAACAACAAAGTAGAGCAGAGAGAAATAAACCCTGCACTGACCAAAGCATCTAGGTTGGCGACACGGGCAGAGATAGTGAAGGTTGCCCACATCAAGCTCCCGCACAGGAACAGTAAGTGACCTTTGGTGTATTCAAAATTGAAGCTAGTCAAACTGCTCCCCAAGAACATCACAATACCAAGTAGCACCAAAGCTAGGCCAAGGATTCGGTGGCGGCTAAGTGGTTGCTTGAAAAAAAACACCGCAATTCCAGTAACAAACAGAGGTAGTGTTCCGGGCACTAAAGCACTGCCGTGAGAAACAGGTACAAACTGCATGGCTGTACCTGCAACCAGCAGATAAGGCAGACCACTACCGACAAACATACCTGCTAAGTAACGGTTAGGGACGACTACAATGGCGCAGCGTGCTTTCCACATCAAAGGTAATAGCACCAAAGCCGGTATGAGAAATCTTGTGAGAGCGATATCTGCAGGTGTTAAATCTGAATTCGCGCCGCCTTTAAGAGAAAGGAAAAAGCTCGCCCAGATCAGCAGAGTGACGGTAATTGATAGATAGCCAAGGTTCATAATAAACAATGAAAGTGAATGATGACTAATTATGGAGGAGAGCTCGTGCCTCAAGTTGGCAAGTTTCGTTCTAACTTGACCTATCATTGAGGATTTCTGCTAACATTCTTTCAATTGTTAACGAATTGAACTAATGAATGGCTTTCACTATGGACAGAATTGATAGACATCTTCTCGAGTTGCTGCAAAAGGACGGTAGATTGACCACAGCAGAGTTAGCTGATGAAGTCGGCTTATCCCCGTCACCTTGTGCTAGACGTATCAAAAGGCTTGAAGAAAAAGGCATTATCGACGGTTACCGCGTGAGCTTATCTCGAGAGAAGGTGGGTGTGGCGATGAGTGTGTTTGTCGAAGTGAGCCTAAACAACCACCAAGAAGTGTCGATCGATAAGTTCGAAGGTGCCATTGTCGAGATGGAGGAGGTGATCAGCTGCCATGTCGTTTCTGGCGCTTATGATTATCTGTTAGAAGTCGTTAGCCCGAACCTGATGGCCTATGAAGCGTTTACCAGAAAGCTTCAGCGTCTCTCTAACGTTAAAGACATCCATACTCATCTCGCGATAAGACAAGTGAAAGGCAATGCGCCGCTTCCTGTTTACACCGACTAAGCAGAGGGAAAGGGTGAGTGTTATCGAGTATAGTGAGCTGAAAACGAAATGGTTTGATCTTTGGATAACAATGCGAAGGTGACAAAAGATCTTCCACAAAATGACAAAATCACGGCAATAAAAAACGGAGCACCTCGTGAAAGGTACTCCGTATATGATAGGTGCAAAACTTAGTGATACTTAAAGTGAGAGATTGAACAATCCCCAGTTTGTGCATTAATTCTGAATGAAAAAGCATGTGAATGGTAATCCACACCATCATTCCAAATTGTTTCTCCAAATATCTTACATAGCTCTAGCTCACTTACTGAACCGAACTCTTCCATGTGTTTAGCTACAGATAAAAGTTTACCTCTTATCTCTGCAGTCCATTCCGTGTTACTCAAGCAGTTGAAAGCCATAGTCTTTTGCATATTACCTAGCCAAAATGTTTCTTGTTATTAAGTTATATGAAGATTCATGATAACAATTTTCTGGCGTTTGTAAATCTATTTTGTGATGAATATCTCACATACTCGCTTGCATTGGTCGGAAATTGAACTTGATTGTTGATAGTTAGCACATTAGTTTTACAACTTATTGATAAAGCTTTGATTAGCGAGCTCTTAGAATATTATGAACTGGGTAGAACATATTTATCGGAAAAGTCCAGTCGAATAGTGAGGTGATCTAATGGTTTCTTCAGTTTGATACATCGCTTACCGGTTGGTTTGTGTGGCGTGCTTCATCAAGCATCGTAGCTTCTCTACGGTATATTGTAGACAGCTGCCGAAATTTTTCACTGAGTGTATAGAGATCTCGAGAGAGTGATTGTGAGCTTTGTACGTGCACCTGCGCACTTTCTGTTTGTCTCGGTAGTTTTGCTCTAGCACAATGTTTAGCGACGGCTTGCCAAGAATGTGTGAGAGACTCAGCCCCATCTAACTCGGTAGACACAACGTATGCCTGTTTTAATAGAACCTCAGAGACATTGTAAGCGGTATTCATATGACTATTGAGCTGTACATTAAACCTTTGTTCGTACTTTGCCCAAAGCTTAATGATCTGCTTTTTGGTGAAATGTTTGGATAACAGCGTTTGTGACTTGTAGGTTGAGAGAACTTGGTTGAATTCTTTGGTGTATTGGTTGTAACGTCCTTCAAATGAGAGCTGGCGATCCAACAGTATTTGCCAGTTTTCACTGCTACATTGGTTTGCTAGCACGACATTAGTACTCAAAGGTACACACACAATGATAACCTTCACCCAAAAACTCATGACTTTCCTCTACTTACCGCGTTCTCTATATAGAGTATAGATGAGCAGCAGCATGAGTTGGTGTACACTTGAACCATACCTAAAACGGAAGAGCTGGTGGATTTGATGAAAAAAGCGCTGATCGCTTTACTTGTGTTGTTAATATTGGGAGGAGGAGCTGCGTATTACTTCTTGATCATGAATAAAGCCCCAATTCCACCAGAGAAAATAGAAGAGCCAGCTGTAGAAGTTACTCAGCAGTCAGAATCTGACCTTGCACCCATAATGGATCTTCAGCCTGAACCAGAACAGACGGAATTTTACGTTTTGGATAGAAAGCTTGAAGTGGTAGAACAGCCTGAAATTGATGGGTTGATAACAGATTATCTCTACAAAGGTGAAAAGATCGAAGTGTTAGAGAAACAAGGCGAATGGGCTCGTATCTCTGATTATATTGTTCTCAAAGAAGGTGGCCCGCAGACAGCTGAATGGGTGTCTATGTCAGGTCTATCTAATGATGAAGTGATTATCTCAGAAAAAGAAAGCAAAGAGATATTAGATTCCTATTTGGTTAAGTCTGATGACCTCAAGATTCATCAAGAGAAATTCCGTAATTCGGTGGCTAAACTGATCTCTGAAGGGGAGTGTGTCCCAAGTGATTTTGAAGAACTCGGCGGGTGGGTGAAATCGGTTAAGTACAGCAATCGAGATGTTTATTTTATTTATTGTGGTGGGTTGTCCCTTGAAAATAAAATTTATCTTGATGTAAATACAAATGAAATATTTATGAGGTAGAACCCCACGCTCTATTTATTAATAATGTTTACTTAAGCCCACTCATAGATTGAGTGGGCTTTTTTTGCCTATTCATAATGTTCAGTTTTCCAATCCAGAACGTTAATTATATTGAGTTTTATATGGAATGATAAGGAACCATTTATTAATGGCTAATAAGAGTTTTATTATTATTACCATGATCAATCGTTTCAAAATCTCACTTTGCATTCTTCTTGAAACAAGCTAAGAAATATGGGTTTATCTCTTGTTAACAATGACTTATCTACTTGGTGATAAAGTTAAAAGTAAATAAATCTTTTTGATATCAGTATCTTGCATTAATTTACATGTTCGCAACATTTCATTGGTTTTGAGAGGGAAGTCAAGTTTTTAATCATAAGATATAAATATTTTCCATTTGTAATAATATTTTTTGATTTTGAGTTGTAGGGTTTAATTAAAGCAAAACGTAAAGTTTAATTATCAACTAAGACATTATCTTATTAACATCATTGTTATTTAATTGCTTGTAAGGGATGGAACCATTAATGAAAAAGCTTGCTTTAATTACAGGGTCAAAAGGCGGTATCGGCTCAGCAATTTCCTCTAAATTAGTTGCAGACGGTTATCGTGTCATCGCGACTTATTTTACAGGAAACTACCAATGTGCATTGGATTGGTTTAACGAAAAAAATTCACCGAAGATCAAGTGAGATTGTTTGAATTAGATGTTACCAATACTGCGGAATGTGCGCTGAGCTTAAGCAAGTTGTTAGAAGAAGAAGGCACTGTGGATGTACTGGTCAACAACGCAGGTATTACTCGTGATAGCGTATTTAAAAAGATGGATGCTGAAGCATGGAAAGAGGTTATCGAAACGAACTTAAACAGTTTGTTCAACGTGACTCAACCTTTGTTCGCTCCTATGTGCGAAAAGGGTAATTGTCGAGTCATCAATATCTCTTCCGTCAATGGTCTTAAAGGTCAATTCGGACAAACTAACTACTCGGCAGCGAAAGCTGGAATGATTGGTTTCTCTAAAGCTTTGGCTGCGGAAGGCGCTCGTAGTGGCGTAACAGTGAACGTAATTGCCCCTGGCTACACAGCAACTCCTATGGTTGAGCAAATGAAGCCTGAAGTACTGGATTCAATCAAGAACCAAATCCCGATGAAACGCTTAGCAACACCTGTTGAAATTGCGGACGCAGTGGGCTTTTTAGCGAGTGAATCTGGCGCGTACATTACAGGCGAAACATTGTCTGTGAATGGCGGCTTGTACATGCACTAATTGGCGAAACTGAAGGGAATGGAATGATGGAAAAAGTATTTATTGTTGCAGCTAAGCGCACTCCTATTGGTGCATTCACCGGGTCACTAAAAAACGTATCTGCGGGTGATTTGGCTGGCGTTGCTATCAAAGGCGCACTTGAGTCTGTCGATCTTGCGTTGGATGCGATTGATGAAGTGATTGTCGGCAACGTGATTTCGGCAGGTCAAGGCATGGGGGTTGCTCGTCAGGCTTCCATCTATGCAGGGTTACCTGAGGAAACACCTGCATACGGCGTGAACATGATTTGCGGCAGCGGCATGAAATCAGTGATGGATGCAGCGGCGCACATCAAAGCACAAGATGCTGAAGTCGTTATTGCTGCTGGCGTTGAAGTCATGTCTCAAATTCCTTTTGTGGTACCAGCGAGCGTTCGTAACGGTCACAAAATGGGTGACATCTCAATGAAAGACTTACTGGTTGGTGATGGCTTAACCGATGCGTTTAATCACTACCACATGGGCATGACCGCTGAAAATATCGCGAATACGTTGAATATTTCTCGCCTTGCTCAAGATAACTATGCCCTAGAAAGCCAACAGAAAGCAGTTGCGGCGATTGAAGCGGGTAAGTTTAACGATCAAATTGTGCCTGTAGAAGTTAAGCAGCGTCGACAAACTGTCACTTTTGATACCGATGAGTACCCGAAGTCAGACGCAACCTTCGAAGGTCTACAAAAGCTTCGCCCAGCATTTGACCGTGAAGGGTCTGTGACTGCGGGTAACGCTTCGGGCATCAATGATGGCGCGAGTGCAATCATCTTAGCGTCTGAATCGGCGGTAGTGAAACATGGTCTAACACCTTTAGTGGAACTGACCAGTTACGCACAGTCAGGTCTGGACCCAAAGATTATGGGGTTAGGCCCAGTAGAAGCCGTTTCTAAAACGCTTGATAAGGCGAATCTAACTCTAGAAGAAGTAGATTTGTTTGAATTGAATGAAGCGTTTGCAGCACAAGCTCTTGGCGTAATGTACCAATTGTCAGAGCAGCATGACTTACCGCTTGATGAGTTCAAGCCAAAGGTCAATGTGAATGGTGGTGCAATCGCGCTTGGCCATCCTTTAGGTGCTTCAGGCAATCGAATTATTGTTTCACTCATCCATGAAATGCTTGAACAGAAAACGACTTATGGCGTTGCTTCACTCTGTGTGGGTGGAGGAATGGGAACCGCTGTTTTGCTAAAAGGTATTGAAGGTTAGAGCCTGATATATCGGTAGCAATCTTAAATATCGGATCAGCTTTTCAAAGCATCGTGAGTTAATCGATGAGCGTTGGCTGAAACGATAGTGACACAAATTTATTAAACTATGTATTCATCAGGAGTTACTTATGTACACGGATATTTTCAAAACAATTACTGACCAAACTGAAAAGCAATTTGAACCGTACTTAAAGTTCAACAAGTTGGTTGCAAAGAACGTCCAAACGATGACTGAACTGCAAATGAATGCAATGCAGACTTACACGGACATGGGTCTTGCGCAAATGAAAGCAGTGACTGAAATCAAAGACGTGGCTAGCCTAACGGCGTTCAACAGCCAGCAACTAGCAGCGCTAACTCAACTGTCTCAACAGATGATGAGTGATAGCTCAAAAATGCAAGCTGCTGCAAAAGAGTTCAAAGAAGATGTTGAAACACTAACAACTGAAAACTTGAAAACAGTTACACCTGCATAAATTTAATCGCCGTCGAGTTAGCGCAGTGTTTACTGTGAGGCTCGGTGGCGATTTTCCGATTATTGGAGTCATGTTATGTTTCAACACTTCTTTTCGGACTACCTTGTTAAACTTCAACAAACGAACCAGCAATGGTGGGAAAGCTTTGAACAAAACAAGGAAGCCGCGCAATCTCCCCTAAACCAAGCGATGCAAGAATTGAACTTTGATGATGCATCAAAAATCTTCGAGCAAGCCGCTAACCAACCCGCCGTTCTACTTCAGTTACAATCTCAATGGTGGGAACAGCAACTTAAGATCTGGCAGAATGCCGCGCTGATGGGCAACACCGAGAGTGTTATCTCAGAAGACCGCAGCGACAAGCGCTTTATTGATGAAGCGTGGAAAAACGACCCGTTCTACAGCTTTATAAAACAATCCTATTTGTTATTCAGTAAAAGCTATATCGACACCATCAACTCGATCGAAGGTATTGACGAAAAAACCAAAGAGCGAGTGGCGTTCTTTTCACGTCAGGCTATTAATGCACTGTCGCCAAGCAACTTCATTGCGACTAACCCAGAGCTGATGAAACTGACGCTTGAGCGAAATGGTGAAAACCTCCTCGATGGATTAGAGCAGTTACAAGCAGACGTTGAAGCAAGCGCCGATATACTCAAGATCCGCATGACCAACAACAACGCTTTCCGATTGGGTGTGGATGTTGCGAACACCGAAGGTGATGTTGTCTTTCAAAACGAGCTGTTTGAGCTGATTCAGTACCACCCAAAGACACCGCAGGTTAACGCGACGCCTTTGTTGATCGTTCCGCCGTTCATCAATAAGTACTACATTCTTGACCTTCGTGAGAAGAACTCGATGGTTCGCTGGTTACTTGAGCAAGGACATAGCGTATTCATGATGTCTTGGCGCAACCCTGGTGAAGCGCAGAAAGACACTGAGTTTGGTGATTATGTTACGGAAGGCGTGGTTAAAGCCGTTGCTGCGATTGAAGACATTACCGGTAAAGAGCAGATTAATGCAGCAGGTTACTGCATTGGTGGCACTGTGCTCGCTTCAACGGTGGCTTACTACGCTGCAAAACGCATGAAGAAACGTATTAAAACCGCGACGTTCTTTACCACCTTGTTGGATTTCTCGCAGCCGGGTGAGGTGGGCGCGTATATCAATGAGACAATCATCAACGCGATTGAGAAGCAGAACGATGGCAAGGGCTATATGGATGGTCGTTCGTTGAGTGTGACGTTCAGTTTGCTTCGTGAAAACAGTCTGTACTGGAACTACTACATTGATAACTACCTCAAAGGCAGCAGCCCGATGGAGTTTGATCTTCTGTACTGGAACAGTGACAGCACAAACGTGGCGGCTAAGTGTCATAACTTCTTGTTGCGAGAGCTTTATCTAGAAAACAAGCTGGTTCAAGACAAAGGCGTGAAAGTTGGCGGTGTTTGGATTGATCTCAATAAGATAAAAATACCAAGCTACTTCATTTCAGCCAAAGAAGATCATATCGCTCTTTGGCAGGGGACTTACCGTGGTGCCTTGAATACCGGTGGCAACAAGACGTTCGTGCTGGGCGAGTCTGGTCATATTGCGGGTATTGTTAATCACCCAGACAAGAAGAAGTATGGATTCTGGCTTAACGATAACTTAGATGATTCTGCAGACGAGTGGTTATCGAATGCGACTCACAATGAAGGTTCATGGTGGACACACTGGAATCAGTGGCTCCAAGGTTTTGAAACTGAAGAAAAAATCGAACCTTTCAATCAAGGCTCAGAGCTTAATCCTGTGATTGGCAAGGCTCCAGGTAACTATGTAAAACAGGTACTTCCTATCGTCGATAAAGAAAACGTTGATACAGAAGTTGCTAAGAAAGACGTACCGGAAAGTGAAGCTTAGAGTACGTATACGTATTTGAAAGTAAAAGTACAGAGCGTCAGATAATAAAAAAGCCACTGAAATCAGTGGCTTTTTCGTATCAACTCATATCAGAATTATCTGGCAGAAGTTGATGTAATCTCGATTGTTAATCGATTTCTTTGTCTTTACCCATAGATAAAATCCAAAGAGATACGGCTGCAACACCTGCGAAGCCGCCAAGAATGATAACTGGCATAGCGCTGTAACCTAGGATGTGCCAAATTACGCTTTCTAAAGTACTCATTCAATCGCTCCTTATTGCCAGCCTTCAACGCCGTGCATGTCTGGTAGTTTGTGTGCAATACCTTTGTGACAGTCTACACAAGTTTTTTCACCAGAAGCTAGCGCAGTCGAGTGTTGTTTCGCGCTACGAGGGCTCTGCTCTGAGAAGTCCATGTAATCGAACTGGTGACAGTTACGACACTCAAGTGAATCGTTCTTTTTCAATCGAGCCCATTCGCGTTCCGCTAGGTGAGCACGACGTGCTTTGAACTTTTCTTCAGTATTGATGGTTTTCGCAATAAAGTGTGCGTATAGCTCTTTAGATGCTTGAACCTTACGAACAATTTTATCTGTCCATTCATGAGGTACGTGACAGTCTGAACAGATAGCACGAACACCAGAACGGTTAGAGTAGTGAATTGTCTCTTGGATTTCAGCAACGATAGGTGCGTGACAGCCAGAACAGAACTCTTCCGTGTTAGTTGCCTCCATACCCGTGTTGAATGCACCCCAGAACAAAAGACCACCCGAGAAACCCAAGAACAAAACAACGCCTACAGCTGCTTTACTTGGTGTCGCGAGTCTTTTCCAAAACGCTTTAAGTAATTTTATCATATATAGCCTCTCTTACAGTCCGGCTACGATTAACGCAGTGAATCTACAGGTTTGAACTCGTTCTCAACTAGCGGCTTAGCATTAGCTTGAGGTACGTGACACTGTAGACAGAAGTAACGACGAGGTGATACGTCTGCAAGTACCGCATCTTCACGGTTCATGTAGTGAGTTACACTCACTTTAGTAGCACCCATTTCTTTTGCGTTTTTCCAGCTGTGGCAAGAAAGACACTTGTTAGCGTTAAGAGAAACTTCATAGCTACGAATAGTATGAGGCACTAGAGGTGGTTGGTATACGTAGTCACTCTCAAGTACTTGGTCACGAGGGAACTTTTTGAAGTCATCTGCTGCGCGAGTTGCTTCAAGTTCACTTGCACCACGTAGAGATTCTACGCCACCAATGCCGCCTGGGTTATCCAGTTCAGCTTGAGCTGCACCAGCTAGCAAAAGACCAGCTGATAGTAGAGCAGTAATCAGTTTTTTCATGGTTAATTTCTCCGCCTAAAGGCTAATTCTTTGAGAGGACTACTTTTTTCAAAAGCGTGAAAAAAGTAGCCGCAATATTAGATACTTAAGATCGTCTCTCTAAGCCTAGGGCTTAAGCGACTTTAGTGATCTTAACTGGACACTTCTTGTAGTCCGTCTGTTTAGACAGAGGATCCGTTGCATCCAAGATCAACTTGTTGATCAGAATTCTTGCATCAAAGAATGGTACGAATACCAAGCCTTGTGGTGGACGGTTACGGCCGCGAGTTTCAACACGCACACGAACTTCACCACGTTTGTTTTCGATAAGAACTTCATCACCACGGCGAAGACCACGAGCTTTAGCGTCAGCAGGGTGGATGTAACAAAGTGCATCCGGTACTGCTTTGTAAAGCTCTGGTACACGACGAGTCATAGTACCTGTATGCCAGTGCTCAAGAACACGGCCTGTACATAGCCACATATCGTATTCTTCGTTTGGTACTTCTGGTGGAGCTTCATATGGAGCATTGATGATCAGCGCTTTACCATCTGGTTTTCCGTAGAAGTCCCAGCCAGAGCCTTTCTTAGCGTATGGATCTGAACCTTCTTTAAAGCGCCATAGTGTTTCTTTACCGTCAACAACTGGCCAACGTAGGCCGCGTACTTTGTGATAAGTATCGTATGGTGCTAAATCGTGACCGTGGTCGCGACCAAATGCAGCGTACTCTTCGAATAGACCTTTTTGAACGTAGAAACCTTGTGCTTGTGCATCGTCGTTAAGCTCTTGAGCTTCAGACAGAGGGAACGCATCAACATTGCCGTTTTTGTAAAGCACGTCGTACATGGTTTTGCCACGGTACTCAGGCATTTTCGCAACCAGTTCTTCCCCCCAAACTTCTTCAATAGTGAAGCGCTTAGAGAACTCCATGATTTGCCATAGGTCAGACTTAGCTTCACCTACCGTTTTCACTTGTTGGTACCAAGCTTGTGTACGACGCTCAGCGTTACCGTAAGCACCTTCTTTCTCAATCCACATTGCGGTAGGAAGGATAAGGTCAGCAGCTTGAGCTGTTGCTGTTGGGTACGGGTCTGAACAAACAATGAAGTTGTCTGGGTTACGGTAACCAGGTAGACGCTCAGTGTTGATGTTTGGACCAGCTTGCATGTTGTTGTTACACATTACCCAGTAAGCGTTGATCGTACCGTCTTTCAATGCTCGGTCTTGAGCAACAGCGTGTTTACCAGGTTTTGCTGGGATAGTGCCTTCTGGAAGTTTCCAGATGTCTTCTGCAATCTTACGGTGTTTAGGGTTAGCAACCACCATATCTGCAGGTAGACGGTGAGAGAACGTACCTACTTCACGAGCTGTACCACACGCAGATGGCTGGCCAGTTAGTGAGAATGGGCTGTTACCTGGAGTAGAAATCTTACCTGTTAGAAGGTGGATGTTGTACACAAGGCTGTTCATCCATACACCACGAGTATGTTGGTTCATACCCATTGTCCATAGAGACATCACTTTGATGTTTGGATCCGCGTATTGCTTAGCAAGCTTGATCAGGTTCTCTTCAGATACGCCTGACATTTCAGATGCTTTTTCTACTGTGTACTCAGCAACCGATGCTTTGTAATCTTCGAAAGAGATTGCAGTCATTGCGCCTGAGTTAGGGTTTGCTGCTGCTTTCTGTAGAGGATCATCATCACGAAGTCCGTAACCGATGTCTGTTGTTGCTTGCTTGAAGTTCGTGTGTTTGTTCACGAAGTCCCAGTTAACTGCATCGTTTTGGATGATGTAGTTTGCGATGAAGTTTGCAATCGCAAGGTCAGACTGAGGGTTGAAGATGTAACCAGTGTCTGCAAGCTCAAAAGAACGGTGGTAGTAAGTAGACAGTACGTTTACTTGAACGTGTGGGTGGCTTAGGCGACGGTCTGTAATACGAGTCCATAGTACTGGGTGCATTTCTGCCATGTTTGAACCCCACAGTACAAATGCGTCTGCGTGTTCAAAGTCATCGTAACAACCCATTGGCTCATCGATACCGAAGGTACGCATGAATGCACCTACCGCAGAAGCCATACAGTGACGAGCGTTTGGATCGATGTTGTTTGAACGGAAACCCGCTTTCATCATCTTAACGGCTGCGTAGCCTTCCATTACTGTCCACTGACCAGAACCGAACATACCAACACCTGTTGGGCCGTTCTTCTTAAGAGATGCTTTCCATTTCTCAGCCATCACGTCGAACGCTTTGTCCCAAGATACTGGTGCGAAATCACCATCTTTATGGAACTCGCCATCTTTCATACGAAGAAGAGGCTGTTCTAGACGGTCTTTGCCGTACATGATTTTTGAAAGGAAGTAGCCTTTGATACAGTTAAGGCCTTTGTTTACCGGTGCTTCTGGGTCGCCTTGAGTCGCAACCACTTTGCCGTTTTGAGTACCTACTAGTACCGAACAGCCCGTACCACAAAAACGACAAGGCGCTTTATCCCACGTGATTTTTGTTTGATCAGAGCTAGCAATCAGATTGGTTGCTGTTGCCGGTAGTGTCACACCTGCAACGGCTGCCGCTGATGCAGCTGCGTTTGCTTTCACAAACGCACGTCTTGTCATTTTCATACTTCACCCTCAAGTTGAGAATTGTTGCTTCCAGTTTCTAAATCCGTTTCTTCTAGTCCAGTTTCGATTTGGTGATAAACCAAAGCTGTCCCTAAAACGTTCTTAATGTTGTTTATTGCTTCGATGGTGTCCGTTACAAAACCTTGGTTTTCGGTTTCTAGGACCACGATGATTTTGCCTTCAGGGCTATCTCCGTAGATCTCAGCGTTATCGAATTGCTCGATCTCTGCTTTGATGTCATTGAGATGCTCTGGGCTCACATGCACGACTAAACTTGATATATGCACTTCATTTAGTGCCATAAATTGCTCTCGTTATTTTTATTTATGCATTACTCACAAGAATAGCTGAAGTAGGGCAAACTGCTACGCAGGCTCCACAACCGTTACACTCATTTAACTCGATTTTTGGTAGAGCAACACTGCCTGCTCTAAGTTGAAATTGAATGGCCATAGGTTCACACATGTCACCACAGCTTCGGCATTCAACATTTTGTTGCGCTAAACACTTATCAGAGATACTTGCTTTTGCTTGCCAAGGCTCTCCTTGCTTTGGCGTAAAAATGGGTTCAGGACAAACGTCTGCGCATTGATAGCAGAACGTACATTCGTCAATTGAGAAATCGACAGTAGGAAACCCACCATCGCCTACAATGATTATCTCAGTCTCACAACTCTCGATGCATTTACCGCAACGAGTGCAGTCATCTGCAAAGCTTTCTAGGTTTTTAATCCAAGGCAAACGAATCTGGCTTGAATCAACTTTTCGTCTAGAAAATAGACGGCGTTTTGATAGATCTACCACTAGATACCCATAGATGTTGCTAAGATGTTGTAATTGTAGGTCATTATTCCATTAATATCTTGTAATTTGTCCTCACAAGTAGTGTAGTTTTAGAAACAATTGTATAAATACCCCCTTAGGGCTAATTGGGGGCATATATTGTCTCAGATCAATAAATTACGAAGCGAGTGATCACATATTGAATGGAGCTATGATTTTTGATGTGTGACAATACGATCTTGCTGGCAAGTCATTTATCAATAGGAAGGCTCTTTTGCTTATAAAACCGGTTTCATCTGTAACGAGTACGATAGCTAAGTCACTGCTATCTATACTGCTGTTGTCGGTTACTACGACTGGCTTTGCTATCTTTACATTGGCTTCAAGTCTGAATGATGCAGAAGCGGTGAATGTCGCAGGTTCGATGCGAATGCAGAGTTACCGTCTAGCCCATGATATTCAAATAGAATCAGTTGATTATGATTCTCATATCCGTGAATTCGAAAGCTCTCTTTACTCACCGTCGATGACCAATTTGGTAAGTTGGGAAGTTCCGACAGACATCACAGAAGACTACTATCTAATCATTGGCCGTTGGCATGAGCTGAAACGTGTATTGAACAGTGAAGATCGCAAACACTATCTCGTGTTAGTTGAAAACTTCGTGACTGAAATCGATGGCTTCGTTTTTAAGCTGCAAGAGTTCTCTGAAGATAAGCTGATAAAACTGGCGTGGGCTGGTGGTATTGGTTTAGGCGGAATTCTCGTCATATCTCTTTTTGTTGTTCACTTTGTACGTAAACAAGTTGTTAAACCGCTACATGCCTTAGTTGGAGCCAGCCAGCGAATTAAGAACAGTGATTTTGAAGTAGAACTCAAAGTGACCAGTAGCAACGAATTGGGCATTTTGACTAAAACCTTTAACTCGATGGCGAAAGATCTCGGCGTGCTTTATCGCAATCTTGAAGATGTAGTAGATGCTAAGACGGTAGAACTACAAAATGCTAACCAGTCACTGCAGGCACTTTATCACTCGTCACAAGAACTTACGGTTACACGTATCGCCCCAGAAAACTTCCGAGCTATTCTGCAGCACCTAGTCAGTCTAGAAGGAATAGAGTCGTTAAGGCTTGAGATAGCTGATAACTCGGGTCGTTCATTGATTATGGATGAAGGCTACGATTCGAATTTAGATTACGAAAAGTTCGAGATGAAGCTAGATGATAACGAACTCATTCTCGGTTACTTGTACTGTTCGTATCACCATGGGCATTCTACCAAGGCGTTGATCGAGAGCTTTATTCAACTGTTATCTCGAGCTATTTATTATAATCGTGCCCAAAAGAAAGCCGAACAGCTTATTATTATGGAAGAACGAGCGACGATCGCACGTGAGTTGCACGATTCACTGGCTCAATCACTATCCTACTTGAAAATCCAAGTTACATTATTAAAGCGTGTGATTGGTAAGTTACCAGAGCAGCAACACAGAGAGCAGTCAGAACAAATAGCGTCGGAAATCGGTAACGGTTTAGCAGACGCCTATACTCAGTTAAGAGAGCTACTCACCACATTCAGGTTGACCATAAAAGAGGGCAACTTCGGAGATGCTTTGAGCACCATGCTTGAAGAGCTCAGCGAAAGAACAGATGCAAAGATTAACCTAACCAATAATCTTTCATCCATAGAGCTTGATGCACACAGTCAGGTTCACTTGCTTCAGTTGATTCGTGAGGCAACAATAAATGCAATAAAACACGCCAATGCCGACTTGATAGATGTATGCTGTATCGATGAGGACGGTGAAGTATTAGTCGTGATTAAAGATAATGGAGATGGCTTTGACTCAAGTAGTTCTAAGACGAACCACTACGGGATGAGCATTATGCAGGAGCGTGCGGCAAGACTGAATGGCGACTTAACGATTGAAGCAGCTCAAGGTGAAGGCTGTACAGTCATATTGAAATATAAAAGTTTGAAGGAAGTTAAAGTTGACGATTTGTAAAGTAATGCTGGTTGATGATCATCCATTGATGCGTAGAGGTATAAGTCAATTACTGAGCTTTGAAGATGAATTCGAAGTGATTGCAGAAGCAAGTAACGGTACTGAAGCAGTCGCTCTTGCCCATGAAGAAGAACCTGATTTGATCTTATTGGATCTTAATATGAAAGGTATGTCTGGACTTGATACGCTGAAAGCACTTCGTACTGACGGCTCAAGCGCAAACATTGTAATCCTGACTGTCTCTGATAGCCCTGCAGACATTGAAGCGATTGTAAAAGCGGGTGCTGATGGTTACTTGTTGAAAGACACAGAACCCGATGAGTTAATCGAACTGCTTAAGCAAGCACACAGTGGTGACAAGGCATACAGCAGTGTGGTTGCTCGTTACTTAAATGACGCAGGTAGCCGTAATGATATCTTCGACCAACTGACTGAACGCGAAATGCAAATCCTTCAAGAAGTTGCGAAAGGTTACCGCAACAAACAGATCGCTGATCACCTGTTTATTTCTGAATCGACAGTTAAGGTACATATGAAAAGCTTGCTGAAAAAGCTGCAAGTGCCTTCACGTACTGCTGCCACGGTTCTGTATCTAGAACGCTATGGTGAAATGAAGTAGGGCTTGTTCCTTTGAAATAAAACTATTTCAAGCCTGACTGCTTATACGTGTCTCGATAGTCTTAACGATGTTGAGACAGTGATATTAAAAAGGCGCTGAACTTATTAAGTTCAGCGCCTTTTGTTTAAGCATTTTATATCGATATTGGTGTTACTAAGTAGCTGTGCTTACTAACGTTGGCTTACGCTGCCATAGGAACCAATACAAGCGTACCGAAGATAACCGTAATAAGACCACAGATTACAGGTACAGACGTACGTTTTACTACTTCAAATGGGCTGATTTTACCCATACCAGATGTCGCTACAATTACACCAGATACTGGCGAAATGGTACGGCCTAGGTTCGATGCTTGAAGCATTGGGATGATTAGGAACGCTGGGTTCAAGCCCATTTTCGCAGCCAGTGATGGAGCCAGTTCTACGAATGCATAGAATGGCGCGTTACCAGAACCTGTCGCGATAGCTGCAGCCACCGTTAGACCCGTCAGGATAAGCATCAATGCGATACCGCCTGCGCCTGCAGATTCAGCAAGACCGATTAGGTTATCAATCGCACCAATAGACATTAGACCTTGAGCAAATACGCCTGCCGCAACCAACAGCATTACCACGCCTTTGAACGCGTCAGCCATACCTTGGTAGCAAGAGTCTAAATCTTCTAATGTTTTCTCGCCGTCAAACTTCTTAACAACGTAATCGATGACCGCGCCCACGAAGATAGAACCTACCACAATGGTGTAGATATCAAGTGAAAGCCCTGGAATCGTACGACCGTTGAATAGGAAAACGCCGATGATAGGTAGAAATGGAAGTGCAGCGTAGAAAGCTGGTGCCGTTGTTTCGATTTCAGAAACGTCAACTTTTTCCATTGGTGTGTTTTCTTTCTTATCTAGGTATTTGTTCCAGAAGAAAGCCGCACCCGCCATCACGATGATCGCACAGATAGAAACAGGCAGTACCGTTTGAACAGCAAACACATCAAGAGACATGCCTGACTTTTCTGCCGCGATTACCACATCACCAGAGGTTGGTGAAAGAATGATGGCTGCAGGTGATGCACAAACCGCAACTGCCGCTGGGCGAGAAATACCCATTGCCGTCATCATTGGGAATAGGGTTGCCATCAATAGTACACCGAGACCCGTTGCAGAACTTACTGCTAGAGACATTAGACACGCTACGATGTAAGCCGCAACAAGAAGTACGTAGGGAGATTTGATCGCAGCAAGTGGTTTAGAGAACTGTTTCACTACCACATTGTTAGCACCAATGTGCGTCATGTAAGAAGCAAAACCACAAAGAAGCATGATTTGCATGCCTAGGCCGCCCCCGCGGTACTGAAGCATGTATTTAACAAATTCTAGTGAGTCGGTAACCATGTTACCTGTTGAAGCGACTTTAGCTGGTAAGACTGTGTGACCAATAAGGCCGGTGATAAGAAGTAGGGCAAGGCCAGCAGTTAGTAATACACCCGCCGCTTTATAGCCTTTTACAATAAAGTAACCAACAGCAATAGTAATCACTAATCCGATCAAGAGCTCTAACATAGAAATCTCCACAAAGTTTAAAAAATATAAGAAAGTGTTTCAGAATATGACAATGAATGTACAGAAAACTGCACTGTGGCACGAGGCATAGTTGAGGTTGATATGATCTAAGACAAACATTTTTTTCGATGTTAATTGTGGTTGTAAATCGTGATTCACTACTGTTGTTTAGATGTTAATAAACAAATTTTGCGGCTCGTTAGAATATAACTTGGATCACCTTTGGTTGTTCTAGTTGCATATGGAGGTTTCGTTTTATAAATCGTGAGTGTTTTTTGTACTTTGGAAGGAAACGTGTAACGAAGTGGGTATTTATCGGAGTAAAGAGGTGAAAATCTTAGCTTTGAAGCCTACTTATGTTTAAAGATTACTTATGTTTAACGCCTACTTACTTCCCAGAAGTAAGCGCTAAAACACAAGCTATAATTAAGCTTAAAATAGCCGAGCGAGTTTAGTTCATATCAACGTCAGGAGTGTCATTTGAATACGTTGGCAGTTCAGAACAGACGACCTTCTTACAAAAGTGAATCATCCCATAGCGCGTCACCAACAAGAACTCTTCTATATTTAATGGAATGTAAGGCATGGCGTCAGACGATAATGTAGCCCCTTCACTAATCATCACCTTTTCGTAAAACGACAACTCGCGATTGGGGATGATTTGCTGGTGTTGGTTCTCATCCAGTGAGATGTCGTGTTGAGTGACAGAGTAAGATCCCGATGACGTAAAGCCGACTTGCTTAGTCGATACGTACAATAGGTCATAACTGTCATTCTTCTTAAACTCGATGTTAATAGCAGACTGGTTATGAATCATATTATTGGACGGGTTAATAATTGATGCTGTATTTGCTAAATAATGCCCTTCAAGAGGTGACTTGGGAATAAAGGTAGAAACCCAGCCGACTAATACGCCAAGCAGTACCACAAAAATTGCTGTATTCGTTTTATTACTCACAAGTCACTCCTTTAAATCCGGCAGGGAAGCTCAGAGATTTTCCTGAATTATCGATGATGATTTTTCGTCCCTTATATTCATATAGCGTTACGTTGAATAACTCATTAAATGTGAATTCATCGGATTCGATTTTACATGAGATAAAATGCTGACCCACGAGATCTTCGCCTAGGCTATTTCTATCTAAATAAGAAAACAAATAGTGGGATAACCCCGCAGTCACGACAAATAATGCAATCAGTGCTAACACACTGTTTGTTTTTTTTGGTGCGGCAGTTGTCTCGGTTGTTGAGCTTTCAGGCGCTGTATTGTCTTCAGGTTGTTTCGTTTCTTGTTTTGGTTGAGATTGAATTTTACGCAGTGCGCGTTCTTTGTCTTGTGTCACTTGCCCTGCAAATCGGTACCCTTTGCCGCGCTCAGTGACGATAATCATCCCGCTTTTATCTTCTAACGCTTTTCGGCAAATAGAGATGGTCTGCATTAGGCTGCCATCTTCAACGTATATACCTTTAGACACCCACACTTGTTCAATAAGAACTTGGCGAGTGATCACCTCATTAGGTCTCGAGATAAAAAACTTAAGCAGCTCTGATTCATTAGAACCTATTGGGTAGGTACGGCCCGTTTTAAAGTGATGGATTTCACTCTCTTCTAAATTGACCTGTATATCATCATTGATAATAAATTCAGCAGACATCTGGGTTCTCATTGTTATAAGCGTTCTAACCTAAACATAACAAATATTACAACAAACATAAACTTACTGATTTCATCGTCTTTGATATTTAAGTGTCTGAATTTAAGTTAATTATTAGCCGAATTAGATTTCCTTATATACCTTTTTGAGGTTGTTTAATGCGGTTTCAGGTGCTTGCCGTTAGTAGCTATTAGATCATTAACGGGTGACGCTGATTTAGTGGGTGTGGGTTAACTGCTCAAATTTCTTACGTAGTTTTATCAACGTGTCATTCCAACTTGTGTTGCCTTGCTCTCTGCGAATAACAGTCGAACTTACCTCCGACTCAACCGGCAACTCAAATAACGATAAATCGCACGACCACACCAGTTAAATGCGAAAACTACGAAGGAGCTGTTTTGAACGAATTCAATAAGCCATATCTATGTGGACTAATTACGCTTGCCTTACTCGGCTGTCAGTCTGAAGACTCGACACAAGACCCCGTTTCGGTATTGGTTCCCTACAACATCAATGAATTACCAAAACCGAACGATGGATACGGGTATGACGACGACGGAACCATTACCGGAGTCGGTGAACACGTTGCCGCAATGTCATCGACCAATGATGCCTATTATCAGGACTACAACAACTCATACGCCGCTTTAGATGGCTGGGGACTTTGTGCAGAGCCTATTTTAATTCCGCTACAGAGTGTTAATTCAGATAAGCGTTATCCGCTGAATAATGAAACCTTAGCAGGGAACGTAGTGCTAATTGATGAGTCATCGGGTTCGGAAGTTGCTACTCAAATATCCGCTGATGGTTCCAATATTATTATTCAGTGCGAATCAGGATTAAAAGAAGGGACGACTTATTCGATCGTTGTGACTGATGGAGTTAAAACTGAATTTGACGAACCTTTAAAAGCAGACGCTAGCTTTGAGCAATTAATATACTCCGAGGCACAATTTAATAACGACAAAGAACAAGATCTCCACACTCAAGTTATCAGCGCTACAAGCTCATATGAAGAGATATATCCGGGTAAAGGAATTCCTGTATATGCCGCACAGTTTAAAACTCAGAGTTCTTATGCTCCCTTGGATGCGATCAAATATAACCATGAGGTATTTGGAAGTTCTTTTACTAGTCAGTTAAATCCGATTACAGAACGGAAGAAAGATTACGATCTCTATACCAAACAGCTTAAGATTCCTTCCTATTTACCTTTTACTAAAGCAAGAGAATCAGAATGTATCATTGATGAGTTTGAACCGAAGGATAACTGTCCTCCACTTTACGAATGGATTACAAACATCGATGGTGGTTTCCCTACGGAAAGAGTCCCAACTCCGAAGATAACCGAAGAGTTAGATATAACTGCAGATATTTATGTTCCTAATGGATGGGACAAAAGTAGTCAGTTACCTACAGCAATATTTATTCATGGTGTTACGGCTGAACGCGGTACCGCTTCTTTGATGGCTGCGGAATATACAAAAAAAGGTTACGCCGTCGTTGCGATCGACATGCCATATCATGGTGAGCGAATGCGGTATGACATTAGCGACCCAGAAAATCCAATAGAAATCAGTGCTCGAGCAAACAAAGCGTTTTTCATCAATATCGATTCGCCATTGGCACTGCGTTCTAACCTTCAGCAATCCGTATCTGACTTTTTAGGCCTTCGCTATGCACTAAGCCAAGAAGATTGGGTGAAAAAAGATGACGTTCACTTAATCGGACAATCGTTGGGTGGAATCATGTCGGTAATGGTGAGTGAATTTAGCCAAGTTAAAGATGGTTTCCCAGTTAACAATGAATTTGAATTCAATACAGTGAACTTTGTTGTTCCGGGACAGGGGTTAACCAACTTGGTTTTGTCTTCTCAAACCTTAGGCCCTGAAATGTCTGAAGGCGTTAAGAAGTCTCCAGACGTTCAGAGAGGCATTGCTGAAACTGTCATACCAGATATCTGTACAGCAGAAGCGACGAATCAACAATGTATTGAAGCACTTAGAGAGTTCGTAGCTCTTTCGTCTGATAACGCACAACTTGTTAGTCAGTTAGAGAATGACATCTTCGATTTAGTTGTTACAGACCTTAAACAAGGGGTTCAAGCAACAATTGATAGTGCCGACCCTGCCAGCTTCATCTCTCGTCAAGTTAAGGCTGAGCAACCGACTCTTTTGTTAGCTGCCGTCGGAGACTGCGGAGAAACCTGCGATGTAGGTGTAGATTACGTTCCCGATAGCGTTATTCCAAACAGCGATCCAAACAACATTCGTACAGGTACTGAGCCACTAATTACTGCTCTTGGCTTAGACCCAATAACGGGTACAAAGCGTGATCAGATCGAACTCGGTGGAGTCATAAGAACGACAACAGGTGGACACGGTACGTATTTGTTTCCTTATGAAGGGCCTGTTGATGAAAATGGATTGCCGGGTATGCCGGGAGAAAATATGTCTGACGTACGTGAAGCTGTTGACACTCAGCAAGTTGCTGTTGCTTCAATGGTAATGAGTGACGGCTCAGTCGTAGTTATAAACAACGAAGATCATATCGAAACTGAGGTGCCTCAAGATGAAGAATAAACTCATATTGGGCACCGCAGCTGCTCTCATTCCTTGTTTAACAAACGCCGCAGGATTCCAACTTAACGCACAATCAGCAACGGGTTTAGGTCGTGCATTCGCGGGTGATGCTGTTATGGCCGATAGCGCGGCAATTGTGGCTAAGAACAGTGCTGCGATGGCTTACATCGAGCAACCAACACTCTCTGTCGGCGCTATCTATATCGATAGTGGTATTGATGTATCGGATATCAGTTATACGCCTTTAAAAGGGGATACCACATCACTGAGTGACCAAGATCTTAGCGCAGGTACTTTGGTTCCAAACATCCATTACGTGCATCCAATTCAAGATTCCCAATTTACCTTGGGCGCAACAGTCCATTCCAATTTCGGTACTGACGTTGAGTTTGACGAGTCGTTCGAAGCGGATGAGTTCGGAGGGAAAACAGCGCTTTCCAGTATCAATGTTGGCTTCGCTGTGGCTTATGAATTGTCCGAACAAATCAACTTAGGTGCCGGGATAGATGTTATCTACGGTGAGGGTGAGATATACCGTCAAAACTTGTTAAATGTAGATGCAGATGGTTTCGGTTTGGGGGCTAATGTTGGTGCGACTTACCAAGTCAACGAACATAACAAGTTCGGTATTAGTTACCGTTACAGCCCAGATATCGAAGTGGAAGGTGACATTACCAAAGGCGGTGTCCCTGCCGACAAGATGAACGTACCTCTACCAGACACTCTAGAGTTTTCCGGTTGGCACCAGCTCAACGAACAGTGGGCTTTTCACTACAGCCTGCAATGGGTGAATTGGTCTGAATTTGACTCGCTAATATCTGACTCTTATGACGACTCTATTAAAGAGTATCAATGGAAAGATGCAGGACATGTTTCTGTCGGTGGTACATACACCATGTCAAAAGACATCGTTCTACGAGCGGGCTACATGTACGACATTTCCCCGACTGATGAACTCACATCGCTCTCTATTCCTGATGTTAACCGTCATTGGCTTACAGTCGGAGGGACGTATAACTTCACGGCTGCCAGTTCTGTGGACATTGGTGTCGGCTTTATCATCGGAGAATCACAAGATATTGACGAAAACCTGACGACGATTCCAGGAACGAGTTCCAATATAACTGCTGATGTGACTGCTGATGTGACTGCCGATGCTCTCGTGCTTGGTGTTCAATATCAGCATCGTTTTTAACTTTTACTTTGGAGTTCTAAACGTAAAAATTTAGGAATCATATAAACATTGCTGGGCTCGACAGTGAGTTGAGCCCTTTTCTCATTATTAGCTGTTTTAGCATTATTTAGATAGCTGGAAGCTCATTAAGTAAGAAATAGCTGCTTAGAAAAACGTTTTAATTCATGCGAATTCAACGGTTATGGTTATTAAAAATGAAATTTACAAAGCTTAGCAAAACAATCTGTTTGGCACTGTTTGCCTTACATATCTCTCCATCGTTTGCCCAAGACTCAAACTTGATTCCTGTGACTATCGAAAAAGCGCACAAACAAGCATTCACATCTTCAATCAACGAGGTTGGCAAAATCAGGGCAACGGATTCTGCTGCATTGACATTCAGTGCCTCCGACAAAATTCTCAATATCCATTTCAAAGATGGAGATTCAGTTAAAAAAGGCGAGTTGATCGCTCAACTGGACAATACCAAAGCGAAAGCCGATTTAGACAAAGCAAGAAGCTCTCTAGCGTTAGCAAAGTCGAAATTAAAGCGAGTACAAGAATTACTAAAGAAACAGCCTGACTCTATGTCTCAACAAGATGTTGAAGAACTGGGAGAGCAGGCGAATTTAGCTGCGGCTGATTTCCGTCAGAAAGAAGCGCTAATGAATGATTATTTATTGGTTGCGCCATTTGATGGGCAATTAACCAACTTCACCCACTCAGTGGGCAGTAAGATTGATGGCGCAACCGCGTTGGTGAGTTTGATTAAACTCGATCCTGTCGAAGTTCAGTATTCCATTGGACAGTCTGACTTGGGTAACGCAAAACTAGGTCAGAATGTTTCCATCCAAGTTGATGCATTTGTCGATGAAGCGTTTTCTGGTGTTGTGGATTACATTGCCCCCGCGGTTGATGAGAGTTCAGGTCGCGTAGAAGTACACGCGCACGTGACTAATCCAGATCATCGCTTAGTTCCGGGCATGTTTGCCAAAGTAAGCCAAATGACGAGCGAAGACACGACTCAAATGGTGGTTTCTCAAAATTCCGTTCAAGCAAAAAATGCACAACGTTTTGTATGGATTGTGAATGGCGAAAAAATCGAGCAACACATTGTTGAATTGGGCGTGAACACTAACGATGGGTACGTCGTTGTAGAAAGCGGATTGAAACTGGGTGATCAGGTCGTAGTGACGGGACAACAGAACCTAAAGAGAGCGTCTCTAGTTAAGGTAATGAACCCTAATGCGGAGCAGAAAACGGTTGAGTTAATTACGGAGCCGGTAGATAAAGTGGTCACTAAGCAGACCGTTAAGCCCGAGGTAGAAGAGACCGAAACACAGATTGATGAAGCACATCCGGTTGAGCCTTCGGTTGATTGGACGGAAGCAACAAAAGGTGTAGATGAAGCCGTCAACGAAAATAGCGAGGGTGGGGAAACTAATGCGGCTGCTGAGCAATCATCGAGCGAAAGTCTAAACAAGGAAACTCACAGCAAGGAAACTTTAAGCAAGCAAACCCAAAGCAAGGAAGCCGTAACAAAGGAGAAACTGAATGAAGCTTCCTGAGATTTGTATCAAGCACCCTGTGTTTGCGTCTGTTCTGAGTATTACCATTGTTTTGCTTGGGCTTTTGTCGTTTCAAAAGCTCTCAATCCAATACTTTCCTGAACATAAAACACCGTCGGCGACTGTAACCGCGGCGATCAATGGCGCGAGCGCTGAGTTCATGTCGCGCAATGTGGCAGATAAACTGATCACGGCGGCAACAGGTTTAGACAGCGTGAAAACCATGACGACCGACTGTCAGGAAGGAACGTGTAATCTAAAAATCATGTTTGAAGATGACATTAATGACGTCGAATACACGAGCTTGATGAACAATCTGCGTAGCAGTGTTGAAGCGATTGGTGATTTCCCTCCTAGTATGACGGATAAGCCAACGGTAACGGATGACTCTTCTGATACCAGCATGCCGAGTAACATCATCACGTTTGTGAATACCGGCAAGATGTCTAAGCAAGACATGTATGACTACATTAGCCAGCAAGTCGTGCCCCAGTTTAAGCACATACAAGGTGTGGGGGGATTTGGGGGCCGTATGGTGGCAGTGAAAAAGCGGTTCGTGTGTGGTTACAGCCTGATCGAATGATGGCGCTTAACATGAGTGCGTCAGACGTGGTCGGTACATTAAGCTCATACAACGCGACGTTTACCGCGGGTACTATCAAAGGTCAGGTGCGAGATTTCTCCATTAACCCAGTCAATCAAGTGACCAGTGTTGATGATGTGCGAGATTTGGTGGTTCGTGTCGATAACGGCAAGATCATTCGCATTGGTGATATCGCTGAAGTCAAAATGGGGGAAGAGAGCCTTACGCCGAGCATTCTTCGTGTAGATGAAAATTTAGCTATGTCGATTCAGGTACTGCCACTGAAAAGTGAAAACCCAGTGACGGTTGCCAATAAGGTTAAGAAGCAAATAGACGTGATTCAACCTCAGTTGCCTGAAGGCATTGAGATGAAGATGGTCTACAACCAAGCTGATTTCATTAAAACCGCAATTGACGAAGGCTTCATGACTTTAGTTGAAGCGATTGTTCTGGTTTCAGCCGTTGTCGTGTTGTTCCTTGGTTCTGTTCGTGTGGCTTCGATTCCGATCATTACCATTCCAGTGTGTGTGATAGGTGTATTTGCAGTCATGCATCTACTTGGGTTTAGTATCAACGTGCTGACTATCTTGGCCATCATTCTTGCAATTGGTTTAGTTGTCGATGATGCCATTGTTGTGGCTGAAAACTGTTACCGACATATCGAAGAGGGCGAAACCCCTTTTAATGCTGCAATCAAAGGGTGTCGAGAGATCGTTTTTCCTGTGATAGCGATGACGCTCACGTTAGCGGTCGTATATCTACCTATTGGCCTGATGTCGGGCTTAACCGCCGATCTATTTAGACAATTTGCTTTCACGTTAGCTGCTGCAGTGATCATCTCAGGGTTTGTTGCTTTAACGCTCTCGCCCATGATGTGTGCTTACTTAATGAAGCCAGTTACAAAGCCAGCAAGGTGGTACAAAAAAGTTGATGCGAAGCTGAATGTTCTGTCTGACTTGTACACCAAAGAACTGGGCAAATGGTTTGAGCGTAAAACACTGATGAGTAGTATTGCTTTGGTGTTGATTGCTCTGTCTGTTTTGGCGGTTTGGAAAATGCCTCAAGTGCTACTTCCAACCGAAGACACTGGTTTTGTCGAGGTGACTTCAACGCCACCAACAGGGGTAGGTCGTCAGTATCACCTAGACAACAACGAGCAACTTAACAGTGTGTTCAAAGGTGATCGTTCGGTAGAGGCAAACTTGTCTTACATCGAAGGGACTCCGACTAATCACGTTTTATTGAAATCATGGGGCGAACGTGACCAGTCAGCTGATGAACTGGTTAACGAGTTTATCGCCAAAGCGCAAAGCTCGGTCTCTGCTTATGGCATGTCTTTCAAGGTTCGCTCGGCAGATAACTTAAGCATAGCGACCAATATGATCCTTGAGCTGACGACGGTTAACCGCGACACCTCGGTGTTGTCTGAAACCGCAAGTGAGGTCGTTGACGCGCTTGAGAGTTATGAGGGCGTGACCAACATTAAAAATTCGATGTTACGCGACCAATTACGTTATGACTTGTCGATTGACCGAAATGCGATTGTGTTGTCTGGTGTTGATTACAGCAACGTAACCAACGCGTTATCGACCTTCCTTGGATCTGTGAAGGCGGCAGATTTGCAAGCCGATGACGGTTATACATACCCCATTCAAGTTCAAGTTAACCGAAAGGATCTCGGCGACTTTAAGGTTCTCGATAAGCTGTATGTGGATTCACAGTCGGGGCAAAGGCTTCCTTTGTCTCAGTTTGTATCAATCAAACAAGTGACATCGGAATCTAACTTTAAGACGTTCATGGGTAAAGACAGCGCTGAAATTACCGCAGATTTGATGCCCGGATACACGGCGAGTGATGTGAAAGCCTACATTGATGATACGGTTCCAAGCTTATTGAAACCGGCGCAGAGCTACGAATTCAATGGAATTGTTAAAGACTTAGTTGATTCAACAGCAGGAGCACAAGTGCTGTTCGTATTAGCATTGATTTTTATTTTCCTGATCTTGGCCGCGCAGTTTGAAAGCTTTGTCGACCCAATGATCATCTTGCTGACGGTGCCATTGTGTATCGTGGGTGCGATTTTGACGCTGTCGGTATTTGGTCAAAGTCTCAATATTTATTCGAAGATCGGACTGCTGACATTGGTTGGCCTAGTGACCAAACACGGTATTTTGCTGGTGGAGTTTGCCAACGAGAAACGCAAATCTGGCGTGAGTGCAAAAGAAGCGGCGATCAGCAGCGCGCGTTCAAGGCTGCGTCCTATCTTAATGACCTCACTGACGATGATCCTTGGTTCATTGCCATTGGCATTAGCAGATGGTCCGGGGTCGTTAGGTCGAATCAATATTGGTTTAGTGTTGGTCGGAGGTTTAACAGCCGGAACCTTCTTCTCACTGTTCTTAGTGCCAGTGGCTTACGTTGGTATGGCGAATCTAAAACAGATGGACATACTTACTCGATTGAGAACCAAAACAGTGTAGCGAGAAGCTAGATACTTCAAGGCCCTCATTGTGAGGGCCTTTTGCTATTGTGGACTAGATTAAGTGTAGAAAGCAGTGAGGGCGGTTAGAAATCGTAGTTTAGATTCATTGAGCTGTAGACTTCGGCGTTACTTTGGTCAGATGCAACAGTGGTGTTGTAGATATATTCGGTATCAAAGGTTAGCGCCAAATTACCCATGAGAATGTTCTTTAGATAGCCTTTGAGGTTGTAGTTAGTGTTTTCCTCACCGTAAGCCATGTTAGCCGTTGCCCCCATAGAAAACGTTTCTGTTAGGGTTAATGATCCATCAATATTGGCATTGACGATCAGTTCATAGTTCTCTTTGTTTGGAAACTCTTCATCAGAAGACTGTCGCTTACTGATTCGGTAACCCGGACCGGCAGATACTTGGAGTTTGATTCTTTCAGTATCATAAAAGTGGCGACCCAGTCCTGTAGCCGTTATGAATTGCTTACGATAAGTACCAAAGTGGTCGTGTTCAAAACGTGTTGTGGCGACCAAATAGGTGACTTCGTTCAGGTCATAGCTAATGCCATAGTTGGTGGTATAGCGATTGGTGCCGTCTTCATCGTTTTCAGCATCGGTATAGTAGGTATCAAATTGAACTCGTTGGCCCCAGTTCTCTTTTTTGTATCCAACAGAGATTCCAGAGTTGATCGACAAAGATGAGCTTGTGTTTTGTGAGTAGATAAATCCGAGCTTAGTCAGGGGCGTAAAAGGGGATTCTTCAGCTTCTTCTTTTAACTCAGAACCTTCGCTTAATACGACGTCGCCTTCGAGTACCATTTCATCAACTTCTTCGGCAAATACGGGCATAGAGATAGCGATTAGAACTATAGGTAGCTTTGCTAGGGAACGTGTGTATAAAACTGTGCTTGTTAATGGGCGCGTTGTTTGTGAGATAGTGTGTGTCGACATAATGGTTTGGTTTATAAAGTGATTTAACACGACGAACGTAAGGCTAGTCGTGAAGAGTCGTCAATGATTGAATCGAAAATGCGAGTGAGTTATGACGCCATAGGCAAAGGCGAAAAAATCGTTTTGATCGCTGAGAACCCGTTACCTCGATGAGGATTGAAATCTTCAATGTGGACAAAGAATTCAAGTATCTCAGAGGGTTTATCATCTTCGATTAACAAGAACTCGAGTAACCCTTGTTCGACATGGCATGAAACTATGGTCTCGCTCGATTGATCTGCTGAAATCTGTTCAACATTGATCACAACACTCGTCTCGGGTAACACATTGAAAGCATCTTGCGCGCATTTAAGAATACAGCTGCACACATACTCACGATATAAGGTGTTGCTTTCAGAAAGAGGCACCGTTTCAAGCTTCACTTCACCTTGGCACAATACCTTTTTTTCTTTTGGGATCACGTTGTGCTTATTAACCTGAATGTTGATTTCTAACAGGTGCCCATTCTTATAGGTATTAAAGTTATGGTTTATCAGTTTGGTGTCGACTACAGCGGCGTTTATAGGGTTCTGTTGCGCTTCTGAAAGGGCAGAAAGCTTGGCGCCACTGTCGTTGTTTAAAATGCCTTTCGACAACTGATTATCTTTGGCCCAGTAGCTGTAGTGTTGAACCCAACTTACAAACTCAGTTTTGTATTGTTCGATGTCTTGTTCGGCGGCACGCTCGATATTATTGGTGAGGGTGTACAACTTCGACTTGCTGCCCAACAGCATATCTAGCCAGTTAGGCTTGTACTCATCAAGCGCTTCCATGGCTTTGACTTTATGATCGAATCGGACCGTTGGCATTGCCGGCGCAGGTTCCATCGCAATCGACTCCCAATTCATTTTTGGGGTTGGAATGGTATGCACGGATTGGATTAAGTGGAGGTGCTGATTGAATAAGCTCACTTCGCTTACCGCGTCCTCAAGTTGTTTGGTATTCATTTACATTCCTGTCGACTGTTGTTCTTGTCATTTGGCGCTTAGTTTATGTTCAAAGTGCGCGAACAGTATTTAAATGAACGTGAATGATCTTTCGTGAGGTTGCTTGATATTGGTTTAGGAATATTTTGGGGAGAAAGCTAGGTTTATGATTGAAATAACAGCACAGAAACACAGAGAACAAGGCGCTCTCTGTGCTGGTCAATTTGCTATTATAAAAACTCGCTGATGGGTATTATCTTTGGCGTCTTGCGACCAAAGTAAATCGGTAATCGTTAGACGTGAAGTAGTTACGGCTGTATTCAAACACCGTGTTATTGGCGAGGTAACCGCGAGTACGTTTTTCAATGATAGGCTGAGCTGGGTCAATACCTAGCTGTTTCGCAACATCTTCAGGCGGAAGAATCGGCACCAATTCTTGCTCACTTCTATCAATCACCATGCCTTTGGTGTTCTCAATAAAGTCGTACTTTGATGTCTGCATCACTTGATAGGTGAGATCTGGGAATAGGGCAACAGGTAACCAAGTTTCTTCAACCGTGATTGGATTGTTGTCTATGAAACGAACACGCTTTACGTAGAAAACCAATTCGCCTTCTTTGATATCTAAATGCTCAGACATCGCCAAAGAACACGGCTTCATTTCAAAGGCCAGAACGTCACTGTGTGTAACCACATCCAAATGCGCCCACTTTTCTTGAAAGCTCGACTGTTTGTAGATGTCGTAATTGATCTTGTTCTCTTTGACGTAAGTGCCGCTGCCTTGAACGCTTTCAAGCTCATCGTTTTCGATCAGTAGTTTCAACGCTTGCCTAACCGTCACACGGCTTACCGAGAATACTTCACGCAATTGCGCTTCTGTTGGGAGTGCTTCTCCAACTTTATATTCTCCAGAACTGATCTTTTCTCTTATTGCATCTGCGATTTGGCGATACATAGGGAGTCTTGCCATTTTTGCCTCATTTGTGCGCTAGAACAACTAGACTTTGATTAACAACCTGTACCTTAAATACGTAAATTTGCTCTATATAAGCCTTGCTTTAAAGGTTAGTGTGAGCGTCGTATCGGCGTTTTGTAGTACATATAATACAAATTAAACGATACATAACAAGCTTTCTTAAAGGATTTTCCAATACGATTTGAATACAAATTAAATACAAATATGTATTAGTGAGATCGTGATCACGGATTAAATGTCTTGAAGTTGTATTATTCTTCTCGTCGGCAGGGACGACTGTCGTACTAATCCGTGACTATGGGACAAAGGTTATGAAACTTACTACTCTAACGAATAAGTCGCTCGTAAATCTGCAAACTACGTTTAGCAGTCGAGAAGAAGCGATTTACGCACTTGCTGACCAACTGGATCAGCAAGGCAAACTGCATAACAAGCAAGAGTATCTTGATGCAGTATTTGCTCGTGAAGAGCAAGGCCCGACAGCGCTTGGCGAAGGCCTAGCAGTACCGCATGGCAAGACTGACGCGGTTAAAGAAGCTGGCTTCGCTGTAGCAACGCTTAAAGAAGACATGAAATGGAAAGGCTTGGATGAAGACGAAGATGTAAATCTTATCTTCCTAATTGCGATTCCAAATGCAGAAGCGGGTTCTACCCACATGCATCTGCTCACTGCATTGACAACTACATTGGTTGACGACGATGTTCGCGAAGCGGTATTAAAAGCGACAACGGCTGAAGAAATCTTTGCGCTTCTTGATGGCGACAATCAACAAGAAGAAAAACAAGACAACTTAGATACAAATGCACCGACAATTGTATGCGTTACTGCTTGCCCAGC
Source organism: Vibrio sp. BS-M-Sm-2 (assembly GCF_041504345.1). Taxonomy (NCBI): domain Bacteria; kingdom Pseudomonadati; phylum Pseudomonadota; class Gammaproteobacteria; order Vibrionales; family Vibrionaceae; genus Vibrio; species Vibrio sp. BS-M-Sm-2. The sequence goes on from NZ_CP167895.1 coordinate 1,343,161, forward strand.
AGGTATTGCTCATACTTATATGGCGGCAGAATACCTAGAAAAAGCCGGCAAAAAGCTTGGCTACAAGATTCATGTTGAAAAGCAGGGCGCAAACGGTATTGAAGATCGCTTAACTGCGGAACAACTTAATAATGCTGTAGCGTGTGTGTTTGCTGCTGAAGTTGCGATTAAAGAATCTGAGCGCTTTAATGGCATTCCTCGTGTTGAAATCCCAGTTGCAGAACCGATTAAACACGGTGAGCGCATTTTAAACGAAGCGATCGAAGAGTCGAAAAAAGGCAACGGTGCAGAGCGTAAAGTAGCTACTGATGATAAACCGAAGAAACTGCCACTGAAAACTGAGCTCAAACAAGCACTGCTTTCTGGTATTTCTTACGCGGTTCCTCTTATCGTTGCTGGTGGTACTGTTCTTGCTGTTGCTGTTCTTATCGCGCAAATTTTTGACCTGCAAGAGCTCTATGCAACAAAAGATTCTTGGCTATGGATGTATCGCAAACTAGGTGGCGGCCTACTGGGTACATTGATGGTGCCAGTACTGGCAGCTTACACAGCTTACTCATTAGCAGATAAACCAGCACTTGGTCCTGGTTTTGCCGCAGGTATTGCAGCAAACATCATTGGCTCTGGTTTCCTAGGCGGTGTTGTTGGTGGTTTGATTGCTGGTTACGTGATGCGTTGGGTAAAAGAGCATGTTCGCTTAGGCCCTGCGTTTAACGGCTTCCTTACTTTCTACCTTTATCCGGTGATCGGTACTTTGGTGGCAGGTAGCTTGATGCTATTTGTTATAGGTAAACCTGTAGCGTTCCTAAACCAAGGTCTAACGGACTGGTTGAACGGTATGTCAGGCACCAATGCGCTGTTATTGGGTGCGATTCTTGGTCTGTTTGTATCATTCGACTTAGGTGGTCCGGTAAACAAAGCCGCTTACGCATTCTGTTTAGGTGCAATGGCGAACGGTGTTTATGGCCCATACGCAATCTTTGGTTCAGTAAAAATGGTATCAGCGTTCACCGTAACGGCTTCAACCATGATCGCTCCACGCCTATTTAAAGACTTTGAGATTGAAACCGGTAAATCTACATGGCTACTTGGCCTAGCGGGTATTACCGAAGGCGCAATCCCAATGGCGATTGAAGATCCAATCCGTGTAATCGGCTCATTCTTACTAGGATCAGTGGTTACAGGTGCGATGGTTGGCGCGGCAGGTATTGGTCTATCGACTCCGGGTGCAGGTATTTTCTCTATCTTCTTGTTACACGATTCAGGTTTAGGCGCATTCTCTGCTGCTGCAATCTGGTTCGGTGCTGCGATTGTCGGCACAGTGATTTCAACTGTTACTCTTCTGATGTGGCGTGGTCATGCTGTAAAAAAGGGTAAGTTTGAAGCAAGTACTGCAACACAGAACTAACTAAATTTTGAGCTAACTTCTAACTCGCAATTAAAACACCATATAAAAAATAACGAACAACTTGGCTGTCCTAAATACCTGTGCTCCTAACGGTTTTATTCACACAGATTCTGGGCGTGGTTTTCTGCACCCTAAATTTAGTGGCAGCCAATTTTAACCCCTTGAAAAACTTTAATTTAGTCGTATTTGAGTTCGAATTTTAGATTTACTCGAAGCGACACATTTAGGTAAATGATTATGACTACATCACGCGTACATATTACTCCACACATGCACTGGGATCGTGAATGGTATTTCACAACAGAAGAGTCTCGCATTCTTCTTGTGAACAACATGGAAGAAATCATGAACCGTCTGGAGAGTGATCCAGAATACAAATACTACGTTCTAGATGGTCAAACAGCCGTTCTAGAAGATTACTTCGCAATCAAACCAGAGAACACAGAACGCGTAAGAGCATTGGTTGAAGCGGGCAAGTTAATTATTGGCCCTTGGTATTCTCAAACCGACACAATGCAAGTTTCTGGTGAGTCAATTGTACGTAACATGATGTATGGCATTCGTGACTGCGTGAAGTTTGGCGATGCAATGAAGATTGGTTACCTACCAGATTCATTCAGCATGAGCTCACAGCTGCCAATGATCTACAACGGCTTCGACATCACGCGTGCAATGTTCTGGCGTGGTTGTTCAGAGCGTCATGGCACCAACAAAACAGAATTCTTATGGCAGTCTAATGACGGCAGTGAAGTTACGGCACAAGTGCTTCCGCTAGGTTACGCGATTGGTAAATACCTTCCACAAGACGAAGAAGGCTTGCGTGCTCGTTTAGATAAGTACTTCCCAGTGCTAGAAAAGCCATCGGTAACTAAAGATATCTTGCTACCGAACGGCCACGATCAAATGCCGATTCAAAAAGATATCTTTGAAGTAATGGACAAGCTCCGCGAAATCTACCCAGATCGCGAATTCTCAATGAGTCGCTTTGAAGAAGTGTTCGAAAAAGTAGAAGCGGCACGCGACCAACTCGATACAATCAAAGGCGAATTCAACGACGGAAAATACATGCGTGTTCACCGTACGATTTCTTCTACGCGTATGGACATCAAACTGATCCATGCAGAAATCGAAAACAAGATTGTAAATATCTTAGAACCGCTAGCATCTATCGCTTGGACATTAGGCTTTGAATACCACCACGGTTTGATCGAGAAAATGTGGAAAGAGAGCATGAAGAACCACGCTCATGACTCGATTGGCTGCTGTTGTTCAGACAAGGTTCACGCTGAGATCCTAAACCGCTACATCCTTGCGGACGACATGGCGACCAACCTGATTCATTTCTACAAGCGTAAGATTGTTGACCATATGCCGGATCGCGAAGGTTCCGACAAACTAGCAATGTTCAACCTTTCACCATACGAGCGTGAAGAAGTGGTTAACACGACTATCACTATCCGTGCACAAGAGTTCTCTATCTTTGATGAAAACGAAAACCCTGTTGAGTACTTCATCCAAGACAAGCGCCAAATTGACCCAGGCAAAGTAGACCGTCAAATCGTTCACTACGGTAACTACGACCCGTTTATGGAGTTTGATATTCAAATCAAACGTAGTGTTCCAGCAATGGGCTTCACCACGTTACACATCCAAGGTAACGAGAAGGGCGCTGTAAAAGTTGCCGAGCAAAAGGACTACCTATTAGAAAACGAGTACTACCGAATCAATGTGAACGACAACGGTACTCTGACTATTTTCGATAAAGAGACAGAGCAAGTATTCGACCAAGTACTTCGTTTGGAAGACGGTTCTGATGACGGCGATGAGTACGATTACTCTCCATCTCGTCAAGAGTGGTTACTGTACTCAGATGAATTCCCAGTCGAAACATCGATTGATCACCAAGGCTTCCAATCGGTAGCGAACATCGCTTTCCGCATGAGCGTGCCTGCAAACCTTACAGAGCGTGAAGAACGCACGGGTCAAAATGGATTCGTTGAAGCGGAATGCCAAGTGGTATTGAAGCAAGGTTCTCGCCGCATTGAAGTCCGTATGGAGCTAGATAACCAAGCCGACGATCACCGTGTACGTGTGCTAGTACCAACGCCATTCGTTTCTGAAACTGTGGTTGCAGACAACCAGTTCGGTTGTATTACTCGACCAACCAATGACCCAGCAATGGCAGTTTGGGAAGAAGAGAAGTGGAAAGAAGCACCGGTTCCGGTTTACCAACTGATGAACTTCGCTGCGTTAGAAAACGGTAACGCGGGCATGGCTATTATGTCGAATGGTCTGCGTGAATTTGAAGTGATTGCATCTCAAGGTGACGAAAACAGAGATACCTTCGCACTGACATTGTTCCGTGGTATCGGCGTGTTGGGTAAAGAAGAGCTATTGCTTCGTCCGGGCCGTCCATCAGGCATCAAGATCCCGACACCGGATTCACAAGTACGCGGTAAGTTAGTGTGTGAATTCACACTGTGTGGCTTCTCTGGTAACCACATTGATGCGAACATCATGGCGCAATCACGTGACAATGTCACTCAAATCGAATGCTACAACAAGATCCCTTACAACGCGATGAAGCTGAATGTGGGCGAGCAGAACCTACCGATGAGTTTTAGCCTTCTGTCTAAGCAACAATCAGGCGCTGTGCTGAGTGTACTGAAGAAAGCGGAAGATGAAGATGCACTGATCATGCGTGTTTACAACCCGGCAGAAACAGGTTCTGTGTCAGATTCAATCTCCTTCAATCAAGCGGTTTCAAGCTGGAAAGAAACAAGTATGGATGAGCGAGTACGCGAAGGTGATCTAGCAACAGAAACCTTTGGCGAATTATCTTTTGGTGAATTGGCATCTTGCCAAGCAAAAACATTCCAAATCAAATTCTAATTTTAATCACCCGTTCACCTTGGTGGGCGGGAATGGTGAACGACAATGAAAATTGTAATTGCCCCCGATTCATTTAAAGAGTCACTCGATGCCAATCAAGTTGCGTCTTGTATTGAGCGTGGGTTTGCTAACGTTTTCCCTCATGCAGAGTTTGTGAAAATGCCACTCGCTGATGGTGGTGAAGGCACGGTAGACGTGTTGCTAGAGGCGCTCAATGGTAAGAAACAACGGTTGCAAACGATGGACGCAATCGGACGTGAATGCACAGCTTACTGGGCATCGTTAGAGCAGGCTGTTGATGGCAAAAAGGTAAAAACTGCCTTGGTAGAATTTGCTCAAGCGTCTGGCTTAGACCGATTAACGGTAGAAGAAAGATCACCTTTAACCGCATCTTCGTTTGGCACAGGGCTATTGATTAAAGATGCGTTAGATCAAGGCGTTGAACAGATCATCATTGGTTTGGGCGGTAGCGCAACCAACGATGCAGGTGCTGGCATTTTACAAGCGTTGGGAGGCAAGTTATTAGACAAGCAAGGCAACGAGTTATCTGGTGGCGGCGCCGAATTAAGTCAGCTAGAAAGCATCGAACTTGATGGGTTGCATCCGAGATGCAAAGAAGTCACGTTCGTTGTCGCATGTGATGTGAATAACCCATTATGTGGCGAAAGCGGAGCAAGTGCCGTGTTTGGTCCTCAGAAAGGGGCTTCACAAACTCAAGTTCAACAACTTGATGCTGCTATCGGGCACTTTGCCGATATCGCTCAGGCTCACACAGGTGTTAATCATCGAGATAGCGCAGGCTTTGGTGCTGCGGGTGGCACGCCGTTAGGACTAAGCCTAGCGTTCAATATCCAAATTAAAGCGGGTATCGAGATGGTACTGGATGCGTTGGATGCGGATAACGCACTTGAAGGCGCTTCATTGGTCGTGACGGGTGAAGGGCAGATGGATAACCAAACCCTGCAAGGTAAGACTCCATTTGGTATCGCTCAGCGTGCTCAAAAACTGAATATTCCGACCATTGGTATCGCTGGTTCTTTGGGTACAGACGTTGAAAAGCTTTACGGCTCAATGTCTAGCCTGTTTGGAACCGTGCGTTCACCTCAGTCCTTAGACCAAGTTTTATCAGAAGCGAGCCAAAATCTGACTCGTAGTGCCCGTAACATCGCTGCCACGCTCAAGCTTGGCGGCCAGATTTTTAATGAGAAGTAATTATGTCTCTATTTAAACTCGACAACGTTATTCAAAACTACGCATGGGGAAGCAAAGACTCCATCAACCAACTGTTTGGTATTGTGAACCCAAATCAAGAACCGCAAGCTGAGATCTGGATGGGTGCTCATCCTAATGGTTGCTCAAAAGTAGGCGACACAGGTGAGCCGCTTTCCCACATGATTGATGAAAACAAAACCGATGTTTTAGGCGGGTACACGGCGGCACGTTTCGGTGAACTACCTTTCTTATTTAAGGTGTTGGCAGCAGAAACACCGTTGTCGATTCAGGTTCACCCAAATAAGCGTAAATCTGAGTTAGGTTTTGAGCGAGAGAATGCACTTGGTATCCCTTTGAATGCGTCTAATCGTAATTACAAAGATCCAAACCATAAGCCTGAACTTGTTTATGCGTTGACGTTCTACAAAGCGATGAATGGCTTTCGTCCAATCGACGATATTATTGCCTTGTTCGAAGAAGCGGAGATTCCTTCGTTAGCGATTGAGCTTAATGTGCTCAAAGCCAATGCCGACAGTGATTCTCTGAAGTCTTTCTTTAGTGCAATTATGTCGCTTGAGAGTGACCGTAAAGAGTCTGCGCTTAATGAACTTTATGCGGCGCATGCGCGACCAGCTAAAACGGTTATGGGGCGTGAAGCTCTGCAATACAGCAAAGAGTTCAAACAGCATTATCCAGGTGATATTGGTTTGTTTGCACCATTGATGCTTAACACGGTTGAACTGGCGCCGGGTGAAGCGATGTTCCTGTTCGCAGAAACCCCACATGCTTATGTTCAAGGTACGGGTTTAGAGATTATGGCAAACTCTGACAATGTGCTGCGTGCCGGTCTCACACCTAAATACATAGACGTTCCTGAGCTTATCGACAACACGATCTTTGAGCCGATTAAGCCAGAAGATATTCGTCTTAAGCCTGTATTGAAAGAGGGCAAGATGAGCTATCCGATTCCAGTGGATGACTTTGGCTTTGATATCTTGTCTGCGACTGATGAGAGCAAGTCACAGTATTTACGTAGCGCGGAGATCTTGTTCTGTGTAGAAGGAGAGGCGACCGTCACTTCAGAAGGACGGTCAGTTTCTCTTAAGCCCGGAGAATCGGTCTTTGTAAGCAGTAATTCAAGTGTTTACCAATATCAAGGGAATGGCATTTTGGCTCGTGCTTTTAACTAGTGCCCCCGTGCTAGCGATCAGCAAAAGAAATGTCAGAGTGCCACTGTAAAGTGGTACTCAATATTGGATTGATGGTTGTTACCTATCTGTCTTTGACAGTCATGATTATTGACCATACCCGCTACTCTGGCGGGTTTTTTCATTATTAGAATGAGCAGATATAAGCTTGTAGAAACGAAAAACCCTGCGATCAGAGCAGGGTTTTCTATTGAATCAGTACTGAGTGACTGGTTAGGCAATGTGCGTCATTTTATTAAGCACAAAGGTTTCGATACAATCTTCAGTCGCAGCCATGTACTCGGCGATGTGTTGGCTCGCTAAGTGTTTCTCTAGATGAGCTTCAGACTCCCAGTTCTCATGAAAAACGAAGTGAGCAGGGTTACTGTTATCTTGGTGCAGATCGTAATTTATACAACCATCTTCAACACGGGTTTTATCGATCAATTTAATCATCTCTGATTTAACTAACTCAATCTTATCTTCTTTAGAGACGATTGTAGCAATAATCGTTAGCTTGCTCATTCTTTATTCCTCGGAGTTCCACTCAATAAGTGCAAGTAATATAAGTATAAATTCAGATAGAAAAAAGAGTTCTGGGATCCAATAACTATGGTTCTTGGCATCCACAATTCAAACTCGAGAGCATAGAGCTAGTGGTAATCGGTTACGCTTATTAAAAAGCCCTCATAGAAACAAGAGGGCTTCGTAGGTCTCAATTGAATGGGTTAGTGACTGAAATCAGCCTTTACCCAGATCATTCGGTGATCAGATGATACGTCTTTGCCGTTACCATAGTCGCCAATACGAGTGTCGTTAAATAGCTTACGACCTTCTTCATAAGAAGCCGCCCAATAAACACCAGAATCAACGATGTTAAGTGTTGCTGAAGGCAGCGCGTAATCAACAGCAAGTCCAAACGTCGAAGTGATACGGTTTGGCTGTGGGTGAGATGATGATTTATCGACGGCATGCTCAGCAGCACCGTAACTTGTCGGATACAAGCTGCCATTGGTGACATCTTGGTTAACTAATGCATCGTTGTGCAAGTCTTGCATCACAGAACTAATACCGTCGCCATCTACTGGGTCTAGGTTTTGATCGCCCATCATGACAAAGTGTTGCCCTTGCTCAAGGCCACCCGTTTTTCCAGAGTCGTCATAGATGAACGATTTGTTCTGGATATATTGGTGCCAGAAGTCTACTTCGGCTGCGTTCTGTTCAATGTTCTTACCTACATCGAAAGCAGGCGGAGTAGGGTGTGACATCAGTAAGTGAACAGTTTCTGTGCCATCTTTGGTTGGGATGAGGATTGGCGCATCAACGTGGTTCTTTGAAGACAAGCGAACTTCTGCCCATTCGTCGTTCGTGTACCACTCATCGCCGCAAACCATACCTGTTGGGAACTTACTTGGATCGTCGCAAACAGTGATTGTTGGAATAGTAGCACCTTCGAGATCTTTCCATTTAAATTCTTGGAATGTACGCGTGTTGGCTGTGTCGATTTCATATTTTGACATCAGAGCAAATGCGTATTGCCCATGATACAAACCGAAGCCCCACGCATCTCCTGGCAGTGTTCCAGCGTTACCATCATTGTCTAAATCAAAACCAAATTCGTTTAGTAAACCTGTATTAGTTGAGTAGCTTTCAAAGTATGGGTATGAGATTGGCTCTAAGTTTGCGTCGCCACCTGCACCTTCAATACTTTGAGCAACAGAAAGGTAGTTCTTTTGAAAACCTTCAAGCGCTGATTTATCAGCACCTGTTCCGTCATTGTTAAACTCAGCCATCATAAGCACATCAGGACGATTCTTTTGAATCACAGCTGCGACGTTACGGATCTGAATAACTTTTGCTGCCTTTTCTTTGTCAGCGGCGCGAATTGTATTGTCCAAATAATCGGACACCAACCTCGCTTGAACGCTAGGTTCGATTTGCATTTCAGTGACGAGATCTTGGAATGTCGCACGATCAAAAGACAAGTTATAAGTAGCGATCTTTACTTCTTCAGGTTGAACGTAATCAGTGTCGCTGCTGCAACCAATTAAAAGCGCAGAAGAGATAGCGAAAGCGATAGAGGTTTTTAACATTTTCATAAAATGGGTCCGCTGATTGCTGAAAGAATTTTGGGACGCGCATGTTATGAGATGGATGTCATTCTGTAAGTGACATTAGTCACAGGTATGATTCTGGAATGACATTTTGTTGCATTGAAAATGTGATATTTGGAACTGGTGTCTGTTATTAGAATAAATACTTAAATTTCATGAATTTAATTAGATCTGTGAAATAAAAAAGCCCTCATGGCAAGTGAAGTGACCCCGTAAAGTTGGACATTTCTGTTAAGCGGCTTTCAAGGCCTGAGTTCGATATTCTATCGGAGTCAGGCCTTTTAGTTTCACTTTTATACGTTTGGTATTGTAGTACTCGATGTATTCTTTAATTTGCTCTATCAGAGCATCTGCATCTTCAAAGCTTTGGTTGTGATACATCTCTGTTTTGAGTAAAGCAAAAAAGTTTTCAGCAACCGCATTATCCAAGCAGTTACCTTTTCTCGACATGCTTTGTGTTAACCCACTCTCCGCTACCTTTTTTTGATACTGTCGATGGCGATATTGCCAACCTTGATCGCTATGTATAATTGGCTTTGAGTTGGGTTTAAGCTTTGATATGGCTTCCGTCAGCATATCCGTGACTAGCGGCAAGCAGGCACTTTTGGCCACTCTATAAGCAACCACTTCCTGAGTAAACAAGTCGACAACGGGAGACAAGTATACTTTCTGCTCTTTGACTTTGAACTCCGTGACATCAGTTACCCACTTTTCGTCGGGTTGAGTCGCACTAAAATCTCTTTCAAGCACGTTGGGAGCAGCTGTTCCAGACTCTCCTCGGTATGAACGATACTTTTTAATCCTGACCGTCGATTTAAGGTTGAGCTGAGCCATAAGCCTTTGAACCGTTTTGTGGTTAAGCACGAACCCCTGATTTTTTAATTCCAAGTGAATACGGCGGTAGCCGTATCGGCCCTTATGCTCATGATAAATTGACTTTATCAACCGCAGCTCACGTTCGTAGCTATTTGGGCGCTTGCTCGTTTGAGCCTGATAATAAAAGACACTTTTTGCCAGCTGTAGAGTGTGCAGTAAGTGCTTCAACGGGTACTTGCCTTTAAGAGTTAGAGCTATGACCGCTTTTTCTTTGTTCGACGGTTTTTTTCCTGCTCCAACTCTTCCAACTTTTTTAGAACGGCATTCTCGGTTCGTAAGTAAACCAACTCCTCTTTTAGCTCCTCAAGCGTCATTTCATTATCAGGCTTAGTGGTACGTTGAGGTTGCTGTTTCATTGAGGGTCTTCCTTTCTGGCGCATTTTGAGCCCTTTGATACCGAGCTCATTAAATCGTTTGAGCCAGACTGAGAGTATCCCAGGGGATGAGAGGTTTAATACTGCGCTAGTGTGCGTGAGAGACCATTCATTCGTCCACATTAAATTCAATGCTTTTCGTTTTGTCTGAGCAGTAGCCGCATGGTTAGTTGGTAAAAATGAATCAGTACCATGGATGGCAAAGACTTGAGCCCAATACCGTATCTGTCTTGAAGAAATTGAATATTGTTTTGCTAAGTAGAGAGATGACGTGCCATCTAAGTATTGCTTAGCAATGATACATTTTAGCTCTCGGCTATATTTGGACATAAAAAGACCCCCAATAATTGGTGTCCAACTATTGGGGGTCAGTTCAAAGATGAGGGCTTTTGAATAAGAAACCAACTGAGTTGTTATTGGTGTGTTAAGCGTACTACTCCGCCTTAAGCATATTGTTCCACTGTCATCACCCAATTTTTCTTCTGTTGTTCGAAATTCATTTTGATTTGCTGGTAACGAACTTTAAGAACTGAGTGTTCGTACTTCTTCACAACGTCTTCACGTTTACTTTCAAGTAGCTGCTTTTTGACTTCGTAGTACTCGTTCATGTTTGATACTAGAGCATCGAACTCTTGTTGAAGCTTGTCTGCGATTTGTTGCTTGTCGGCACGGTGCATAATTTTTTGCTGCGTGCGTTTAAGTAGCATAGACGCTTCGGCTTTCTCGATACGAGCTTGAGGGGTTTTCTTTAGCTTACTTGCCAGTCCCATCAGCGAAGCACTCTTGATCAACCACTTTGTTGGATCGTATTGCCACCAGTAGATTCCGTTACGGTAGTCGTTCTCAAAGATGTGGTGGAAGTTGTGGTAGCCTTCGCCGAAAGTGAGTACTGCTAACACACCGTTATCACGCGCTGTGTTTTTGTCAGTAAAAGGTTGGCTCCCCCAGATGTGAGCAAGAGAGTTAATGAAGAATGTTGTGTGGTGGTTAAGTACCAAACGAACCGCACCTACGATTAACAACATGCCAAGCACGTCACCGTAAATAACACCTAAAGCGATAGGAACACCGAAGTTCATCAGCAATGCCAACAGAACATAGTGTTTGTGCTGCCACATAACAATCTTGTCTTTTTTAAGATCACGACAGTTTTCATAGTTTTCATACATTGAGGTACTGTAATTACGAATCATCCAGCCTATGTGTGAGTACCAAAACCCTCGTTTTGCAGAGTATGGGTCTTTGTCATTATTATCGACATGCTTGTGGTGTACTCGGTGATCAGAAGACCAGTGTAGCGCGCTGTTCTGCAGGGCAAATGCACCACCTAATGCAAATAAGAATCTTAGGCTTGAATGCGCTTCAAAAGCTTTGTGTGACCATAAACGGTGATAACCTGTCGTGATTGAAAGGTTACAGAACGTAAAACAGATCGCTAGCCATATCCAGTGCTCCATACCATAGCCAAAAAAGTAGCCATAAACAGGGGCCGCAACGACAGCAAGCAGCATACTAAAAGAGAATATAAAAATATTGAGCCAGATTAATGGCGGCTTTTTTGTTGATGGGTTATCGGCACTATTCATTAGCAAATTTCCATTGAGCTTACATCTGTGCGCTAGAATATCAGCGTACACGTGTAAGTCAAGATTGAAAGTGTAAACGTGTATTAGTATGTTTTACTTAAATATTGTATAAAGGTAGTGTGAAATGTAGTAGCAAGTCATAAATGGAAGTACTAAGGGCTAATAAATGGAAATTAAGGTAGCTGAATATAAAGATTATGAGCGGATTGCCCAATTACATGCGGATAGCTGGAAGCTATATTACCGCGGCATTCTTGCTGATGATTACTTAGAGAATGATGTTTTGGAGGACAGATCTGTTATTTGGCAGACTCGTTTGATTAATCCTCCTTTCAACCAACATGTTTTATTGCTTGAAGAAGGCGGTTTACTGGTTGGTTTCGTCTGCGCGTTTGGTAATCACAACTTTGAGCGTGGCACGTTCATTGATGCGTTACATGTAGACAATAATTATCGCGGTAGAGGTATTGGTAAGCGTCTACTGTCTGAATTATCGAAATGGTTGCAGCAATACTATTCGGACTCAGGGCTTTACCTAGAGGTGATGTCTGAGAACCACCAAGCGATAGCTTTTTATGAGGCGATTGGCGGCAAAGAAGAACTTGAGCAAGTTTGGAACGCACCATGCGGTAGTCAAGTGAACGAGAAAGTGATTTCTTGGAACTCTCCTGTTGAACTTGAACAGAAAACAGCAAGCGTCGTGTATTCTTAGTTGATTCTTGTTTAATACTGGTTTTTTTGCTAATTAACAACTTCTGACCGAAGTTACTTTAAAGCCGAAGAACAAAGACAAAAGCCCCGAGCATTAAATTGTTCGGGGCTTTTTTGATTGGATTCGTGGCCGTTTTAATGATTAGCTAAGACGCGTGAAATACTGGGCGATTAATCACACCATGTGATCTTATTCCTACCGCCTTTCTTCGAAATGTAGAGTGCTTGGTCGGCGTCGTCGATAAGTTGCTCTACAGAACCAAGGGCCTGCGGTGCATGTTTCACACCGATTGAAATCGTTACTTCTAACCTAAGGCGAGAAGGGGATTCTAAAAGGGAATTAACTAGCGATTCAATTGAAGCCTCGGTTTCTCCTTGAACCATCACCAAAAACTCTTCACCACCGTATCGAAAGCAGTTACTGCTGGTCGGTAGTCGTTTTTGAATTTCATCGGCCAATTCTTTGATCACCATATCGCCCATTTGGTGGCCGTAGGTGTCGTTAATCAATTTGAAATGATCAATATCTATCATGATCGATGTAATGGATAGCTGACGGTTTATGCTCGGTTCTATCACCTGATGAAGATAAAGGCGGTTGTAGCAGCCCGTTAGCGCGTCTTGATAAGAAAGCGCCTCAAACATATTGGATTGTTTGCGAAGCTGAATCGCTTGTTTACGCAGTTGCTCGGATTGAGCGAAACGTTTGTGTACTTCTAAATTACGTCTTATACAGGCCGCTGAGATTAGGATGTAAGCCGAAATATAAACAGAAATTGTGTCGATCTCATGCTTTGGCTCAGCTTCATAAAGCAGTGGCGCAAGGCCGATGAGATAAGCCAAAAAGATAAACGACAGGGTAGAGATACTGTACTTGGCTGACAACCTTGAAAACGTACCAATGTAGATCATCACTAAAATGATACCGCCTTGGTAATCGAAGTTGTTCAGCTCAATAGCAAGTCGACCGACATAGACCAAGAAAAGTGAGCTAATTACAAGGAAAGTACTTTCTACGAGTTCCAAAACGTTGGGTTTGCTTGTAATGCAGTATCTGGCGACAGCCATCATCAATAGAAAAAGTATGACTCTGAAAATGATAGGTGTAAGACACTCACTCCCAAAGTGTATGTAGTCGGTAACGAGGAAAGCACAGAATATTGAGATCGGGATGTAGATGAAATTTATGTACGGCAAATAAATTTCATTATCGAAATAGGTTTTAAATCTTTGATTCTTGAACCCAGAATAAGAGCGCATTGAGAAATTAGCCGAGATTGATACACAATAATTTGCGTAGTATGTCACAGTCTTTGGGATTGTAAACGACCATTTCTATAGATTTGTCAGTATGTTAGCTAGATCAACAAACCGTATCAGGCAATATTCATGTTCTATGGGGAATAGAACATGAATACTTTAGAGGCTGATGTAAAAATGATTAAGAGAGATTAACGTTTGTTCTTCAAGTAACGCTTACGACGCTCCTCTTTCTTCTTAATCTGTTGTTCGGCTTTCAGAGCAGCCGCTTCTTCAACTTCGATCAGCTCTTGTGTGATCATTTCTGGCAACTCAAGCGTTACCTTACCTAAAGTGCCGTTACGCAATTCGTGAAGTAGGATTTCCGAACATTTGTGAATGTCGATATGACCACCGGCACGAAGTGCGCCACGCTTACGACCAATCGCTTCCATCAATTCGATGTCAGACTCTGGCAGCTCTTCAATTTGGTAACGTTCTTGCAAAAGGTTAGGGTACTGCTTTGCTAGGTATTCTACTGTGTAGAATGCCACTTCATCGTATTCCATTGCCGTATCTTTTACAGCACCTGTTGCAGCCAAGCGGAAGCCACTGTGTGGGTTTTCTACTTTAGGCCAAAGGATTCCAGGAGTGTCTGAAAGGATCACGCCATTTTGCAGATTGATACGTTGTTGGCGACGAGTTACCGCAGGTTGGTTACCTGTAACCGCAATCGTACGTCCAGCCAAGCAGTTGATGATGGTCGATTTGCCTACGTTCGGGATCCCCATGATCATTGTGCGAATGTTCTTGCCCATCTGTTCACGGTGTGGCGCCAGCTTACGTACTAGCTCCATAACGTGGTTAACTTCTTCTTTTACGCTAGTAGTAATCGCAATCGCTTTAACGCCTTGCTCTTTCTCGAAGTGCTCAATCCAACGTTGAGTCAGTTCAGGATCTGCAAGGTCACGCTTGTTCAACACTTTTACACAAGGCTTATCGCCGCGCAGTGAAGAGATCATTGGGTTTTCGCTACTGAACGGGATACGAGCGTCCAATACTTCGATGATCACATCAACTTGTGGGATAACTTCTTCGATTTCTTTGCGGGCTTTATGCATGTGACCCGGAAACCATTGAATAGACATAGAGACAAACCTTGATAAATATATTTGCTGCACATTGTAAGGGTTCGCTAGGGCGTGTAAAGCGCTATGTTGTACCTGAAGCCATGTCTTTACAGTGTTATCTAGGAGCTATGGATGTCGCCTGACTAGATATGGCAGGAGTTTCCCTGCCATTTAACAACACTTAGTAACAATGGATGAGAGTGTAGGAACGACTGAAAGTTCTGGTTTGACGGATTATTTCCTAGATCGAGATTCTAAGAAATAGGTCATAAATACCATGTATAGCAAGACTAAAAATAGCTGGAAAATGCGAACGTAGAATTTGTCATCCAATGCGCCGCTGCTTATTGATGTTCCCATAAGTACATTGAACCCGGTAAAGGCCGTAATATATATAGGCGCCTTTTGTGGTTCGGTATAAATCTTTATTCCGAAAAGCGTAATGACACTGAGTACAACCATCATATATACATACATATTAGGTGCTAAAGATATGATGAGAAAAGCGACGAATGTAATTAGACCTGCGAGGATGTTACTTGCTGTGAAAAATAACGCGGTCTTACCGGACGTTTCACTGCTTGCCATTAACGATAATAACATTACAAATGCAACGGTAAGCAGTATCTGAGAAAGTTGAAAATAGAAGTAAAAGCATACGAGCGGAAACGAAATCACCCATGCGCGCACAGCGGCTGTCCACCGCATTTCTTTGGTCAGTAGGGATGCGGGAAACCCTTCAAAGTCCGCCTTCTCTTCTTCTGGAAAATAAAGGTGCGAAAGGGCGTACAAAGCGACGGCCAAAGTGCCTGAAAACGCAAAACCGATTCCTACATTAAGCGCGGATGCTTGATCGATTATCGTTATAGATGGAAGTAATATCAGTTCGATCATTAGGAATGTTGCGAACATGACCCATTTAGGGTCGGTAAACAAATAGTATGCCCAAAGCATCCCGAGTGTGAGTGTAGAAAGAAAGGCAATTTTATACTCAGGTAGCCCTGTTGATACTGCGAATCCAATAGCAGCGGTGGATAGAAGCGCGTAGGCCAACTGTTTGACATGGAGAATATGAAATTGAGGCTTATCAGCGATAAATTTTGCGGTCAGAAGTGGCGTACAAAAAGCTAATGGCCAGTTAAACCATAGTGCAAGGAATGTTGATAGGCCGACTGCCGTGACGTAGCGAAAAATCCTACGCTCTTGTGCTTGCTCTATTTTATCGAACATAAGAGAACAAGCTCACTACATTAATCCAGGTTTTTCCAAGCAGGTTAAATAGAGTGTTTTCGCCAGTATAAACGATGACATCTGCTTGGCCTCCAATTCGCATTGAGTGGATCGCTGATGGCTCGTTTATTTTAATCGTAACTGGAATACGTTGTGTGTCTCTTAACCATCCATTTTGGTTTTGTACATTCGCAAGGTCACCAAGTTGTTCGTTTTTACCCCATGTGACCCCCAAGTCGATTGAAGATACTGTGCCTTTGAATGTCGTGCCTGGAGCAAGATCTAATGCAATTTCAACGTCATCGCCTGGTTTTATGTTACCGAGACTATTTTCTCTAAAATAAGCTTCAAGCCATAAATTGTCGCTTTCGACGAAGGTGATCAATGGAGAGCCTGAAGAAGCGTAAGAACCTTCTGATAAGCTCAAGTTGGTTACCGCACCATCTGAAGGCGCAGATAGGGTTGTGCGCGATAAGTCCAATTGGGCTTTTTGTAATTCAAGTAGTGCTGATTGTATTTGGGCATTTTCCTCTCCCTCAGGACCCACTTGAGCTTTGGCTTTTTCTAGATTAGCGCGAGCGTTCATGACTTCAGCATTAGCTTTATCAATCGTGGCACGTGTTGTATCGGCATCAGACTTTGATACGACCCCTTTGTCTGCCATAGCCAATACTCGTTGACCCTGACGCCGAGCATTTTGTTGTGCAACTAACGATGTTGTGAGTTGTGCTTGAGCGGAAATAATACTGGCCATTTGCGCCCCAACTTGCTGCCCGGCTATCTTCAATTTTGCTTCTGCTTGTTTAACGGCTATCTCATAGTCGGTAGAGACAATTTTGAGTAACACGTCATTTTTCTCAACTTTAGTGTTTGCAGTAATATTAATTCTCTCTATTTGTCCTGATACTTGTGGTTTTAAGGAAATGACGTTGCCTTCAACCCTAACGTTGTCGGTAGTTGGAATAATTCTGTCTGAAACTACAGCGATGCCGATGGAAAGGATGGTGAATGCCAATAAACTGTTTGTTGTTATTTTTACTTTATTGATGGGTTTCTTTTTTTGCGTTCCGGTGTCGATTTGTTTTATTTCTGACATGCGAGGCTCTCAATTTAAGATTCTGATATGTAGGGATTTAGGTGTTCTACTCCCATCAATGAACCATCAGGTTATTAATGAGAGAGTGAACTGTTTTTAAGATGAACATAAGATCAAATATCTTGATTTAATGGCCATATCGTGACATTGAAATTTTTATTGACGTGATGAAATTGAAATCTATTCTCAGGAAGAGTCCAATCGGCATCAATTAAAGTAGTTATTTTTGATGTGTCACCAAATGGCAAGCATGGCGTTAGATGAATGATTAACATCACTTTTTGAATATTAATTGCAGTTAGTTTAATAGCTCGATAACTGCAATTTATATAAGACTAACGTTAAATGGAACTGGATATGAAACTGATAAAGACTCTCGCGTTATCTATGATTGTGTTGACTGCCAACGCGTATGCAATCACAGATGCCAGTAAGATTGGCGCAAACTCAGGTGCTATGAATTACTGCTACGATAACTTTTCTGACCTTAGCCAAAATTCTAAATACAAAATTCTAAAAATGAAAACCTATGAAAAATATCGAGATCTACCTAGTGATGAGCGTGCACGAGCGTTATTAATGAAAACGGCAGCAGAAGAAGGCGAGTATTTAGGGGATCCTCTGGATAAGAATCGATGCAATAGCCTAAGAAAGATGCTTTATATTCAGTACAACTAAATAGTATGAATTTAGCCCCTTATTCAATTTACTAATAAGGGGCTTTCTAATTCTTAGGCAGGATTTTCAACATATCAACGTGAAGTGAACAAGGTCGGAAGGTGAAAGCATATGAATAGAGGAGTACCACTTGTTCGCACAGATTGTATTCATGATCTAGCTGAACTCTTTAGTGAAAAAGATATTAACGTCCATTCTTTGATTACTGGCGTAAAAGCACCGGTTGACATACAAACATGTGAATTCCCGTTTATACCTGAGACTGTTTTACTCAACATAATCAGAATGTTTGGTGAAAGTGTTTCGCTGGATACATTTGTGACTCGTGTTTGGTTAATGTGTAAGAACACCTATATACCTGGCGTGATTGCTCATTTGGTTAAAGCAAGGGAGGGCACTGTAAAAGAAGCACTAGAAGAATTCTGTGAAATCATTCGATATTACTCAAGCGGAGTTAGAATATCTTTAAAGCTCCATAATGATTGTTATTGGTTAGTTCGTGAAAAAGAGGGCGCTACACAAGACTGGTTTAAGTACGCCGAGATATTCTCGATCATTTTTCTGGATGAGTTGGTAACAGCTTTGACAAAACAAAACAGCAAAGAAAAGTATGTGACAATTGTTAGCCCACATACGGAGTGCTTTTTTGAATGTTCAAAGTTAGCACATGTTCAGTTTTTCACACTCCGTTCAGTCACAGGTATTCGCCTAAATAACGAACTTTTGAATCAGAAAGTTAACTCACTAAAAAAGTCAGAACGAAGAGTACTCACAGATCGAGAAGGTATCCCTAGTGATTTCTTGTGCTCATTCAAATATGCCATGCAACCATACTTGTCGATGGGAAAGTTACCTATATCAACGGCTGCGAACATATTGGGAATGAGTCCTAGGACTATCCAGAGGCGCTTACTCGGCGCAAGTTTAACTTATCGCGAAGTGTTAGATGATCTTATTTTAAATGAGGCTCAGGTTCGACTGAAGCACTCGGACGACTCAATAACGTCAATAGCTACCAATATCGGCTATGGTGAGTCTGCTAACTTCACTCGTTTCTTTAAACGCAAAACCGGTTTTACTCCCTCACAGTTCCGCAGTAGACATCAGTGCTTATAGGTTGGTGTTTATGGGGAAGCGTTATATTTGATTCAATACTCGATATCTTGTTTTTAGAAGTGACACTTTGCTTTCTTTTTCTTGCCATAAGAACTTTAGCAAATCGTATTCGCGTGGCGTGATATGACAATTCCTCAAAGCCCAGATCCAATAACATTATTGGGTAGACAACAAATAGAGGAATCATCATGTCACACCGTTTTAATGAATATCGCTTACCACTTGAAAGCTCTCTGAAACATGCAGTTTCTTACCTAGAATCTTTAGCAGATAGACCGGTAGATAAAGGTACAACCTCACAAGCTTTACGTGAATCTATCGGCGGAGATTTACCATTGCGACCAACAGACCCATCACAAGTGATTGATGAAATGGTAAAGAATGTCGATGCTGGTTTAATGGCATCGGGTGGTGCACGTTTTTTTGGGTACGCGATTGGCAGTTCGTTTCCTGCTTCACTAGCAGCAGATTGGCTAGTGAGTGCTTGGGACCAAAATGTGCCTTATTACGTTTCTAGCCCTGCTATGTCTGTTGTTGAAGAAACAGCGGCAGAGTGGATGGTTGAGCTATTAGGTTTAAATCAAGGTACGGCGGTAGGTTTCACTTCTGGTGCGCAAGAAGCTATATACACCGGTTTGATAACCGCCCGCAATACACTGCTTGAACGTGCTGGTTGGGATGTAGTCACCAAAGGCTTGTTTGGAGCTCCTCGTATTAACGTTGTTGTCAGTGACCAAATCCACTCAACGATAAAGCGCGCACTGTCAATGATTGGTATCGGTCTAGAAACAATCGTCAAAGTGCCAACAGACGATAACTTACGCATAATTCCAGACAACCTCAAAGCGACTATTTCTGCGCTAGAAGGTCCAACTCTCGTTTGCGCACAGGCTGGCTGTATTGATTCAGGTGCATTTGACCCATTTAATGAACTGGCTGATGCCGTAGAAATGCATGGTAATGCATGGCTACACGTAGATGGTGCAATTGGTTTATGGGCAGCAGCTAGCGATAAACAAAAATACCTGTTGAAAGGGATTGAGAGAGCAGATTCTATTGATACGGATGGCCATAAATGGTTCAACATGCCGTATGACAGTGGAATGATCATCGTAAAAGACGCCGCTGCGCTATCTAAGGCTATGGGTGGAAGTAATATGGGTGATTACCTTAACGATGCAATGGAAAAACCAGATCGAAACGCAATTAACTTTGGTATTTCTGCATCAAGAAGAGCACGTGGCGTTCCTGTGTATGCAGCGTTTAAATCATTAGGTAAAGAAGGGATTGTTGAGCACATTGATCGTTGTACTGAACTAGCACAGCGTATGGCGAAAAAACTTTCTGCAGTAGAAGGCATCACGATTCTGAACGATGTTGTATCCAATCGTTTCTCAGCTCAATTTGGTCAAGGTGATGATATCTACCGCAATGAACTCACGGATCGAGTTGTTCACCGTTTGCAGGAAGAAGGAACGCTATATCCATCAACTTCGGGCTACAAAGGCTTAAAGACGATGCTGTTCTCGGTTTTGAGTTGCCATACTTCGATGGAAGATATTGACCTTTCTGCTGAAAAGATCATTGAAGCATACCAGACGGAGAAAGAATTGATGGATAATGCAGCATCTTAATTCATCCTTCAGAGAGTAAGTCCCAATTGAATATTGGGGCTTTTTATTAATTTTCATCTAATACATGAGTTATGGAATCCTCTACTTATAGGGTTTTGAAAAATAATTATGGAGTTAATTATGAAATTTAAAGCTACGGTTTACCTATTGTTTTCATTAATATTAGTGGGTTGTTCTGGTTCATTTATCGTTGATGAGCACGTTATCTCTACAGATGGTGAACATCGATTATTTGAAATTGATAGAGGTTTCGAGTTCGTTGGCTATTTTGATTATACTAAGGTTAATAGTAATAATAACAGCGTGTTAAGTACAAATCATACAAAGGTTAAAGTGTTTTTAAGTAACAGTGGTGAGACTATACTTACACAGATTTCGAATTGTAGTAACTGTGATTTTGATTTAAATCGTAAAGGCAATAAAATATTAAGCTACGCGAATACAAATCGAAATACGTTGATGGTTAACAGAAAAAACATTAGTGATTTATACAAGCTACATCCTAGTTATATTTCCAAATTAAATAAGTTGCTACCGTTGGGAGATCAAGTCAATAACATTAATAACTATTGTTTTGACTATTATGAGCTTCCTCAAAGAAGAAGCAATATTAAAGTCGGAAAGCTTGAGTCTTGTGATATTCCTGTCTCGACAATATCAATAAAACACATCAAAGTAATATGATGTGTTTCATTTAAGCAATGCTAAACGCATCAGCTATTCACTATCTTGAGATGAATAAAATGCGGTTATGTCTTTCAAATCTTGATCATTGAGCTTACTCAGTTGTGCTCGCATCATATCTGCGTAGTCGCCTTGTCTGTCTCCGTTTTGATACGCTTTCATGGCATTAAAGAGATAGAGGGGATCTTGACCTGAAAGGTTTGGGTAGGTGCTATTAGTTGATGGGCTGGTGGGGTTATGGCAAAACACACAGCTTGGAGATTTCAGCTTACCAAGTTCTGGATCGCCAAAGTCTTCTGCGTGAAGTGTGAAAGAGAGAGTAGCAATGAGTAAAGCTAGGGACTTGTTGTACACGTATATACTCCTGTGAAAACAAAAGTATAAAGCTTCCCCTTAGGGGAAGCTCAAGTATTAATTGCTATCAGCGGGTGTTTTTTAGCTTTAAAGCACTTTATCTAACTCAGTTAAAAATCGAGAGATATCTTCTGCGCTAATGTCACGGTGAGTCACAAAGCGCACTGGGTTGCCTGGAGACATAGTAATCCCTTGTTTACCTAGCTCTCGTGCGATGCGGTTGATATCAACAGACTCATCTAACTTCGCAAATACAATGTTGGTTTGAATGAAATCAGGGTTAACCGAAAAACCTTCTAGCTTGCTTAAACCAATCGCTAGTTTTTTTGCGTTCGCATGGTCTGCTTTAAGCTGAGTCACGTTCTCTGTTAGAGCCATCTTACCAGCTGCGGCAAGAATACCTGCTTGGCGCATACCACCGCCGACCATTTTACGTAGTCGACGTGCTTTAGCGATGTACTCTTTGCTGCCAAGAAGTAGTGAACCGATTGGAGCGCCTAAACCTTTCGATAAGCAAATCGTCATAGAATCGAAGTGTTGTGCGATCTCTTTAATGTGAACATCTAACGCGACTGCCGCATTGTAGACGCGCGCTCCATCTAGGTGCATTTGCAAGCCATGTTGGTTTACGAACTCACGAGCTTCCGCTAAATAAGACATTGGAAGTACTTTACCATTAATCGTATTTTCTAAACTAAGCAGCTTAGTACGTGCAAAGTGGCTGTCGTCTGGCTTAATCGCAGCAGCAAGTTTTTTAAAATCTAACGTGCCATTTGGGTTGTTTTCAATTGGCTGAGGTTGAATAGAACCAAGTACCGCAGCGCCGCCAGCTTCGTACTTGTAGTTGTGCGCTTGTTGGCCACAAAGGTATTCGTCACCACGCTCACAGTGCGCCATTAAACCAAGTAGGTTAGCTTGCGTGCCAGAAGACGTGAACATAGCGGCTTCAAAGCCTGTTTCGTCTGCTGCCCACTGCTCAAGCTCGTTTACTGTTGGGTCGTCACCATAGACATCATCGCCGACTTCTGCGTTTGCCATTACATCGCGCATTGCTTGTGAGGGTTTAGTTACGGTATCAGAACGAAAGTCCATGTTTCTCTCCTAGAGTATTATAGGTAGCCGCAGAGTTGGGCTTTACTTAAACAAGCGATAGTTTTTGTATCGGTGATTTGATCGTGTCGTATTTTGTTGTGTAGTTCTTCTAAGCTCAGCTCGATCACTTCTATGACTTCATCTTCATCACATTCAAAGCGGGTAGTGAGGCTTAGGTCTTTTGCGACGAATAGATGCTGTATCTCATCGCAGAAGCCAGCTAGAGGCGTAACTTGCCCTAAACTTTGAAAAGAAGTTGCACTGTAACCTGTTTCTTCTTCCAGTTCGCGCTGCGCGCATTCAAGAGGTGTCTCATCAATTTCCATAGTGCCTGCAGGTAACTCTAGAAGCCACTTTTTGAGAGAAGGGCGAAATTGGTTAATGAGGATAATCTTTCCAGACGAAGTGATAGGAAGAATAACGGCCGCGCCAGGGTGGTTGATTGTTGTATGTTTTACCACGACGTTCGTAGGGAGCGTCACGTTCTCTTCTATAAGAGAAATACTTTTCCATTGATGGATAACTTTACTCATGCAGTCTGGCCACATTCCTTGCCAATTTGTCGATAACTGAAGACGTGCACCACCATAACGTCTATGGTGCCGAAAATAAAAGAAAAATTGGGTTTAGTTTTAGATTTCGTTTTACGCCGTTCGTGATGTTACTCTCATATTTGGAATCTATGATTACATGAAAATTACGACCCTAACCATCTGATATAAATGCAACTCAATAATAAAATACACTTGTAACAAAGTGCTAACAAATGTATAAAAACATATCTACACTCTCAACAGTTAAAAGATTTTCGGAGTAACGCATGAACCCTTCTATTTCCTCACATGCTGACAAAGCGCTACTCTCTGAAAGAATCAATAAATTAGCGCATGCTCTATCCGATGGTGTCTATGAAAGAGAAGACACGATTAAGCTCTGTTTACTGGCGGCTCTCGCCGGCGAAAGTGTATTCCTATTAGGCCCTCCGGGCATCGCAAAAAGTCTTATCGCTAAGCGCCTAATCCAAGCTTTTGACAACAGCAGCTATTTCGAATACCTGATGACACGTTTCTCTACGCCAGAGGAAGTGTTTGGCCCGTTAAGCATCCAAGAATTAAAAGACAACGGTCGTTATGTAAGACTGACTGAAGGGTATCTACCAACAGCACAAGTTGTGTTCCTTGATGAGATCTGGAAAGCAGGCCCTGCAATCCTAAACACACTGCTTACTGTAGTGAACGAAAAAACCTTCAAAAACGGCAGCGACGTTGAGCGTGTACCGATGCGCTTGTTGGTATCTGCATCTAATGAACTTCCAGACGAAGACAGCGGCCTGGAAGCGCTTTATGACCGTATGTTGGTTCGCGTGTTTGTAAACCGTATTCAAAACAAACAAAACTTTAAATCGATGCTGACGACTGGCACATCTCAAGAAGCTGTGATTCCAAAAGGCTTGGCGATCACTGACATTGAATACCATCAATGGCAGAAAGAGCTCGACAAGTTAGAGCTGACCGATAACTCGTTTAACAAGCTGTATGAACTGAAAACCATGCTTGAGGAAACAGTTAAGAAGCAAGGTTCTGCATCAGAGTCTGATTTGTATGTATCCGATAGACGTTGGAAGAAAGCCGTTAAGCTATTGAAAGCGAGCGCCTTCTTTAGCGGGCGAGATAGCGTGAACCCGCTAGATATCATGCTTCTGCAAGATTGTTTATGGCATAGCCCAGAATCACGAGATGTGGTTCGTAGCGTGGTTAAAGACTTTGCATTGAACCGTGCGTTCGATCAGCAAGAGTCAAAAGCGCAAATCGAAATGTCTCGTGAAGAGTTAGAAGAGATTCAAGACGATGTTGAATCGACGCTATCTGTTTCGCTTTCTATGGAATCAACCAGCGGCTTGTTACGAAAAGACGTTTACCAGAATGATATCAAGAACGCGAAAATGTACAGCGTGGGCAGTGCATACAATCTAGTTAAACTGGTTATGCTACAAAGCAACATGTCGGTGTCTGAATCAGAGAAAGGCGATAGCCGTTGGGTATACGTAGCCAAAGACGATTTTGATCGTGTTCTTAAAGAAGGTCACGGCGATATTTACGGTTACGTAAACGAAAATAAAAACCTATGCCGTTTAAAACTCGACTTAGATGCCTCGAACCAATTAGTGATTAAAGACATTGCCAATCGCTCTGTCTTGGTGAGCGTTGTTACCACAGATGGTTTGGATCAAGAACTGTATAACAAGTGGTTAAGTGGGGCTGAAAGAGCGCTAGAACAGTTAACCGAAGCGGAATTCAAGTTAAAACGCGTTCGCACTGAATTCCATGATGCGTTACCTCATAACTATATTGACCCTGATTTACCGAAAGCGATGGAAGCAAGTTTGCAAGCGGTAACGCAAGATCTTGAAACAACCAAAGTGAAGAGCAGTAAGATTGCTCAGCGTATTAAGTTTATGAGCCAGTACTTCGAGTAAGGGGAGAGCATATGTTAGGAGCAGACGGCTTAAACCTCGCTTTGATGGTTGCTGATTCAGGAATCATTGATACAGCGATGAATGATCTCATCGCTCGTTCTCAAGTCATGATGGCTGCAGAGAACAAAGGTGTGAAGACATCAGTGAAAAACCACTTAGTGAAATGGCGTGGTAAAGTAAAAAAACGCGTCACTAAAGTGTGTGAAACTGATCGATTCCAAGAGGAGATCGCCCTTTACCAAAAAGTGATTTACTGGGATGAACCTCAGTTCTTTGATGAGATAGACAGTGTTATCAAAAAGCTTGAGTGGCACTCAGCGTTTTATCTACAAGCTAGACGCCTTATGGAGAACAATAAGGGCGTTTATAACGCGATGTTTCCACACTACTTTTGCGACCAGTGGTACCAATCACTATCAGATGCGATCAAGCAAGCTCAAGTAACCGAACTTGAAACGAGCAAAGAAAAAGTCTTAGCCGATCTTTACCAGCGCATGGAAACCATGAAAAACATGGACAAAGTGACGGAGTCGGGTGATGAAGGCAGTGTAGGGCGCTTGTGGGATATGGCATCTGCCAAATTAAGCAAAACAGACCTTACCATCATGAAGCGTCATGCTGAGTTCTTGAATAAGCACAAGGGCTTGCAAGAGATCGCTGAAAAGCTGGGCCGTATGGCTGGTGAAGAAGATGATCCTTCGCTTCACAAAGCCCCTGTAGAAGAATTGCAGATGGTTGAAGAGAAGAGCGATGAGGCCGTCGATGATATTGTTGGGATTCATGAAAGTGATGACCTGAACAAAATGCTGCCAAACGAAACCATGTTCCTAGCCTATCCTGAACTTGAGGTTATCTTTTACAAGCACTTGGCCGACAAGCGTTTACTGAGCTATCGCTCGCAAGGTAAATCACGCACGTTACGTAAAGTGAAGGCGCAAAAACCAGATAGCAAGAACATCGATATTGAAAAGGGCCCGTTTATCGTCTGTGTGGACGCTTCGGGCTCTATGAGTGGTTTCCCTGAGCAGTCTGCTAAAGCTATGGCTTATGCCTTAATGCAAATTGCTCTTGCGGAAGAGAGAGACTGTTACGTGATTCTGTTCTCTTCTGAGCAGATTACTTATGAGTTAACAAGGCAGGATGGCTTACGTGAAGCGAGCGACTTCTTAAGTTACTCATTCCACGGCGGTACGGATCTAGAACCTGTTCTTATGAAGTCGATTGATTTGATGACGGGTGATAAATACAAGAATGCCGATTTAATCGTACTTTCGGACTTTATTGCACCTAAACAATCTGACGAAATGATTGCTCAGGTTGAAAAGTTGAAAGAACACAAAAACCGTTTCCATGCGGTTAGTCTTTCTAAGTATGGTAACCCTCAACTTATGACGATGTTCGACCACTGCTGGGCGTATCATCCGAGCCTTGTCGGTCGTTTCATGAAGAAGTGGTAGCGCTAAAACATCTTATTTAAATCGATTTTGCTGTGTGTTTTTTGATTGAAGAGATCGAACATGCAGCAATTTGATTTAAATGTCAGCAAACGGAATTTAAATTCACTTTTTTGTTTGACTATCTCTCCCCAATCCGTAAAGTAGGCACCCGAACACAGCGGTGAGGCTTACTTAAGCCCCTAAAGTGTTGAATTAAAAAGGCGCCTTGGCAGAGTGGCTATGCAGCGGATTGCAAATCCGTGGACCTCGGTTCGACTCCGGGAGGCGCCTCCATTCTTTCTCTTAGTTTGATAAGTTAAGAGACACTAAGAATGAAAATGCGATACTAGCTCAGTTGGTAGAGCGCAACCTTGCCAAGGTTGAGGTCATCGGTTCGAACCCGATGTATCGCTCCAAATTTTGTAATGTTGATTCATTTCGACATTAAGATGGTGTTTTACTTTTCAGTAATCGGCATCGCAATAAAGAATTGCGTGCCCTGGTGGTGGAATTGGTAGACACAAGGGATTTAAAATCCCTCGACGTTCGCGTTGTGCCGGTTCAAGTCCGGCCCGGGGCACCATCTATTTGATTGTTACCTCGTTTGGTATTAGTCAAAAGAGTTGTTCTCTTAAAACACTATTGAAGGCGCCTTGGCAGAGTGGCTATGCAGCGGATTGCAAATCCGTGGACCTCGGTTCGACTCCGGGAGGCGCCTCCATCATTCAGAAAAAACCAGTCCTCGTGGCTGGTTTTTTCGTTTCTGGCCTCGCTAAAAGCTTCCTACGTACCCATTTCAATGTTTATCAAAGAAATCTTTGTTACGGATATACTTGCTCATTAAGTGATACGAAAAAGGTCGTATCAACCAGCTAAAAATAGATCGTCCAAGGCGAATAAGCGTTGGGGTGTTCTCATAGATTCTGCCGTTGTAGAGCCAAAGGACCTTTCCTACATGCCAGTACAGTAAAGGTACGGGTGGCATGAAGGTCACGATGTCGATGTCACAACAGATGCGGTAAGTCTTCTTACTCAAGCGATAGTGCTTTCGAAAACTCCAATCACCAATTGCAGGTTGCCCAAAGGTCACGATTCGCTTAATGCAGCCTGGATACTTTTGCTCAAAGTAGTCAGCAAACACACAACCAATAGCACCACCGGAAGAGTGGCCAGTAATGGAGATTCTTTTGCCTTGCTCTAAGAGAGGGATGAGCGTCGCTTCCAATCGTTCAATTACCGTTAAGCCAAGCTTATCTTCATTACGAGTTGGTTGGCTTTCCTGAAACATCAGATGATAGAAGCCAGCATGCACTCGGTAATTGAGTCCAATCCTTTTGCAGCTTCTCGTCCATAGGGCGAAGTTAAGCAGCCAGTCTGACACGCTGTGTGACCCTTTAATAACGACAACCACTTCGTCTTTGTCGCTGCTCCATAACACTCGAATCATGGTTTTAGCAAACTGGTTCTTTATGATGCGCTGCCCATTAGGATCGAAACCATAACGAGTTTGTTTAAAAACTCTAGGGTAGGCGAGGTTACAAAGAACGGCATAGCGTTCATATTGGTATCGTTTTAATGGTTTCACATGATTACTTCTTAATAAGAGCTACTTAAAACTCTAGTCGTTGAATGTGAAAAGCACATGAAAACACCATTTACTTGATTCGTTGCAGAAAAAGCGAAATAGGCCGCTGTCGTTAAAGTTAATCCTGGATAGTAAATTGCTGTGTTATATTCGAGAGCAACGTATAAGAACCGTACAAGCTGCACTAAATTTATTCTTTGGAGAGTGATAATTAATCACTTGAATTAAAAGATAAAATTTATTGTTGACGAATTTTTTTCTTCCGTTAAAGTACACCTCGTTCTCACGGCTTAGGTCCTGAGGGATGGTGTTTTTACTTTTCAGTAATCGGCCTCGCAAGATTGCGTTGCCCTGGTGGTGGAATTGGTAGACACAAGGGATTTAAAATCCCTCGGCGTTCGCGCTGTGCCGGTTCAAGTCCGGCCCGGGGCACCATCTATCTAGCTTTTACTTTTTGAGTAGAGTGATGAACAAAGAGTTGTTCTCTTAAATCACTATTAAAGGCGCCTTGGCAGAGTGGCTATGCAGCGGATTGCAAATCCGTGGACCTCGGTTCGACTCCGGGAGGCGCCTCCATTCTCTCTCTTAGTTTGATAAGTTAAGAGATACTAAGAATGAAAATGCGATACTAGCTCAGTTGGTAGAGCGCAACCTTGCCAAGGTTGAGGTCATCGGTTCGAACCCGATGTATCGCTCCAAATTTTGTAATGTTGATTCATCTCGACATTAAGATGGTGTTTTACTTTTCAGTAATCGGCATCGCAATAAAGAATTGCGTGCCCTGGTGGTGGAATTGGTAGACACAAGGGATTTAAAATCCCTCGACGTTCGCGTTGTGCCGGTTCAAGTCCGGCCCGGGGCACCATCTATTTGATTGTTACCTCGCTTGGTATTAGTCAAAAGAGTTGTTCTCTTAAAACACTATTGAAGGCGCCTTGGCAGAGTGGCTATGCAGCGGATTGCAAATCCGTGGACCTCGGTTCGACTCCGGGAGGCGCCTCCATCACTTAAAGTTGAAAGGCCAGCAGAAATGCTGGCCTTTTTGCTATCTGAAATTCCATTTCCTAGCATTACTTCCAAATACCGATGTTTGACCTCTGTTCATTAGTGCCTCTAGGAACAAGACCTTGTCTGATGATTTTCTTTGTCGGTCTTTTCCTTGCGGAAATCTATCATTTACTAAACAACCACCAGCATATTTAAACTAATTGCGCTGTTTGTAAGTGGAATTAGTAGGGAATGGAAAAGGGCGCCTGTCCTTTGGGTCATTAAGTTCTTCATATTTATACATAGTTGCTCATGAACCTGTAATGCTTTCATGAGTTATTACAGTTCTTATGACTATAAATGAAAATGATTGTCATTTACTTACGTTGTTGCTAATCTATTATGAAACTTTACAACATCCTCTCTAGTGCAAGAAGGTGTATATAAAACCCCGCTAAACCCCATTAAGTCTACGGTTATTCGTTTGCTTAGCCTGATAATTAAGCAGATCTACCTCTTTTGTTCTACCCCTTTAGGGTAGTTTGTTTTCGTAATTGATTTACATCATATTTTCATTTTCTTTCATAATTCATTATTCGCTCAGTTAAGAAATATATAACCTTCAGGAATTCTTATGAGCAAGATGAAGCTAGTCGTAATCGGTAACGGGATGGTCGGCCATCGCTATATCGAAGATTTAGTCGAGAAGACAGATGTTGCAAACATGGACATCACCGTGTTCTGTGAAGAACCACGAGTAGCATATGACCGTGTGCACCTTTCTTCTTACTTTTCACACCACACTGCAGACGAACTTTCTTTAGTTAAAGAAGGCTTCTACGAGAAACACGGCATCAACATGCTGATCGGCGAACGTGCAATCAACGTTAACCGTGAAAAGAAAACAGTTTACTCAAGCACTGGTCGCGAAATTCAATACGACAAACTTGTTCTTGCTACCGGTTCTTTCCCGTTTGTACCGCCAATTAAAGGCCACGAAGGTAAAGACTGTTTCGTTTACCGCACAATCGAAGATTTGAAAGCGATTGAAGCTACGGCTAAAAACTCTAAGTCTGGTGTGGTTGTTGGTGGTGGTTTACTTGGTCTTGAAGCGGCAGGCGCACTAAAAGCACTTGGCGTGACAACTCACGTTGTTGAGTTTGCTCCTAAGTTAATGGCTGAGCAGCTTGATCAGGCGGGTGGTAATCAACTTCGTCAAAAAATCGAACGTATGGGCGTAAACGTACATACAAGTAAGAACACGCTTGAGATTGCTCCTGAAGGCACTGAAGCTCGTAACGTAATGCGTTTTGCAGACGGTACAGAGCTAGAAACTGATTTCATCGTATTCTCTGCTGGTATTCGCCCACAAGACAAACTTGCTCGTCAAATGGGTCTAGGTATTGCGCCTCGCGGTGGTATCGAGATTAACGACCACTGTCAAACGACTGATAAAGATATCTACGCTATCGGTGAGTGTGCGTCTTGGAACCAAACGTTTTACGGTCTTGTTGCTCCTGGTTATAAGATGGCGACCGTTGCTGTTGACCACGTTGTTGGTAACGAAAGCACATTTGAAGGTGCTGACATGTCTGCGAAGCTTAAGCTTCTAGGCGTGAAAGTAGGCTCTATCGGTGATGCGAACGGTCGTACTCCTGGCTGTAAGAGCTACGTTTACCAAAACGAAGAGCAAGAAGTTTACAAGCGTATCATCGTTTCTGAAGACAACAAGAAGCTTCTTGGTGCAGTAATGGTTGGTGATACATCTGACTACGGCGATCTTCTACAGCTTATGCTGAACGAAATCGACCTACCAGAACACCCAGATGCACTGATTCTTCCTGCGCACGCTGGTGCTGAAAAGCCAACACTTGGCGCAGACTCGCTTCCTGAATCTGCGGTTATCTGTTCTTGTTTCGATGTAACGAAAGGCAAGATCGCTCAAGCGGTTGCCGAAGGTCATCACACCATTGGTGATATCAAAGCGGTAACAGGCGCAGGTACTGGTTGTGGTGGTTGTATTCCACTAGTGACTTCAGTACTAAACGCTGAACTTGCTAAAGCTGGTGTTGAAGTGAAGAACGACGTGTGTGAACACTTTGCTTACTCTCGCCAAGAGCTTTTCCACCTGATTCGCATCGAAGAAATCAAAACGTTCGATGAGTTACTAGAGAAATACGGTAAAGGCTACGGCTGTGAAGTATGTAAGCCACTAGCGGGTTCTATCCTTGCTTCTTGCTGGGGTGAACACATCCTTAAGCCTGAACTAGTGAAACTGCACGATACCAACGATAACTTCCTAGGTAACATGCAAAAAGACGGTACTTACTCTGTAATCCCTCGTATGGCGGGTGGTGAAGTAACACCTCAAGCACTAAGCGTTCTTGCTGATGTTGCTGCAGAATACAACCTGTACACCAAGATCACGGGCGCACAACGTATCGGTCTGTTCGGTGCTCAGAAAGATGACTTACCAGCTATCTGGAAGAAGTTAATCGCTGCGGGTTACGAAACGGGTCAAGCTTACGCAAAAGCACTTCGTATGGCTAAGACATGTGTTGGTTCTACTTGGTGTCGTTACGGCGTTCAAGATTCAGTTGGCCTAGGCGTGATGATCGAGAACCGTTACAAAGGCATCCGTACTCCTCATAAGATGAAGTTTGGTGTGTCTGGTTGTACTCGTGAGTGTGCTGAAGCTCAAGGTAAAGATTTAGGTATCATCGCGACTGACGCGGGCTGGAACATGTATGTGTGTGGTAACGGTGGTATGAAACCTCGTCACGCAGACTTGCTTGCAAGCGACTTAGACCAAGAAACGCTGATCAAATACATCGACCGTTTCATGATGTTCTACATCCGCACGGCTGCTCCACTGCAACGTACTTCGGTATGGATGGACAACCTAGAAGGTGGTGTTGATTACCTACGTGAAGTGATTGTAGACAACAAGCTTGGCATCAATGACCAACTTGAAACTGACATTGCTGGCCTAGTGGATAACTTTGCTTGTGAGTGGACAGATACAATCAACGACGAAGTTCAACTTAAACGCTTTGCACACTTCATCAATGCTGATGACCGTGATGAAAACGTTGTGTTTGTTGAAGATGGCCGTGAACAACATCGTCCAGCGACATTCACAGAGAAACACCCTGAAGCGAAGGGCGATATCCTTCACGTTGAACTGGTTTAATTGGGAGACGACATCATGGCATTTACCAAAGTTTGTAAGATCGAAGATATTATCCCAGGTACAGGTGTTTGTGCATTGGTTGGTGGTGAGCAAGTAGCAGTCTTCCGCCCAACTAAGGCTGAAGAAGCATTCGCGATTAGCAACACCGACCCTTACTTCCAGTCTAACGTGTTATCACGTGGTCTGATTGTAGAGCACAAAGAAGAGCTTTGGGTGGCAAGCCCGCTTAAGAAGCAACGCTTTAACCTGACAACAGGTGCGTGCATGGAAGACGAGAACTTCAACGTGAAAGCGTACAAAGCTCGTGTTACCAAAGGTGCTGTAGAAATCTCTGCTTAATCTTTGGATGAGTAAGATTTGATAGTTCAAGGGTTCTAGTTTTCGATATTGCCTTAACTCGGCAACTAGAGCCTTTTCCTATCCAATTTTAACTTTTAAATTTAACTTTTAAGGACAACCTTATGTCTACTGATTTTAAACCGGCAGAATTCGTTCAAACTATGATCGATGTAGGTGAAGCTAAAACTAAAACGAGTACTCGTGATCTTCTGATCCGAAGCACTATGGCCGGTATCATCCTTTCTCTTGCGGTTGTTGTTGCTATCACAACTATCGTGCAAACAGGTATCGGTATTGTTGGCGCTCTTGTGTTCCCGGTTGGTTTTGTCATTCTAAGTGTAATGGGCTATGACCTAGTAACGGGTGTATTTGGTCTTGCGCCTTTAGCTAAATTTGACAACCGCCCAGGCATTACTTGGGGCCGTATCCTTCGTTGTTGGGGTATTGTTGGTCTTGGTAACCTTATCGGTTCTTTGATTGTTGCTTTCCTAGTTGCCGTTTCACTAACAGGTAACTTTTCTCTAGAGCCAAACGCTGTTGCGCAAAAGTTTATTGCAGTTTCTACAGGGCGTAGCCTAGGTTTTGAAAACATGGGTATGGACGGATGGATTACGTGTTTCGTACGCGGTATCTTCTGTAACCTAATGGTATGTCTAGGTGTGATTGGTAACATGACTGCACGTACTGTTGCTGGCCGTGTAGCGATGATGTGGTTCCCAATCTTCATCTTCTTCGCACTAGTATTTGAGCACACAGTAGTAAACATGTTCCTATTCCCACTGGGTATGATTCTTGGCGCTGATTTCGGTATCGCGACATGGTTGAACTTCAACCTTATCCCAACAATCCTAGGTAACATCGTGGGTGGTTTGTTCCTAACATGTGTTCCTTTGTTCCTAACACACGCTAGAACAGCTCCTTCTCTAGGCGCTAAGTAATTCTTTTGCTCTAGATTAATGAGCAAATGATGAAAAATGATAAGCCCCAAGCAGTTGGTTTGGGGCTTTTTTGATCTCAACAGTCTCTACTTGATCAAGGGCGCACTATCAATGAGCATTGTGAGCTTGTTAATGGTGCAAAAGTCAGCGTGTTCCAGCGTAATAGATTGTTTTGTTATATAAACTTCTATCTTGATTAGAATTAATCGTGAAGTTTTATGGCAACAACTGATAGTCTAAGAAGTAGGGATATTGGTGATTCATACAATGATGAATCGTCATACAGAATTAAGCTTGAAATATAACAAGCTAACTTTCGGAGCAAAGCATGTCAGAAGTATCGCCATCGAATGTTAAAACAGGAAACACAGGATTTGTTTCATTAGTAGGTGCAGGTCCGGGCGACCCAGACTTACTTACGTTAAAAGCGGCACGAGTGATTCAACAAGCAGACGTTTTGGTTTATGACCGCTTGGTATCAAAAGATATCTTGGCGATGGCTAACCCTGAAGCGGAAATGCTTTATGTAGGCAAAAAGCTTGATCATCACTGCGTACCGCAAGATCAGATCAACCAATTATTGGTCACCAAAGCGCAAGAGAATAAGCATGTAGTACGCCTAAAAGGTGGTGACTCGTTTATCTTTGGTCGCGGTGGTGAAGAGTGTGAAACTCTGGCTGAGAATGACGTTAGATTTGAAGTCATCCCAGGCATTACTGCAGCAGCTGGGGCAACTGCTTATGCCGGTATCCCTCTAACGCACCGTGACCACGCACAAAGCGTCCAGTTCATTACTGGTCACTTAAAGAAAGATGGCGAAGATATCGATTGGCGCTCTCTTGCGCAGCACAACCACACGATAGTGTTTTACATGGGGTTAAAAGAGAGCCCGAATATTCAGAAAAACTTGCTTGATAATGGTATGCGATCAGACATGCCTGTAGCGATTATCGAAAACGGTACTCGCCAAGAACAGAAGGTGTATCGAGGTGGATTGAGTGACTTAGCTAACCTTGCGAGTGTCGCGAAAAGCCCGGCTTTGATCGTTGTTGGCAGCGTGGCTCAGCTTCATGAAAAACTTGATTGGTTTAACAAGTAGCTTTCTCTTATTAAGTAACGCTGCCTTATTAAATAGCGTGAGTTTAGCAAACAGTGTTGGTAAGAACCAATAGCTTTAGCGTAACAAACTGTGTCTTACTTCAATCTGAAGATTAAATACTGCAGCGGCTGCCTTGTCGCTGCATTTCTTGCTGGCGCATGGGCATTTCGTCAATTATGTTGGTGATTAGGTTCCAATCTGTCTTACCATTCCATCTGTGCTTCTCTTTTCCGTCTTTACCGATCAATACCGCGGTGTGTGACCCTTTAGGGATCTCATAAACGCTGGTTACTGCCTCCAAGTTAAACTCTTCTTCTAACCAAGTGGGTACGGTGTAACCACTCTCTGCAATCACCATGATAACCACATCACGTTCGTCCAATTGGCAGTTGTTGATCAACACTTCGTTTAGAAACTCTTTGACTACAGAGTCTTCTGTTGGCGCGAAATATATGACGCTTCGGTGTGGGAGTGCTTTGGAGTGAGAGTACGCTGGGTAGGCGAGGGCTGAGTTAGTCGCCATACACATGATTAAGATAATGCTGATAGTAATTAGTTTAAGCAAACCAGTACCAACGCCAGATCCGAATGGTTGATCCACAGGCAGCACTGATTGGGTTGACTTGATGCTTAAGCACATTTCGCGTGTTTGTCGGTGTAGCATAACCAGCCTCCCTTAAATAACTTTAAGCCTTATCGTTATTTGAATGTGACTCGTCTGAAGTTCAGTCTTATTGAGCAACGAGTAAAGCCAACCGGCATACAATAAGCATAGTCAGATTTACGTTAAAGAGAGCGGATAGGTTCATTTTTATTGTCTAAAGCGACTCGCATTTTAGAAGTGAATAGAATAGGGTATACGGAAAATCTAAAGGTATGAATTTATGGAAAACATAGCAATTTTGGTCGACGTTCAGAACGTTTACTACACAACACGGGATAAATACCGTTCTAACTTTGACTATAACCAGTTTTGGTATGTTGCCACGGAAGGGCGTAATGTTGTTGCAGCTAATGCTTACGCAATCTCAAGCCAAGACCCAAAGCAGCGTCAATTTCATCACATCCTTCGTGGTGTGGGGTTTAATGTGAAGTTAAAGCCGTTTATTCAGCGTCGAGATGGTAGTGCAAAAGGCGACTGGGATGTGGGTATTGCGTTAGACGCGATAGAGCTTGCAGAGACGGTTGATACGATTGTTTTAGTATCAGGAGATGGTGATTTTGAAATTCTTGTAGAGCGAATCAAAGAGCGTTTTGGTAAACCTGTTGAAGTGTATGGTGTCCCGGGGTTAACCGCTCAAAATCTTATCGATTCTGCGTCAAAATTTGTACCGATCGAAAAAGATTTTCTTCTATAGAGGAAATCAGTCACTTTATAATTGAAATCAATAATAACGATAATTAGAATGCAAACAGTTCTTATTTATCGGTGTGTGCAATGTCTCGCGTTTTAGTTGTTGATGATGATATTCAGTTGTGTGAGTTACTGGGTGAAGTATTGGAAAATGAGGGGTATCACGTTGATACCGTTCATTGTGGTGAATCGGCTTTAGAGTTTATTCAGTCTCACCCTGTTGATTTGGTTTTACTCGATGTAATGCTTCCAAATCTAAGCGGTATTCAAGTAGCAAGACGTATTTGTCAGCGTTTTGCTACTCCCATTCTTATGCTAACCGCTCTTAATGACGATGCCTCAATGCTCGATGGCTATCAAGCTGGAGCCGACCAGTACATCGCTAAACCTTTTAATGTTCCTGAACTCTTAACCCGAATTAAGGTGATCTTGCGCCGAGTTGGGTTCGAGCGTCAGAGGCAATCTTTTGCTTCATCTAATCACGGCTTGTGTGAACAACTCTCCCGTTTACCTCTAACGGGGACTGAAAAGGACCTACTTGATTATCTGATCAAAAATGATGGTATCGTTGTATCCAAGTCTGATCTGCAGATACATGTCCTGAAGAAAGAGTTATGTCCTTTCGACCGTAACTTAGATATGCATATTAGCAATATACGCCGAAAATTGGTTCAGGCTGGCTTGTCGAAACAGCATATAAAAACCGTGCGTGGTAAAGGCTACAGTTACCTAGAGTCTGTCGGAGCATGAGTGCTAAGTTGGTACGCTGTCCGGAGTTCATTGCTAAACGTAAAGACGGGCTCACTTTCCAATTGTTTAGCTATCTCACGGTTATCTTAGTCAGTATCTTGATCCTTCAAGGCGTCGCTGAAAGAGCGTTGATGAAAGCTCTGCTAAAAGTCCCTGAGTCCGTTAAAGCTGAAATGTTGGATCTTGCTTATCAAGCGAATGTGTTGATCGAAGATGGAGACATGGATGAACTCGCGGATTGGGGTAATGCTCAACAGTATTATCTGTTCGTTATCGATGAAGATAATCGACCGATCACGCACCGTAACATGCATCCGCATTTTGAATTCAAATTGAAGTACTTGCGCAGCTTAGATCATCAACTGAGTGATCGTGTTAGTAAGCCTATATTCGGCCTACCTCTGAATAATGGCAACACGCTCGTAATTCAACTACCGCACCAGTTCCATCCGGCTAAATCCTTTGCTCCATACTCCTATATGATCAAAGCTTTGATTGCTCTAGTCGTATTATCGCTGTTCTCAATTATTATGGCGAAGAGCTTGCAACAACCGCTGGATAGATTGAGGGAGGCTAGCCGCAGACTTGCTCAAGGTGACTTTACTGTCAGTGTGGTTTCGGAGTTAAACTCCACGACGCGCGAGTTCAACGAACTAGCGCATGATTTTGATCATATGACATTTGAGATCAAGTCTCTGGCAGAAAAGCAGCGTCGACTGATTCGTGATGTATCACATGAGCTGAGAACACCATTAGCAAGGCAAAACCTCGCATTACACTTACTACGCAATAAGGTGGATGAGAAAAGCTTAGGATTGCTTGAACGGATGGAAAATGAGACAGAAGAGATGAATAAGCTGGTGGGTGAGATACTTGAGTTCAGCCGACTAGAAACGTCTCGCTACGACTCTAAGTTAACGCTAATGCATCTTGAGCACTACTGTTCGATGCTGATTGCCCAAATGCAAAGTGATTTAAAAACCAATCAAACTTTAATCGGAGATTTAGATACTCCGACTTCAATGGTAAATATTGATGAGCGACTGTTGCTAAGGGTTATCGGCAATTTGGTGGGTAACGCCATTAAATACGCTGGTGATAGTGCGCATGTTGTCGTCACTACATATGAACAGGTCATAGACAAACGTTACAGCGTCATATCTGTAGAAGATGACGGAGATGGTATTCCTGATAACAAAATAGCAGGGATTTTCGATCCCTTTACACGAATTGAGTCAGCCCGTGATAAACAGTCTGGTGGTTATGGTCTTGGGCTTGCGATTGTTAAAGAAGCAATGGGTGTGATGAATGGGCACGTTACTGCTGAGAATAGAGAAGGTGGGGGACTCAGGGTCAATCTTATGTTCCCAATCGACGATTAATTTAAGTACTTTTTCTAGAGATAGTTAATACCGAATACGAATTCAAAAAACGATACCCAATAAAAAACGCCACTGCATCTGCAGTGGCGTTTCTGTTTATGCGCTTTTTGTGAGTTAAGGTGTAGCCATTAATTACACCTTAGCTCGAAGGCAAGAGCGTCAGAGAAACTAGATTATGCCTGTTGGCGTGCTAGCTTAACTTCTTCTTCTTTCTCGCCAGCAGCTGGGTCGTTGAAGCGAGACTCATCAAGAGCACCTTCAGACTTCGCCACGATGATAGATACGGCACTATCACCTGTGATGTTTACAGCGGTACGAATCATATCAAGAAGGCGGTCAACACCCATGATTAGAGCGATACCTTCAAGCGGTAAACCAACTTGGTTCAATACCATCGCTAGCATAACAAGACCAACACCAGGAACACCTGCGGTACCTACAGACGCCAGTGTCGCCGTTAGGATAACCATCAGGTAATCGCCCATAGTCAGGTCGATGTTGTAAGCTTGTGCGATAAACGCAGTCGCAACACCTTGCATGATAGCAGTACCATCCATGTTCACAGTCGCACCTAGTGGTACTGTGAAAGACGCTACTTTGTTGTCTACGCCCATACGGTTCTTAGCCGTTTCCATGGTTACTGGAATCGTTGCGTTTGAAGATGCTGTTGAGAATGCAAACATGATTGCATCTTCCATCTTACGTAGGAATGTAATCGGACTAAGACCTGTGAATCCTTTAAGCATTGCGCTGTAAGTAACCAAACCGTGTAACAGTAGGGTACCTGCAAGTACTAAGAAGTATTCTGCTAGGTTCCAAATCGCACCCAAGCCAAGGCCAGAAAACAGTTTCGCCATTAAGAAGAATACGCCGTAAGGAGCAAGGTTCATTAGTAGCGCAACTAGCTTCATGATCACTTCGTTAAGATCAGAGAAAACTGCAGCGATACGTTCACCGGGTTTGCCCGCTGCACTGATTGCGATACCAAACAACACTGCAAATACGATAACTTGTAACGTTTTGCCCTCAGCCATCGCCTGAATAGGGTTGGTTGGGAACATGTCGATGATTACTTGGCCCAAAGAAGGGGCATCTGCTGATTTGAAAGAGCTCGCAGCAGTAAGATCCGCACCAGCTCCAGGTTGGAACAGGTTACCGATAGTGAGTGCTAGAGTGATAGCAACGGCTGTAGTACCGATATAAAGTGCAAGCGTTTTGCCACCCATACGGCCAAGAGTTGATAAGTCTTTAAGAGAACTTGTACCGCACACCAGTGAAACGAAGACTAGTGGCACAACAAGCATTTTTAAACTGGCGACAAAGATTTGCCCGCCTACTTCAAAGAATCCGTTAACGATGTAGTTATTAACAAATCCGCTGTCTGCAAAAAGGGATTGAATGGCAAATCCCGTTAATATACCTACGACCATACCGAGGATTACTCGACCGGTCAGAGACATAGGTTTCTTGGTATTCATTTAGAACACTCCTTATTATTTATAACTTTGATACCTTTTCAAAGTGAGCAGGAGATTAGCAGTCGGTTGTTAAAATCGAAAAACAAAAAATGAGTTTGAAATTATAGATGTGATCATAATCACTGATATTTGTGTCAATTAAACAAAATTGAACAATATAATTCACCATAATTTTACATCTATCGAGGGTTTTATACATAAAGTTGTCATTTCAAAGGTAGTAAATAAGAAGAGATGAATTTCTTATTGATCTTCGCGTCTTAAATTGACCCGGCCAATAACGCCGTTTCAAAAAAACTGGATAGTGACAACCATTTTTTAGCGTAAATGCTCTCTAAATATCTGTATTGAATTGGTTTTGCTTAATATCATAAAAACAAGTCATCAATACGCCTTTACAAAACTTTACGAATGCAAAGAATGTAAATTTAATGCAAATGGTAATAATTATCACTTATATTCACTCCCGAAATAATTCAGTGGTACCGGAAACGGTTCAACGAACACATCGAATAAATAACAAGGTGTTCGGATAAAGAATAAAAGCGGAGTAAAGGACATGTTTTCAAAGAGCCCATTGGCTTTAGTGATCGGTGCAGTATTAGCTTCACCAGCAGTATTGGCAGAAACAGTAAAAACAGACGAGCATATGGTTGTTGAAGGTCGTGACTACGGTTACAAAGCCGACACGAACACAACAGCAATGCGCATGGAGGCGACTCAATTAGAGACTCCGGGACAAGTTTCAGTAATCGATGAGCAAATCATCGATGAACAGCGTGCAACGACGTTAGGTGACGTTCTTAAGAATGACGCAAGTGTAAGTGCGGGTGGTACAAGCCGTAACCGTGAGCGTTTCTCATTACGTGGTTTTTCGGTAGAAAGCTCTTCGGGCTTCCTTAAAAATGGCCAGCAACATTGGTCACACTACCGTCAACCAATCGAACTTCTAGAACGTGTTGAAGTACTTAAAGGACCTTCTGGTCTTCTTTACGGTATTTCTGCACCTGGTGGTTTGATCAACATGGTCAGTAAGAAACCTACTTACGACACGCAAGTAAGCTTAAGCCAAGACATTGGCTCGAATGATCACTCTCGTACGACTGTTGATGTAAGTGGCGCATTGAACGACGCGGAAACTTTACGTGGTCGCGCAATTGTGTCTAAAGAAAGCTACGGATCTTGGAGAACATACGGTGACGGTACCGAACCACAGACTGAGCGTTTTGTTGGCGGTGTATTCGTTGATTACGATGTAACTGAAGACGTAATGGTTTCTGTTCACTACGACAAGACCAATGACGAAGGTAGCGTAGATTCTGGTGCACTATACACACTAGATGGCAACCGCGTGGGTAGCGACAAGCACATCTGGGATGCGCAGTGGTCACAGATTGAAAACGATGTTGAGAACGTAGGCTTTGATATTGCTGCTAACCTGACTGACACATGGTCTTTAAAAACAGGTTTCAACTACCAAGATTTCGAACGTATCGATATGGAAAGCTACCCAAGCTTTTCAAACATGAATCCTGACGGTACAGGCACCGTGACTCAAGGCGGCAACTACCGTCACGACAAATGGCGTTTCAGAACAGCTTATGTCGATCTAACAACAACCGCTGATCTTGCTGGCACAGAGCACCAACTATTATTCGGCGCTAACTGGTTAGGCTACAGCTATTATCGTGGTATGGATCGCTTCAGCAGCGGTGAATACGCACCAGATGCAACGGTACCAGCACCGTCAGTGGGTCCAACATCGCTAGGTAAGATGAGCACTTACGATACTTGGGGTTTCTACATTCAAGATCTGATTACTATCAATGACGAATGGCAAGTTCTTGCGGGCGCTCGTTTCGACCGTAAAGTAAGTGATGGCGTTGCAGAAGAAAACGTAGCACCTAAGCTTGGCGTGATTTACCACCCAGCATCAAACGGTAGCATTTACGCTTCTTACTCTGAAAGCTTTGAACCACAAGGCGTTGTCTCTAGCGGTAGCCGCAATTACACGAACGATGGTGAACTTCTTGATGCCGCGACGGGTGTTTCTTATGAAGTCGGTACTAAGTGGGAACTGATGGACGAACGTCTATTCGTTTCTGGTGCGGTATTTGATATTACCCAAGAAAACATCTCAATGGATGTAGAAGACACTTCATCAGGCGATTGGACGAAGACACAAGGTGGCGAACAAGTTCACCGTGGTGCTGAGTTAGCCGCGCAAGGTTTTATCTCTGAAAAATTCTCTATGTCTGGCTCAGCAATGTACTTAGATGCAGAAATCACGAACCATGAAACGTATGAAGGTAACCGTCCAGTTGACGTACCTGAGTTTGCAGCAAGCGTTTGGTCTACTTACGCAGCGACAAACGAAGTTGATGTTAACCTAGGCCTTATCTACGAGGGTTCTCGTTACGGTGATAGTGCGAACACGTTCAAGAAAGATGGCTATGCTCGTGTCGATATGGGTGCAGCATACACTCTTAAGTACGACGACTCTCTAGACTTCGTTGCTCGTCTAACAGTAGAGAACGTATTTGACAAAGAATACCTAGCGGGTGGTGGTTCAACTTCTTCAAAACACCAATTTGCAGAAGACGTAGTAATCGGCGAAGGCCGCAACTACATGGCGACTTTACAGGTAAAATACTAATTTGTTAGTAGGGTACTATTGTTAGCTTAAATATAGAGGGGAAGGTTTCGACTTTCCCCTTTCGTGATTCTGCTATTTCTTAAAATATCCCTAGCTATGTGAGTGGTTTTTAATGATAATGAGACCGCTTATCAATAAAACTCATTTGACCTTCTTCTTATAGTAAATGACTACAATTATGAATCTTTTAAAAACTAGCCTAGCGCTTGCCATCAGTTTGGCCGCAACGTCTTCTATGGCAAATAGCTTAGAACAAGCTCAATCAATTCAAAATAAAACCAATAACGCGTCGGCTTCGAGCCAAAAGGTTATTGATAAAAGCTCACAAGCAACTTTAATGCTGCAAGCTGAGATTGAGCGCCTGCAAGAAGAAGTCAAAAACCTAGAAATCTATCACGATCACCTTGCCGCCTTGGTTTACAGCCAAAATCAAGAAGCTCAAAGCATTGAAGGGCAGATCGACGAAATCAAATACACACGTCAAGGTGTTGTGCCTTTGATGTACCAGATGATTGATGGCCTTCAACAGTTAGTTGAGCAAGATGTGCCAATCAAGAAAGAACAGCGTCTAGAAAGAGTAGAAAAGCTGCAAGCAATGATGACTCGTGCTGATGTGAGTGATGCTGAGAAATACCGCCGTATTTTAGAGGCATACCAAATTGAGATGGACTACGGCATCAAGCTAGGTGCTTATCAAGGTCGAGTAGTATTGAGCAGCGACAGAACGATTGAAGCTGACGTGTTGCACCTAGGTCGTATCTCTTTAGTTGCTCGCAACCTAAATGGCAGCCAATATTGGTCTTGGGATCAAACAAAAGGTCAATGGCAAGAGTTAGATTCTTCAATGAAGTCTGAACTAGATAAAGCGTACGATATTGCTAGCCAACAAGCGGCACCAAGCCTAATTACTTTACCTGTTTCTTTAACTGTTGCGGAGGTTAAGTAATGAACTTAAAACCATTAGCAGCATTGCTTTGCATTACGTCCATTTCATTTTCTGCTTTCTCTGCATCAGACACGACAGCTCAGCTTGTTAATAAAGCAAAATCAGAAAGCCGAACTCAAGCTTCTCACAACGTGGTGCGTGAAGCTGATTTCAAAAAGACAGAACAAGAACTGAAAGCGATCAAAGCGCAGCTTGAAGCGAAACGTACCTCTATCCAAGGTGCGACAGATGTTCTGACTCAAACCTTCAGTGATAACGAAAACAAGCTTGCTCGCTTAGAAGAGAAGCTGCGTTTAGAAACCGGTAGCTTAGGCGAGCTGTTCGGTGTCGTTCGTCAAAACGCAAAAGAACTCGGCGCAGAACTTAGCTCAACCGTGAACAGTGTTGATCGCGCTGAACACACTGCAACTGTTGATCAAATCATTGATGCTAAATCACTGCCTTCAATGCCACAGCTGACCGGTTTGTGGATGAGTATGGTTGAACAGATCCAAGCGAGCTCTGAGCTTAGCAAATCTCAAATTGCATTCATCAATGGTGAAGGCAATACACAAACTGTCGACGCTTATCGCTTAGGTTCAATCGGCTTAGTAACAGACCAAGGCTATGTTAGCTGGAACACTCAGCGTGAAGATGCGATTGCGTATCTGAAACAACCATCGAATGGTCCAACTTTAGCATCGCTATCTACATTAGCTAATGGCGACGTGTCTAACGTGGTTGTCGATCCTTCTCGTGGGTTCATGCTAGAGCAACTAGCGCTAACACCAAGCCTCACAGATCGCCTTCAAGCGGGTGGTGTTGTTGGTAAAGTGATTCTTGGCTTGCTTGCAATTGGCTTAATCATCGCATTGGTTCGTGGTATTTCTTTAGCTATCGCTCGTCAGAAAATTCGCGCACAACTGAAGAACCCTGAACAAGCGGGCGACAACCCTCTTGGTCGCGTTCTTGCAGTTTACAACAAAGAGCAAAACCAAACGGTAGAAGCGTTAGAGTTGCGACTTTTAGAAGCGATTGTTGATGAGCAGACTCATTTAGAGAAAGGCCTATCAATGCTTAAACTATTGGCAGCACTA
This sequence comes from Vibrio sp. BS-M-Sm-2, assembly GCF_041504345.1. Classification (NCBI taxonomy): domain Bacteria; kingdom Pseudomonadati; phylum Pseudomonadota; class Gammaproteobacteria; order Vibrionales; family Vibrionaceae; genus Vibrio; species Vibrio sp. BS-M-Sm-2. The sequence goes on from NZ_CP167895.1 coordinate 1,387,469, forward strand.
GCACCAATGTTGGGCCTTCTAGGTACAGTAACGGGTATGATCGAAACATTCCAAGTGATCACACAGTTTGGTAATGGCGACCCTAAAGTGATGGCGGGTGGTATTTCGATGGCACTTGTAACAACCGTACTTGGTCTTGTTGCTGCAATGCCCCTTCTATTAGCGCATAACATTCTTAGCACTCAGGCTGAAAACATTCGCAATATTCTTGAGAAACAAGGTATTGGCCTCGTTGCTGAGCAGGCAGAAAAGACGGATGAATCAAAAGTTGTCGTTTCACCAGTTGGGACTGCTGCGTAATGGATATTCTGTCGGGTTCTCTATTACCAGCGAGTTGGTTAACGAGTGACTGGCTGCTGTCTTTATCAAGCTTTATGGAGCAGGGCGGTTTCGTCCTGTGGTGGCTAGCAGCTGTTGTCCTAGTTTACTGGGTGCTTGTAGTAGAACGTATGCTTTATCTTGCGTTCTACTTTCCAAAGCAGCGCCAAGCTTGGATTACTAAGTGGCATGAAAGAGAAGATCACTCTTCTTGGCATGCTAAGGCCATTCGTGAAGGTTGGTTAGGGCAAGCGAGTATCTTACTTAACCAAAACTTGAACTTTATTAAGCTGTTAGTCGCTATTTGTCCGATGTTGGGTTTGCTAGGTACCGTTACCGGTATGATCTCTGTTTTTGATGTCATGGCGACACAAGGTAGCAGTGACCCTAAATTGATGGCTTCAGGTATCTCGTTGGCAACACTGCCAACCATGGCGGGTATGGTTGCAGCATTAGCGGGCATGTTTGTTCACGCTCGTTTGGCGAAAGTGTGTAACCGCTTAGAATTGAAATTAGAAAAATCTTTAAGGAGTCAACGATGAGACTCGGTCGACGTCATTCAAAAAACGAAGAGGCTCAAATAGACCTTACTTCGATGCTTGATATTGTATTTATCATGCTTATTTTCTTTATTGTGACCAGTTCATTTGTTCGTGAATCAGGGGTTGAAGTCAATCGCCCACAAGCGTCTAACGTAGTAAGCCAAAAGGATGCGGGCATTTTTGTTGCGATTACTTCTGCGAATGACATCTTCATCGATAAACGTGTTGTTGATGTTGAACGTGTCCAAGCAACATTAGAACACTTGTTGCTAGAACAACCTGATGCTTCTTTGGTTATTCAAGCGGATGAGCACGCTTACAACGGTACGGTTGTTAAAGTGATGGACGCCGCGAAAGGTGCGGGTGTTAAAAACATTGCGCTTGCTGCTGAAAAGCGATGATCTTGGAGGATCTTCATAAATGATTCGCCTATTTCTTGCTTTACCGCTAGCGGGCGCATTGGGCTTAGCTCTGTTTTCTTTTATGGCTTGGATGGTCGATAATGGCCACCAACGTTCACCAGACAACAGTGAGACGTTAAGTTTCAACATGGTGATGGTGGAACAAGAACAAGAAGTCCAAAGAAAGCAACGTGCAGTCCCTGAAAAACCAGAAATGCCAGAGCCGCCACCGGAAGCGCAAACATCTCAGTCACAAGCTGAAGTTACGCCTCTGAATTCGATGTCTTCTCTGCCTTCATTGGATTTGAATACATCCATTGATGGCCTAGCGATTAACGCACCGACATTCTCTGATTTTGGGTCAAACCAACAAGCAATGCCTTTGTACCGAGTGGAGCCTCGTTACCCAGCGAAAGCGCTTAAGCGTGGAGCTGAAGGCCATGTGATTATGTCTTTTACCATCGATGAAACGGGGCGCCCAATTGATATTCAAGTCACTGACGCAAACCCACGTCGTATGTTTGAACGTGAAGCGATGAGAGCACTTAAAAAATGGAAATATCAACCGAAAGTCGTCGATGGAAAAGCGATAGCTCAGGTTGGTCAAACCGTGAAACTAGAGTTTAAGTTGGCAAAATGATGAAACAGATATGGATATTAGTGGGCTTGTTGTTAATGCCCCTTACAACACAGGCACAAGAGCTAACCCAATATACTGCTATTCGTGTTCAAAAGGCGCATAAGCTTGCTCAAGATGAACAGGTTAAACAGGCCATTGACGTACTTGCAGGTTTAGAGCTTTCTAAGGGCTACGACAAAGCGTACGTAGCTCGTATGCTGGGTGTGTTTTACTGGCAAGATGGCAAAACGGATAAGGCAATTAAGCAGCTTACTTATGCCGTAGACACTAATTTGCTGGTGGATGAACAAGCTTGGATAACGAAGCGTATGCTTGCGGATCTGTTATTAAACGATCAGCAGTTCAAAAACGCGCTTCCACATTACTACGAGTTAGTAAAAACAGCACCAGAGGCAGAAAAGAAAGAAGTGCTTTGGATGCGAATTGCACAAGCGGAATACCAAATCGAAAACTGGTCAAAAGTACTAGTAGCGATTGGTAATCGTGATAAGTTCAATGCAAAATCAGAACTGTCGCCTCTGTCTCTAAAACTGGGTGCGCAACTACAGTTAAAGCAGTGGAAGCAATCTATTCCAACACTGGAAAGCCTGATTGAACTTCAGCCAGAAAAAGACAACTGGTGGCGTCAACTTGTGGGCATTCAGTTAAGACTAGAACGTAACCGCGATGCATTGAACACGTTAGCGTTGGCGGATCTACAAGGTGTTGAGCTGAAAAACTCAGACCGCCGACTACTGGCTCAGCTTTATGCTAAACGTGGTATTCCAGAGCGCGCAGCGCAAGAAATTAGTAAGTTAGACGATGCGAACAGCGATGTTCAACTTCTGGCTGAGCAAGCAACCTACTGGCAGTTAGCGAAAGAGTGGGACAATGCGATTGAAGTGTGGACGTTAGCGTCTAAAAAAGACACGCAATATCATTGGAACGTGGCTCAATTACTGGTTCAGCAAGGTTACTACGATCGTGCTCTGGTTGTTTTGGATAAAGTGAAAGACAAGAACAAGCAAGCTGATGTTGCTTTAGCGAAAGTACGTTCATGGTACAAGCTAAAGAATCTTGATAATGCTCTTGCTCAAGCGAAACGTGCGAACAACATTGAGCCTTCTTCTGAAGCAAAAGGTTGGATTAAATATCTGACTCAGCTAAGAACAGTGAGTGATAACGGCAACGTTTAACTGCTAATAGCACAACAGAAGACAAGAGAAAGTAACAAAGAGAAAAGGGTGTCATTTGATGGTTCAAATGACACCCTTTTTAATTTTTGGCGATTAAAGCTGTTTGATCTTTATCGTTCCAGTGCGTCAATTAAGGCTCGCACATCGTGCCGCTGGACGTCGCACTCTGAATTACGCCACTGGTATCAGCGACCCAATTAATGGTGCAGTCACGATAAGGATTTTTGAATGCGTGTACTGTATAACCATTGTCTAACGGCTTCTTCGTCTCAATCCAAGCATAGTTGCGAGACGCCCAAAAACTGATAGGGCGTGAGCGTTCGGTGAGATAACGTTCTTGTACATCGGTTATGTCTGAACCGATGTATTGTTGAATATGTTCTTCCGTGCTGGCTACTTGACTGGTACACGCCGTTGCTAGCGCAGCAAAAGCCAAAACAATAATACGCATTTCAAATCCTTTTAAGCTTAATTAGCTATCTCAAACCAGTGGTCAAATAGTCCCAACTTTCTATCCTTAAAGCCACAACTTTTACCTTAAACCCATCTCAGTCAAGGATGTTGAGATTGAGGTTTTTTTGAGCTTTGACCCTGTTATCGATTACCTCTAATAGAACGAATCAAGTCCCTCTAGTACACGTTAGCAAGAATATGCATACAGTTCGATTACTTCCGATGTAATGTTATGTAAATTTCCTTACGCCGCTCGGCAAACGTAAACAATGTAAATTGAATGCCAATACGAATGATTATCAACTAAATTGTCGCCATAAAATTTATAGGTATTGGTTTGTATGTCGTTAAAAAGTAGGGCGGTTCAGTCATGGGCTCGTCGACTTCATGTTTATATTTCTATGGCACTTCTGTTCGTGGTTCTTTTTTTCTCAGTGACAGGTATCACCCTGAACCGACCTGAGTTATTTGAATCAAGCCAACCCAATATTCAACGCTCTACGCTAACGCTTCCTACGAGTTTATTTACAATCCAAGACGGCCGTTTAAAAGCTGACGAGACAGCATTTGAAACGTTTCTGTTTGAAGAAGCTAACCTCTCCGGCGTTCCTTCAGGTTTGGACATCTACGCAGAGATTGAAGACGGTGAGTTGCTCATCGGTGAAGTGTCTATGGACTTCAAAGGACCAGGCTACAACGCTTCCGTGTTTGTTGACGTTGCGTCTGAATTTGTAGAAGTCGAAACCACTAATTACGGCGTTATCGCATTGTTGAACGATCTACACAAAGGTCGTAACAGCGGAGAAGTATGGAAATGGTTTATCGATATCACCGCGCTACTGATGATCTTCTTTGTGCTGACTGGCGTGTGCTTACTGCTACCTAAGAAAAAGACACTCAATACCTCCATCAAGTGGACGGTGTTTGGGTCTGCAATCTCACTTGTTATCTATTTTGTCGCCGTGCCTTAACACTTGATTCGATTGATGAATCGGATTGAAGAACGAACTTAAGGTTAAACGGATTTAAAAGGTTGTTAAACATGAAAAAAATGAACTGGAGTAAGGCACTTCTTGCTTTATCTCTTTTGCCAAGCCTAGTTATGGCACAAGCGATCCCTGATACGGCAAAACTTGATGTGAACTTTAAGCTACCAAAGATCGATACCTCTATGTACGCGCGTCCTTATGTGGCGGTGTGGGTAGAGAACAGCGAACGAAAGTCAGTGAAAACCATCGAGCTTTGGGTCGGTAAAGACGAATGGCTTAAGGATTTGCGTAGCTGGTGGAGAAAGGTTGGCCGTTACGATCGTGAACTGGTTGACGCTGTGACGTCTGCAACACGCCCTGCTGGTCAGTACCGTTTCGTTTGGGATGGCAAGAGCGACAGCGGTGAAACGCTAGAACAAGGCGAGTACACGGTTCATATCGAAGTTGTTCGCGAACACGGTGGCCGTAATTACCTTCGTCAAAAAGTATCACTAACGGATACAAATGCTTCATATGAGCTAAAGGCAACGGAAGAGACGGGTGAAATCACTCTGAACTATATCGCTAGATAGTAAGTGCGAAATCGCAAAAGCAAACTGAACAGAATAGACAGTCGTCATCGTAGGCTCAGATAGAGCGACACGGCTAACAATTATAAATAATGGAATTGAACATGATGAAACAGATAAAAATTAAGGCACTTGCACTAGCGGGTGTTATGGCATTTGGCTTAGCAGCAACGACAACAGCGCAAGCTCACCCGCGTTGGATCCTGCCATCTCACTTCACTGTATCTAAAGAAGGTGGTGATTGGCTAACGTTCGACGTAACTGCGTCTCACGGTACGTTTGTGTTTGATAAGCCTGCTGGTAGCGAAAATGCTCATGTCATCATGCCAGACGGTCGCAGCGAGCGTCCTAACTTTGTTATTCGTGGTAAGCGCCGCTCTATCTTCGACTTCTATTTTGAAGAAGAAGGTACGCACAAAGTTGCGATCAACAATGAACCGTCTTACTACACACAATACAAAGCAGGCCGCCGTGACACGGTGAAATGGATGAAGGCAAACAAAGCGGAGCGTGGCTCTGTGCTTCCTGAAAAATCACGTGACGTGGTAACACAAATCAGCTTCACCCGCGCAGAAAGCTACATCACGGTAGGTAAGCCAACAGATTCAGTCTTTAAAATTGAAGGCAAGCTTCTTGAAATGAAGCCTGTGACACACCCATCAGACATCGTTGAAGGCGAACCAGTGACATTCCAGTTCTTCTACAACGGTGATGTTCAGAAAGGCGTGAAGGCGGAAATCACTCGTGAAGGTACGCTTTACCGCAACCACCAAGAGCAGATTGACGTGGTGAGCGATGAGAACGGCGAGATCACCTTTACTCCAGACGTAGCGGGTCGTTACGTAATGAAAGCGAACTACAAAGGTGAGTTGATTGACAACCCACTGGCAGACAAAGCAAGCGCGAACGTTCACCTAACGTTCGAAACACTGCTTCAATAATCTGTGCTATCGGGGGCTAGGTTCCTGATTAAGCAACCAAAAACTTAAGGGCTCATTTGAGCCCTTTATCGCTCAGTTTATTACTGAGAATTTGCACTGTGGCTAGGGTACGAACCATGACAATAAAAACAAAACTTAACGCATTAATGACTCCTTGCTTAGCACTGGGACTTGGTTTCGCTGCATTACCTGCACAAGCACACTTTCCATTGATGAGTTGCTGGTTTGAAGGCAAAACCGTGGCCTGTGAAGCGGGTTATTCAGACGGTAGTAAAGCGATTGATTACGCGGTTGAGATGTACGACTACGAAGACAACTTGATTGCGAAAGAGATGACGGATAAGCGCTCTATCGTTGAGTTTCCAAACCCAGACACTGAGTTCTATCTTGTGTTTGATTCAGGCCACGAGTTTCCTGTTGAAGTGGACGTTGTTGAGATCAGTGAGAAATGATGATTGAAGGTGTACGTGCAGACACGGGTGGCAGAGAAGGCAAATGGGTAGGGCTGAGCATTGTATTCATCCTGAGCTTTGCCACGGTCGCTATCCCATTTCATCAGGCAGAATCCCACGTTAAAGCAGTGCTTGATCATCAAATTTTGGTGACTGATGTTGAACAAGAAAACTTGGCGATGTTATCAGAGCTGCGTTTGGCTCATGAAGAGATTCGTGACCTGCGTATTGACTCAGACGGCGAATGGCCGAGTGTCGGATCACTTAAAGATGAATGGGTTGCGCCATTTGTAGAAGACCAAAGCTGGAAGCGCAAAGGTTCTCATACTTGGTTATTGGACGAGCGTGGTTATTATTTCTCTACTCCAAGTGAATATGCGACACCAAGTGGACAACCTACACCAACTGATCATGGTTTTGCAGATTCTTTTATTTTAAACGCGAACAGCGTTTCTCCAGAAATCTGGATCTTCTTCGATGGTGTAGCGAAACAGCCTGATACTTTTGACCAACAAATGCTTGAGTCTACCGGCTGGAAAATGGTTGTGAATGAATCAGAAATTGAACTGCATCATGCTTCTTCTCATTAACTCGAGATTCTCGAAATACAAAATGCTCACAAATAATAAGAGATTTACTATGCGAATTATGACTCTGTTCATGTCGTTACTAGCGGTGTTCATGGCACCTAATGCATTAGCAAAAGAATACAAGGTCGACAGCGACAAGCTGACGATTGGTATCACGCTTCAACCTTACTACAGCTATGTGAAAGCCGTAGTAGGCGACAAAGTGAACATTCTTCCTTTAGTTGACGCTGGTTTCAACCCACATAACTACCTGCCACAACCGAACGACCTGAAACGATTGAGCCAGATGGACGCAATCGTAGTAAACGGCATTGGTCACGACGACTTCGCGCTTAAAGTGATTTCAGCCGCGCAACGTGATGATTTAGTGGTGATCGAAGCAAACAAAGAAGTGCCTCTACTTCCCGCATTAGGCCAGTCTGTTGGTCAAGGTGCCGTGAACCCGCATACTTTTGTTGGCCTATCGACCACGATTCAAAAGGTTTACACCATCGCAAGTGAAGTTTCTAAGCTCGACCCAGACAATGCTGCGTTCTATCGCAAGAACGCGCGCAAATACGCCAAGCAATTTCGTTTTATGAAGCGTGATGCGATGTTGTCATTAGGTGAGCTAGACACATCTGGCATGAAAGTAGCGACAACACACAATGCGTATGGCTACATCCTCCAAGAGTTTGGTGTGGATGTGGCGGCGGTGATTGAACCTGCACACGGTGTTGAGCCAAGTGCTAGTCAACTGCAAGAGACGATCGAAAAGATCCGCGCATCGGGTATTGATGTTCTGTTCTACGAGCTAAATATGCCAAACCGTTTTGTTGACACCATTGAAGCTGAAACAGGCGTTCAGCTTTACCGTTTTTCTCACATGACGCACGGCGAATATGAAGACGATAAAGTGGAAGTTGAGATGAAGAAAAACCTAGAAACGTTAATCGAAGCAATGAAATTTGCGGCGGCGAACCAAGTTAAAAGCGGGAACGCATAATGCTAGGTCCATCAATCTCAATTAATAAACTCGGCCTGCAATACGATAACAACGAGATTCTTGATGATATCTCACTAGAACTTAAAGCGGGTGAGTGTCATGTGATTATGGGACCAAACGGTGGCGGCAAAACTTCTTTGTTGCGATCTGTACTTGGACTTACGCCTTTCTCTGGTCAAATCAATATCCACTGGCCAGAAAAGCCCAGTATTGGTTACGTTCCCCAAAAAGCGACTTTCGAATCGAGCTTACCTTTGACGGTAATGGACTTCGTATTGCTTAATCAAACGCGAATCCCATTGTTTTGGCGCCGTAAATCTAAGCAATTGGATCTTGCTCTTGCCCAGTTAGACCGCGTTGGCATAGCGACACGCAGCGACCGCCGCATGGGACAGTTATCGGGTGGTGAGCAGCAACGCGTGTTGTTTGCTCAAGCGTTATTGGATAACCCAAGTCTATTGGTGTTGGATGAACCTACGACCGGTATGGACGAACAGGGCGTGCGTTATCTGGAATCGCTGATTCGTGAATGTGTTAATGAAGGTCGTACGATTCTTGCGGTACACCACGATGTCACGGCAGTTCGTCGACTTGAAGCGAACGTACATGTCGTTAACCGATTCTTAGTGGATAGTGGCCCGCATGAGCAAGTTCTGCATCCAACTAAGATTGAGCGTCTGTTCCAGCATTACAGCAGTGGCGCTGCAATTTCTGAATCGAAGGAGGTTGCGTAATGGATTGGTTACGACAACTTGCCATTAGTGGTGTTGAAGCGGGTCTGTTATCAGAAAGCTTCATGTATGCCTTCATGGTAAACGCTTTGGTTGCAGCGTTACTACTTGGTCCTCTATTAGGTGGTCTGGGTACTTTGGTGATTGCCAAGCGTCTGGCTTTCTTCTCAGAAGCCGTTGGTCACGCCGCGTTAACTGGTATTGCAATTGGTGTTTTGCTTGGTGAGCCACCAGAAAACCCAATCATTGGTCTGTTTAGCTTCTGTATGATCTTCGCTCTGCTTCTTCATTTTGTAAGAAATAGAACCAACGTTCCATACGATACCTTGGTTGGTGTGTTCCTTGCGCTGGCATTGGCAGTGGGTGCAGCGTTACTGATGTACGTGGCTCGTAAGATCAATATTCACATGCTTGAGAACGTACTGTTTGGTTCGATCCTTACGGTAACGGACCAAGACTTAGCGATTCTCGCAGGCAGTTGCGCGATCATCATTTTGCTTTTGATACCGACATTCAACCGTATCCTGCTTACCTGCATCAGTCCTGATATTGCGAAGGTTCGCGGTTACAACACCAGTTTCTACGACTACCTGTTTGTCATGATGATTACGTTAGTCACGATTGCTGCCGTGAAGATCGTGGGTGCAGTTTTGGTAGGCGCTTTGTTATTGATTCCAGGTGCGACGGCTCGACTACTAACTAAACGCATGGGTAGCTTTGTGCTGTTATCAGCTCTGCTTGCGACCATTGCTTGTTTGGTTGGTACGGTATTACCAATGGAACTTAAATTGCCAGTACCGTCAGGTGCTTCAATCATCATCGTTTCTGCAACGTTTTTCCTAGCAGCAACGTTATACCGAATTGTAAGAAAGGCGTAATCATGACTTGTTTAATGAATCGTATCACTAGCTCAGTAAAACGTATCGCTAGTTCAGTAAAAACAGCGGCTCAAGTAGGTGTGCTTGGTAGTGTGTTAATGGCTGGCTCTGTGATGTCACTGAACGTGAATGCGGAAGATATTCTAACGAGTACACCTGTAACCTATGCACTAGCGACAGAGCTAACTAAAGGCACTGACATCACGACGGAGTACCTGCCACCAAAGCGCTATGGTATTGATCGTCTGCCGAATTGGTTTGGTACCAAGGGGGCAAGTAAAGTGTTTCAATCCGGCGAAAAGGCGACGGTAGCAGTCACGTTGTCATCCATCTGGCAAGCTGATCCTACATTTGTTTACGCAAGACAAGGCAATATCCGTTTGGTTGAGGTTGATGCCGCTCAAGCCATTACACCACGAGCACAAGGTGTTGCCGCGCTGACGTTATCAAATGGCGATGTGTCTAAATACGCATGGTTAAACCCAACCAACTTGATTCGTATGGCGGCGATTGTTGCTGATGACTTTAAGTTATTGTGGCCGGCGCAAGCTGAGACCATTGATAGCAACCTACAGCGTGTAATGCTTGATGTGCGTGAACTGATTAACAAGCAACAAGCAGTCTTACTGGATAACGACGTAGACTCTGTATTGTTGCTTTCAGAAAGCTTGGAAGATTTCGCTTCAGGTACTCAACTGTTTGTTGAAGAACGTATGTTCAAAGCTGAACTTGAATGGACAGAACAAGACAAAACCAAACTCAAAGCGATGTTTTCAGAAGACGATGCTCTATGGTTAGTTACAGCGAAAAAGCCAAGCAACTTGATTAAATCATTGGTACCGAATGAGCGTATCTTGGTTGTGGATTCTGTTGATCGTTGGGGTAGAGCAGGAATCAACGCAAAAGCACCGTTTGCTCGTTGGGAAGTGCAACCTTTCAAAGGTTAGGTGGCTAAAATAAGCGAGCTAATAAACCGCTCGATCAAAAAAGCAGCCCAAATAGAGGCTGCTTTTTTTGTTTTTGTTCATCTGCTCTGTGTATTGAGCTAGACAAGGGCTGCGAGTATAAACTTACTCTGCAGTTTTTGTCTCTTCAGCTTCAACAGTTGTTTCGACTGTGCCTTCAGCCTGCTCTTGAGCTGCTTTAGCCTGTTCTTCAGCTTCCATTTTTGCACGGTCAGCTTTAGAAATGTAGCGAGGCTTGTTGCTACTATGCAGTTTAGAATTCGCCTGTTTCTGCTTCTTTTTTAGAATTTGATTGATTTTTTTCTTACGGTTCATTGCTGCATAGCCTTGTATTTAGTTTAGGCGGTGGAGGATAATCATTTTAGCTCTAGAACTCAATATTTACATGGTATTCAGCAAGGAAAATATCACTATGCATGCAGTCGAGACCGAACGCTTACGATTAAGAATGATCACACCTCAAGATGCGGCGTTTATTCAACGATTATACAGCTCAGAAGATTTCCTGCGTTACATTGGTGATAAGGAAATCAGCGACACTGAAAAGGCTGTCGAGTACATCGAAAACAACATTCTTAAGATGCATGAAGAGAAGGGTGTTTGCCTATTGATGGTCGAAATAAAGGATTCCTTAACCCCAATTGGTATTTGCGGATTAATTAAAAGAGATAGCTTAGACTCGCATGATATTGGCTATGGCTTTGTTCCTGAAGTGTATGGGCAAGGGTTTGCTCATGAAGCGGCAAAAGCAATAATCGAACAAGCTAAGCAGAATGCTGACATCGATCATTTAGTTGCCATCACTACCTCTGATAACATTCGAAGCATCGCACTACTGACTAAACTGGGTTTTGCGTTCGAGCGGGTTGAAGACGTGATAAGTGAAAGCGTTAATCTCAATCTGTACAGTCTCTCTCTGGGTAGTTAATCATGTTCCAACATAACAATATTCTACAAGGTGAACTCGCGACGGAGTACAAAACCGTTATTGCGATGGTGCACATCTACTGTAAAGATCACCACGGTGCAGTGTGTCCGAATGGCGCGTTATGTGAAGAGTGTGAGCAATTGTTGCGCTATGCCGAAACACGACTTGATCGCTGCCCTTATGGCGAAGCAAAACCGACCTGCAATAAGTGTCCGATTCATTGCTATAAGCCCGACCCTAAAGAGCAGATGCGTTTAGTGATGCGTTATGCCGGGCCAAGAATGTTACTCAAGCATCCGATTTTAGCGATCAGGCATTTGATACATGAAAAACGAAAAGTGCCCGAGAAGCCGCTGCCGAATGTGTCGAACCGCCATATCCGAATGAACAAGAAGTAACGTATTGTTTGCCGTACAAAACGGTTCAGAAACAAGAAAGGTCTGATTTCTCAGACCTTTTTGTGTTTATATTCGATACCTAAAACTAGAACCTTGAACGTAAGAGATTACGCTACTTGAGGTTGTTCGTAGGTCACCGTCAGGTTGTTGATCCAGCGTCGGCTTAGGTAACGATGAGAACAAATTGCCAGTTTCACCACTTCTTCTACCAACATCAAACCATAGATGTATTTGAAATCCCATCCAGCGACAAACGCGCCGTAAACACATACTGGAATGCCCACCATCCACATCGCGATGAAATCCATACGCAGGCAGAACGCATTATCGCCACCAGCGCGAATAATGCCATTGATGATCACCATGTTCAGCATGCGGATCACCACAGCAAAGCACATGATCATCATTGCTGGCGCGGCGAGTGGATACAGTTTCTCGTCTGTTAAGTTCAGCCAACTCAACACGTGCTCTTTGCCTAGGAAGAGAAGAAGGCCAACAACCGCGCCAAATCCAATCACAGCCTTTATGAATGTTAGACCCATGCTCATAGCATCATCAAATTCATCACGGCCGAGTGAGTGGCCAAGCAGTACAGAACACGCCACTGAGATACCAAAGAAGATCGAGTAACACAGCGATTCAAATGGTGCGAGCATCGAAAACACCGCAAGCTCAGTCGTGCCCATGTGACCGAAAATCATTTGATATGCCATGGTACCCATTGCCCACAACACAGCATTCATCGTCAACGGCAAAGCAATGCGACGGTAAGACAACCACAATGACGGGCGATGTGGTGAGCTCGGTGTCGTTAATAGCCAATGTTTACGCATACGCATGTAGCTATACATCAAGCCCACTTGAATCAATCGCGCTAAGGTTGTCGCCAATGCCGCACCTGCGACGCCCATTGCTGGAATGCCGAAAGCACCTTTAATAAGAATGAAGTTAAGCGCAATGTTGAGTGCGATGGTAACGCCACCTAATAACAGCGGAGTTACGGTGTCACCTGATGAGCGCATACTTGCTTCTACCACGACAACAATGTGAGTCAGAAGTAGAACAGGGAAGCCATACCATAGGTAAGTTGCGCCAAGTTCAATCACGGTTTGATCGCTGGTTTGCAACATCATTAAAAACTGAGAACCAAGAGTGATGATTGCAGTAACAGGCAGCAGAACTTTTAAGCCAAATATCATCGCAATCGATGATACAGTTCGTGCGCTTTTTCGGTCATTTTTCCCCCAGTATTGAGCGACTAATGTACCGTTTGCTGAGGCCAACCCTGCCATAATCATAATAGCAACGAAGTGCCATTTTGACGCAATTCCCACAGCTGCAGCTGCTTCCATACCATAATCACTGACCATTAATACGTCAGCAAGGGCAAGAATAGCCACCAGCGCACTTTGCAAAGCGACAGGTAAGCCAAGTTTAACGATACGAGGCAAGATGCTCTCTGGCTTGTTATTCATAGATGAGTTAGGGTTGATGTTAGTTGTCATAAGCTCTCCGATTTATGGCAGAACTATAGTGATTTGAGTGAAGTAACAACATGTTTAAAAAACAACAAAACCTGTGCAAATCCGTCATTGATTCAATGAGACCAAAATCAACTTGGTATGATGATGTTTTTCTCGCTGAACAGTGCAAAGAACGTTTTTTGACCGTTGAAGATATTCCAGAGATGAAAAGCTTTGGTGTTTATATGGGCGGTATGGCGAAGCTATATGATGGTTATTGGGTTGAGCGTGAATCCGTTAATGTTCATACGTTGATTTTCACTATGGAAGGTGGTGGTATTCTAACAACCGCAACATCGGTACAAGCGATTACGCCTTATACACTCGTGGTTCTTCCTGCTGAAACCCCATTTCGTTTTGAACTCGATCCTCAATATAATTATTGGAAAATGGCGTGGATGTTGACGCCTGACACTAAGCAGTGGCAGCACATCGCAAGTTTAGGTCAGGGGATTGTGCCGTTCGGAGAGTGTGAGCAGATCTGGTCATTAATGAACTTGGTTTACTTTGAGATAGGCGGTAGAGCCAGTTACCGTAAGTTACTCTTGAGTGAAATTATTCGAACCTTGACGGGGTTTGAGCCTAAGTCGACCAGCACCACTGCACGTGTTCAAGCGCTTTATAACGAGATTGAAAGCAGTCTGCACCAGCCATGGACAGTAGCAGGGATGGCCGAAAGAGTGTTCATTAGTGAAGAGCAACTCAACCGAGTCACCAAGACGCTATTTAACCTGTCACCACGCAGCAAATTGATTCAATTACGTATGGATAAAGCCACCAGTCTGCTGAAATATCAAGATTGGTCTGTTTCTATGATTGCTAATCGCTTGGGCTACAAGGATCCTTATAACTTTTCGCATCGTTTCAAAAAGCATTTCGGCTTGTCACCCAGTCAGTATCGAAAGAGTCATCGACTGCCCGGTTAGCTTTGCTTGTTTCCTCGATCAATTACGCAAGATCAAGCTTTGCAGTAATATTACGGTATTGAGCTATCTATCAATTTAGTATTTTTACTCTATTCGGTACTATTGGAAATATCTAAAAAACATCAATGCATATGCAATGTGAGGAATAAATGCAACAAGCTATCGGTAAGGTGAATGATTTTACTCTTCCATCAAAGCTCACTTTAAATAATAAAGAGTTTCAATCATGCACGAAAATTGTTCGAAAACAGGGCTGTGGTTCAATAATAGGAACGCTTTCTGAGCCTCATCGTAAAGTGCTTTTCTATCTTTACCTGAACAGAGGTCAAGTAGTTAGCAAGCAAATATTGAAGAGCGTAGGCTGGGCTGGTAAAGCTGTGACATCTGCTTCTGTTTTGGTCGCTATTTACGAAATAAGAAGGATTCTTGACTGTCGTTGTATTCAAACAATTTCCAACGAAGGGTATGTCATGGAGTAATAAATAATCTCCTATTGATATCCTATTAATATTTTAATAATAAAAATTTAATCTCTTTACCGTACGAATTCCATTGATTATCGTCAAATCTAAAACGTCCACATATAAGCGACGTTATATAAATACGAACAAATCTGACATTGTCGCTGGCTATATAGTAAGGGAATGATATAAAAATGGACTCTTATCCTGTAATAGAAACGAACCATTCTGAAAACAACGTAGTACTTGAATTAAACGGTAAAATTGTTGAACTCAACACCAAACTTGTTCGCAACGTAGAGAACGGCTACGTACTGGCTACTATGCCTTTGGCATACCGAAAGATCATTCTATTTATGAATCGACATAGGGGTGAATTGTTCAGTGTTAGTCAATTAAAGAAGATTGGCTGGGAAAGTGAGAAAGTGACCAACTCATCTGTGATTGTTGCGATATCCGAAATAAGATCGTTATTCGGAGATGGATTAATCATTACCATCACTGGTGAAGGTTACGTATTTCAACCTTAACTTTCTAAAATAATAGACGTTATTGTTATTTGTTGTCGATCTTTCTTACCGTTGGCATAAAACAAAAAGGGCCCTTCGCTTAGACATCAAGTCTTAACTCGGAGCCCTAATGACACGTATTTGGTGTCAGTCTATTTAGGCTTACTCGCCTGCAATCTGTAGGTGAGAGCGCTTTAGGCTAGCAATCAACATGTAGATCGTTGTCGCTAATAGAGACGCAAACAGGTAAGTGAATAAGCCTGCTTGTGAATCCATGAAGCTGTCTGCCACGATTGGACCCGCAACTGAACCGATGCTGTAGCAAAGCAGCATGATTTGAGTCACTGACACCAAGTAGCTTGGATCTAAGTTACGACAGCCCAAGTTGATCGCGATTGGGTAAAGCGCAAATGTCGCCATGCCTAGCACGAACAGGCTCATGCCTAGTACGTAGAAGTCATGATTGATCGTTAGTACGCCAATGCTTGCAACACCGAGTAGGCAGAACAAAGCCATTAACAACACTTGACCTACATGGTGAGACAACCAAGTCACCATTGGCTGTACAGCCATGCCACCCATGATCACTAAAGCCATCAAACCACCAATGTCTTCGTGCGCAATGTTACGTTGAGCAAGCTCTACTGGCATCAAACCGTAAATTGCACCCAGAGTAAGTCCTGAAACGATGCAGCCAATTAAAGCGCTGTGGCTTAACTTGCTGACCTGTTTTAGAGACAAAGATTGAGCATCATGAATCTGTGGTGGTGTCGCTTGTCCGTACATCAGCACAATGATCGCACCAAATAGTAGAGTGAACATCGCGATAAAAGGTACGCCGCCAGTAATACCTAGGTAACCAATGCCTAGCTGACCAACTGCAGAACCGCCGTACAAAGAACACATGTAAATCGCTAGGCGTTTTGCACGTTGTGATTCGTCACCGCTCATAAGCCATGATTCAACAATTACGAAGATGCCTGCTACCGCAACACCAGCGACAAAACGAGCCAATAGCCATACTGCTTGATGTGGGATCAATGGCAACACAAGGATCGTTGCGATGAATACACTCAGTGCCACTACAAATGCGTCTTTATGACCAATACGAGCAATCGCACGCTCGATCAATAACGTACCCGCTAAAAGGCCTGCATAAAAGGCACTCGCCAACCAACTCGATAGATTACTGTCTAGGCCATATTCAGACAGCATTAATGGCAAAGAGCTCATTAAGTAGCCTGAAGCGATCGCGTAGAAAGACAGTGCAATAACTGGAACGGTTATGCGAGTTGTTGGTTGGATGTTGTCCAATGCAGGAGCCTCCGATAGTGAAAGAAACGATGAATTTTCCGCGACTATGGGGGAGAAACTAAATTGGGTAAAACGAATAAAAATGGTCGTTAAGATAAAAGAAATTTATCGATCAACTAAACTAAAATACGGTTGCGATATTTGATGGTTTGACGAGATTTTATGTGGTTATAAAGCCGTTAAACCCTTGTTCATTGGCTATTTAATTGAGAGGGTCAAAACAAATTTATTTGTATCGTTGAAATTAAATTTGAAGTGCAGTTTACGATAAGAGCGCTTCTTTACGGTATTGGCGTGGCGAGTTACCACTCCACTTACGAAAGGCATGTCGAAAGTTAGCACTATCAGAAAAGCCAACTCGTTCAGATATCTCTTCAATACTCATTTGAGTTGAAGAAAGGTAGTGCCGGGAAAGGTGATAGCGAACATGATCAAGTATCTTCTGATAGCTTGTATCAGCAGCCTTTAGATGACGGCGCAGTGTTCGAGAAGACATGCCGAGTTCTGAAGAAATGGATTCTATCGAAGGGTAACATCCCGGCCTTTCAATCAGCATCTGTGAGACTTTCTCTTTGAGGCTGGTGGGTGCACTGACTTTTGCCAACATGTCATCACACGACTTTAAGCACATCTGTAAAGTGATGGTATTGGCGGTAGGAAGAGACGAATACAAGGTGGTTGCGTCAAACTCCCATTCAAGACGGTCACTATTGAATTCAACCGGGCAACCAAAAACTTCTGTATAAAGATCCCCGTATTCAGGTTTTGGATAGGGGAATCGGATCACTTGAGAAGGAAAGGGTTGTTGCAAGACTTCTTCGCACAAACTGTGTATCGCCGCGAACCAGTATTCACAACAAAAAGGCAGTAAAGAATCAAGTTCGATCAGTTGCTCTGCCCGAAAGTAGCCAACGTTGTCTTCTACTGACATGGTCTTTCTAAGAACTGGGCCAGCAAGTTGCAGATACTTGAACCCAATCAGTAAAGCATCCAACAGCGTTTCGCTACTGAATACCGCATAACCCAAAACACCAAAGTCACTAAATCGTGCTTGTTGGCCGACTCTTAACCCTAAACCACCTTCATCTGTGTTCGCTAACGCATTACTGAACACAGCAAGCTTTTGCGCCAAAGTGATGTGTGTATCAGGTGTGTTGAGTTGGAGAGCATCGATGTTACTGCCTTCGAGTAACTCTTCGATACAGAGAGCAGGTGATAGGTAACGATGCAGCAACTGAAGATCCAGAATGCCGAATGCTTGCATATCGGGTTCGTAAACTGCGGTGTATTCCATAAGCTGCCTCTTGTTGAATATCGATATTTTAACCGAACTTTTAACATTTATGCCTGTTGCTTGTTCTCACTTTCGCAAGCTTGTTCCAAATTTTGGTTTATGTGTGCAAGGTTTTATTGGGCTTGCGCAGGCTTTGTCCGAATTTCACCGGTTTTTGTCTTTTTGAAACCTGTTCGAAATGTTGCCAAAATGTTGTAATTTCTTGAGTTGCACATTGGAGCGTCTCAGACATTTTGCTCAATAACTACTATTTTGCTCAATAAATACTCTTACCTACATGACACACCAGTGTGCAGGCTCGTGATTACAAGAAAGATACTTATTACAACGATTAGAACGTCTACGGTGACCGCCACTAACAGGTCTAAGCCGCATAAGGAGATCATGGATGCACAATCTTGCTGTTAATTTGGAACGTAGTGCTTCGCTTTTTCCAACTAAAGCTGCTCTGCGTATGGGATCGGATGAAATCAGCTTTTCTCAGTTAGAACAACTTTCTGGAAACGTGGCTGCTAACTTGAAAAGACTTGGGTTGCAGAAGGGAGATAAGGTCGCGCTGTCGTGTCCCAATGTCACTTATTTTCCCATTGCTTATTACGGTATTCTAAAAGCAGGCTGTGTAGTAGTGCCTTTAAACGTGTTGTTTAAGGCTCGAGAGATCGCATATCACCTCAATGACTCTGATGCGAAAGCTTATTTATGCTTTGAGGGCAGTGAAGAGCTTCCAATTGGTCGCTATGGTTTACAAGGTTTTGAGCAGGCAAAGCACTGTGAACACTTTGTCGAGATGCCTATCCCGACAAGCGCAAACACTACTTCAGAAACAAATGAGCAGCATGAATCAATCGCTGACTGGCTAACACAACCTTTGACTCCTTTTGAATCTGTCGCTTGCTATGGTGATGATACCGCTGTGATCCTTTATACCTCTGGAACAACGGGTCAGCCAAAGGGCGCTGAGCTTTCTCACACCAACATGCAAACCAATGCGATGTCGTCACAGTACTTAATGAGATTGGAATACAGCGACACGACCATGGCTACGCTTCCTCTGTTCCACAGCTTTGGCCAAACCGTCATGATGAACGCGAGCGTGTTGACGGGGTCAACCATGGTCTTAATTCTGCGCTTTGAGCCGTCACTGGTGATCGATCAGATCATTAGCCACAAAGTGAGTGTCTTTGCTGGCGTTCCTACAATGTATATCGCGTTGCTGAAAGCGGGAGAAGAGTCTTCTGATAGTTCAGAACAAACAAGCAAACGGTCTGAACAGGTTAAACATAGCCTAAGGCTTGGCGTGTCTGGTGGTGCTTCGATGCCACTTGAGGTGATTCGTCAGTTTGAATCGCGCTTTGAATTACCGGTATTGGAAGGATACGGCTTATCTGAAACGGCGCCAGTCGCGACTTTCAATCACATTGATGGCGATCGTCTCTCGGGCAGTGTTGGTCAGCCGCTGTGTGGTCACCTTATCAAGGTTACCGATGTACAAGGCAACTCGGTAGCAATGGGAGAATTGGGCGAAGTCTGCATTAAGAGCCCAAGTGTTATGAAAGGCTACTATCAACGATCGGAAGCAACGGCAGAAGCGATTCGAGATGGTTGGTTTTTAACGGGCGATATTGGACGTGTTGATGAGCATGGAAACTTGTTCATTGTTGATCGTGTTAAAGACATGATCATCCGAGGCGGTTACAACGTTTATCCGCGAGAAATCGAAGAAGTATTGATGTGTCACCCTGATGTGGAAATGGTCGCGGTGGTGGGCGAGCACCATGATCAGTTGGGTGAAGAGATTCACGCCCATGTGGTACTACACGAGCATACACAATGTGACAGTAAAGCGTTAATGGCATGGTGCCGAGAACAACTGGCCGATTACAAATACCCTCGTAAAGTATTCATTCGTAGCGCGCTACCCATGACGGCAACAGGAAAAATCTTAAAGCGAGAGCTACATCCTTTAGAAGTTGCGGAGGCAATCAATGGATAACTATGACTTTATTATTGTAGGCGGCGGCTCAGCTGGGTGCGTGATGGCTTCTCGATTGTCAGAAGAACCAAATACTACCGTGTGTTTGCTCGAGGCTGGTGGCAAAGACACAAGCCCCTTTATTCATACTCCAGTTGGCGTTGTGGCGATGATGCCAACCAAGCTCAATAACTGGGCTTTTGAGACGGTTGAACAGCCGGGCTTAAATGGTCGTAAAGGTTATCAGCCGAGAGGGAAGACACTAGGCGGGTCGAGTTCTATTAACGCCATGATGTACGCGCGTGGGCATCGCTATGACTATGACACTTGGGAAAGTTTAGGTAATGCAGGATGGGGCTATGAGTCATGCCTGCCTTACTTTAAGAAAGCTGAAAACAACGAAGTACACAAAGATGAGTATCATGGTCAAGGTGGTCCTTTAAATGTGGCAAACCTTAGGTCACCAAGCCCAATGTTGGAACGCTATTTAACTGCCTGTGAGTTGATAGGTGTTCCTCGCAATGAAGACATCAACGGTGCCGCTCAGTTTGGTGCAATGCCGACTCAGGTGACTCAGCTGAATGGTGAGCGATGCAGCGCGGCTAAGGCTTATCTAACCCCAAATCTATCGCGTCCCAACCTTACTGTGGTGACTAAAGCAACGACTCATAAAGTCTTGTTTGAAGGTAAGAAAGCGGTCGGGGTTGAATACGGTTCTAATGGTAAACGTTATCAGATCCGATGCAACAAGGAAGTCATTTTGTCTGCAGGTGCTTTTGGCTCTCCTCAGTTATTGTTGCTATCGGGCGTTGGCGCAAAAGACGAATTAACCGTGAATGGCATTGAACAAGTTCATGAGCTGCCAGGAGTGGGTAAGAACCTGCAAGATCATATCGACTTAGTTCACTCATACAAGTGCAGTGAAAAGCGCGAAACTTTTGGTATCTCGCTGCAAATGGCATCTGAAATGACCAAAGCTTTACCGCTATGGCATAAAGAACGCCGTGGCAAGATGAGCAGCAACTTTGCAGAGGGAATCGGTTTTCTTTGTTCCGATGATCATATCGCTGTGCCGGATTTAGAGTTTGTATTTGTGGTCGCAGTAGTCGATGACCATGCGAGAAAAATTCATACCAGTCATGGCTTTACCTCACACGTCACTTTGCTGAGACCTAAAAGCCATGGCACCGTGACACTGAATAGCGCCGATCCCTACGATCCTCCCAAGATCGATCCTGCATTTTTCAGTCATCCAGAAGACATGGAGATTATGATTAAAGGGTGGAAGAAGCAGTATCAAATGCTAGAAAGCGAAGCGTTCGATGATATCCGTGGCAATGCTTTTTATCCTGTCGATGCCAATGATGACAAGGCTATTGAGCAAGATATCCGTAACCGGGCTGATACCCAATATCACCCCGTTGGAACATGTAAAATGGGACATAGCAGTGATTCATTAGCCGTGGTGGATAAAAACCTTAAAGTCTATGGGTTGAACAACTTAAGAGTCATTGATGCGTCGGTTATGCCGACATTAGTCGGGGCCAATACTAATGCGCCAACCATAATGATTGCTGAGAAAGTCGCTGATCAGATTAAAGAGCAATATAGCTTGGATAAGAAAGGCAGTACAAATAAGCAAGGCGCGAATGAGAGCGCAGAGCATGAAATGACTGGTTAGCCGGCAAGATTAGAGAAAACAGACGGATTTACAATAGGTTAGGGAGCCTTATTTATTAAGATTCCTTAACCTATTTTGTTTGTTGATTACTCAAAGAATTGAAACAAACTTACTTAGTTAAAGCTTGATTAAGCCATTGATCAAATTGACCTTTTGGTAACGCACCGTTAATCGTATCGACACGTTTGCCATCTTTAAACACCATTACCGTCGGAATACTTCTGATTTGATACATTGCGGCAAGTTGTTGCTGAGCTTCAGTATCAATCTTAACGAATCGAACATCTCCCGAACGCTCTTTAGCAACGTCACTGAACACTGGCGCAAAGCCAACACATGGGTTACACCATGTCGCCCAGAAATCGACAACCACAGGCTGTGAACTGTTTAAGATAGATTGGAAATTAAGTGACGTTCCCTCGATAGGAGCGCCATCGAGCAATGCTGTTTTGCATTTACCGCAGGTTGGGCTTTCTGAAATTCTTTCTGAAGGAACTCGGTTTACGCCATTACAAGAAGGGCAACGTGTGTTGAATGTAGACATAACTTTCTCTTTTTATTGCTACTCCGTGCCTAACGCGATTTACGAATCACGCACGGAACGCTTATACTGTTTAAAACAAGAATACGATACTTAAATAAAAACAAACAATAAACAGGTAAATGATGACAAAATTTTACGCCGAGATTACTGGCTGGGGAAAGTGTCTGCCACCAGCCGTGCTGTCCAACGATGATTTAAGCACTTTCATTGATACGTCTGACGAGTGGATTCGTACTCGAACTGGTATCGAAAACCGTCGTATCAGTCATGTAAATACCTCTGAGCTAGCGACTGTTGCTGCTCAACACGCAATGGCGTGTGCTGGCCTTACTGCCGATGATATCGATCTCGTGATCATCGCAACGTGCAGCCCTGATTCTCTTATTCCAAATACTGCGTCTAAGGTTCAACAGAACCTAGGTATCAAGAGCGCAGCGGCTTTTGACCTTAATGCAGCATGTACTGGCTTCATTTACGGTGTTGAAACCGCGACTCGATTAATTCAAGCCGGCAACTACCGCAATGCGATCGTTGTGGGCGCAGAACGTCTTTCATTCTTCATTGACTGGACCAAGCGTGATACTGCGGTTCTATTTGGTGATGGTGCTGGCGCTGTGGTTCTATCGCGTACTGAAGAGCAAGTTGGCCTACAGGAAGCGCAGATCGGTTGTGACGCCGAAGGCCGTGATATTCTAGCAGTACCAAAGTTCGGTACTTCTATGGATCGCTTCGCTGCTGACAACGGTTACTGGGACTTTGATTTCGTAGGTAAAGAGATCTTCAAACGTGCGGTTAAAGGCATGGGTGCAGCAGCACACACAGTATTGAGCCGCACTGGCATCTCAACAGACAACATCGATGTAGTGATTCCACACCAAGCAAACATCCGAATCATTCAAACTCTGTGCGACATGGCGGGCATTGAACGTGAGAAAGCGTTTGTGAACATTCAAAACTACGGCAACACGTCGGCTGCGACTGTGCCAATTGCATTGTGTGAATCGTTAGAGCAAGGCTTTGTTAAACCTAACTCAAACATCCTTGTGGCGGCATTCGGTGCCGGTTTAACTTGGGGTGCTGGTCATATTAAATGGGGTAGCCGTGTTGAACCGTTAGGTCAGTCGGACGCTAAGCTTCCAGAAGCAGATAAGTCGGCTTTAGAGCTTTTAGAAAGAGCCATTTTACACTGTAAAACGCGTCCTAATTCTGAGAATGAATAGTAGCATCGCGCAAGTTCGTTTTATGACAAAAGCCGACCTTGATGGGGCGGCTTTAGTTCACCAAGCTACTTTTGTTCGACAGCAAAACTCAAAAGATTGGTTACAATGTAACTTAAGCGCTGCACCACGCTTTCTTAACTTCGTTGCAGAGAGTGAAGGTGAGATTGTCGGCTACATAATTTGGGTGCAAAAGAGTGGGTTTAGACCTGAAGCTGTTTTGGAACTAGAGCAACTTGCTGTGTTACCGAGCGCGCAGGGGCAAGGATTAGGCAAAAAGCTGATTCTAGACTCCTTGCCCCAAGTGAAGCACAAGCTAGCAGAGCAAGGCTCGACACTAAAACATGTATTAGTGACCACCAGAGCAGACAACTTTGCACAAAAGCTTTATCAATCGACGTTGGGTGCAGAAGTCGAAACCACGATTTCAAACCTGTACTCTGCGGATGAAGTGCTTATGATAGCTCGCAATGTGGGTGAACGAATCTGATCGCTGAGTACTTAGAACCAATTATAATCAGCGATCTAAATTGATTTACGTTTAATTAGGGACTTCTACAGTCCCTTTTGTTATTTCTTAGGAAGTGTTTTGAAGAAAGTTTTAGCAATTGGCTACGTTTGGCCAGAACCGAATTCATCGGCGGCTGGTAGCCATATGATGTCACTTTTACGTCTATTTAAGCGACAAGGTTGGTCCGTTGAGTTTGCAACGCCAGCTCAAGAAACCGAGCATATGATCGACCTCTCTGAAGAGGGCATCACAAGCCAATCTATTCAGCTAAATTGCGATAGCTTTGACCAGTACATCGAAGAGCTGCAGCCGGATGTCGTGATGTTTGACCGTTTCATGATGGAAGAGCAGTTCGGTTGGCGCGTTGAGAAGGTATGTCCGAATGCCTTTAAGCTGTTGGATACTGAAGATTTACAGTTCCTACGCAATGCTCGACATGAAGCTGTTAAGAAAGAGACAGAACTGACCAAAGAGCACTTGTACAGTGATTTGGCGAAACGTGAAATTGCCGCGATTCTACGCTGTGATCTTTCGTTGATCATCTCAAGCCATGAGATGGAACTGCTCCAATCTAAGTTCAATATCGATCCAAAGCTGTTACATCATCTGCCGTTCATGGTTGATCTCAACACGTTGCCTGAAAGTACGAAAAGCTTTGAAGAACGTAAGCATTTCATGACGATAGGTAATTTTAGACATGCGCCTAACTGGGATGCTGTGCTTCAGTTACAGAAGATTTGGCCGAAGATTCGTAAGCAGCTGCCTGATACTGAACTTCATATTTACGGATCTTATCCGCCGCCGAAAGCAACGGCTTTGCACAACCCTAAAACCGGCTTCCATATTAAAGGTTGGGCCAAAGACGCTCAAGAAGTAATGGAACAGGCGCGTGTTTGTGTTGCGCCATTACGTTTTGGTGCAGGTATTAAAGGTAAGTTACTTGATGCTATGAAGTTGCAAACTCCCAACGTGACTAGCGAAATTGGTCGTGAAGGGATGTTGCCACAAGGTGAGTTGCAATGGCCGGGCGCGGTTGCAGATGATATCGACGAATTTGTTGAACAAGCAGTCGCTCTTTATAAAGATGAAGAGAAATGGCTTAAAGCTCAAAGCCAATGTCATTCAATTCTTGAAGCGCACTATGAACAGAATCAACTGGGCGAAAAATTGATCGAGCGACTGATTGCGTTAGATTCTGAGCTTGATTCGCATCGACTGGATAATTTCTTTGGTTCAATGCTCAAGCACCATAGTATGGCGAGCACTAAGTACATGTCGCAGTGGATAGCTGAGAAGAACAAGAGCAAATAACTTCTTTAGGAAAAGACAGAATAAATCTTAAGCCCTTAGGTTAACGCCTAGGGCTTTTTCATGCTGGGCGTTTGTTAATTCCAAACTTACAAATCGAAACATAACGCCATTACATTAGCATTGACTAATTTATATTTATTAGTAAACTCTAATTTAAAGGTTGTTATGAGTTTATGATGTTTGTGAATAGGAGAGGTCTGTGCTTAGTTTGATTCCTTGGAATGCTTTTTTCGGTGGCATGCTGTTAGGCGTGTCGGCCATTGTTTTAATGTTGGGCATTGGTCGAGTTGCAGGTATTAGTGGCATTGTCAGCCGTTTATTACCAGTTGGAACCAGCAACAAAGAAAGCAAAGGCGTGGATACAGATAAAACTGACAAGCATTGGCGTATCGCATTTGTTGTTGGAATGATCGTAAGTGGTTGGTTGTTAATTCCTACCGGTTACCAACTCCCTCAATTGGAAGAGATGAACCTCTTGGTAGTCGTTATTGCTGGTCTGTTAGTCGGCTTTGGCACTAAAACGGCGAATGGGTGTACTAGCGGACATGGCATTGTAGGGATGGCGCGTTTGTCTAAACGCTCGATTATCGCAACGTGTGTATTCATGGGTGTGGCAATAGCCACCGTGCTTATCAAAAACCTGATAGGGTTGGGGGCATAATGAAAAATTCTTCATTTACTATCATTGTCGGTTTATTGGCTGGAATCTTGTTTGGCATGGGTATGATCATCTCAGGCATGGTTGACCCGAACAAAGTGCTTGGCTTTTTAGATGTGACTGGCGATTGGGACATCAGCTTGGCATTCGTCATGGGCGGTGCGCTACTGGTGTTCGCTCCGTTTTATCACCTAGTCATTAAAAAGCGCGCTAAAGCAATCAATGGCGAGCCGTTAGATAGCCGTAACAACCCGCTAATCGACAGAAAACTGATTCTAGGTTCAACAGCGTTTGGACTCGGTTGGGGGCTCGCAGGCTTTTGTCCAGGGCCTGCAGTTACAAGTCTTAGTGGCGGTAACCCAACTGTGTGGGTGTTTATGATAAGCATGCTGGCGGGAATGTGGTTGGCAGGTCGAACGAATAAAATTTGTTAACGTTAAACCTATCGCTGACCGCATAGGCTTGATATGAGTATTGAGAGGCTGACGCTCTTTAATCAGAAAGCCAGTCAGCCTCTTTGTACATTTCTATCTATTATTTAATAGTCGTTGAAACTGGGCAATGGTCACTGAGTTTGTAGTCCAACACATCTTGCGTTTCAAATACTTTCTGCTTTGCAGGTGATGCACTCAATGAATCGCTAACGACAATGTGGTCAATCACAGAGCGGAATTGGTGTGTGCGGTGGTTATTACGATTTGAGCGAACCTTACAATCCGCACGGGTCTTTCTTGTCGCCAAACGAGCATCCGTGTTTTCAGTTAAATCCTTCCACATCCAATCTCTTGAGTAGGATAGGTTATGGTTGAAGTCGCCTAAGATCGCATAGTCTTCACCGTTACGTTCTCTTTGTTGTATCCACTTATTCAGTTGTTGAGCTTGGTCTTTTAGGCGTGAACAATCGCGGTTAGACTTATACGCGCCGCTGCAGCCTGCCTTTAAATGTACAGACAACATGTGAATTGGTTTCGAGCCTGTTTCAACGACCACGTAACTGGCAAACCTAAGCTTGCTGTTAGTATTCGATTCCAGAGGAAAGTCAGCGTAATCGGTGAGTGTGATTCCTTTACGAACTGCGAAGCCTGTGTATTGGTTCACTTCTTTGAACTGATGGTTACTGTTTTCTGGTAATGCTCGGTCAGACATCAATATCTTGTATTGATCGCCAGCCACGCGCTGAATGGCATTTACGTCATCGACTTCTTGAAAGGCGACCACATCCGCATCTAAGGATTGAAAGTATTCTTCAAGTTTGTCGAAATCAGTTTGATCACGTTGGGCAGAAAACTTATTCACAGCCTCGTTGGTTGATAACCATTCGATATTCCAACTGGATATGGTCAAAGGTTCAGCAAATGTCTGGCTACTGAGTAAGCAGCCTAACATTATCCAGTTTTGAAGTCGTTTCATCCCAAATATCCCTAATTTTGTCGTCCAATATAGTTGAGCCGTTATCCTACAACACTTACCAAAAATTCAACTCTTTTTAGCAGTTTTTTTATTGTTACATTGTTTCTTTTCGACTTGAGAACTAGCGTAATAATATTGAATTGATCTTAGTCAGCGTGAGAGTTTTATTGATCTAAATCAATACTCAAAGTTGGTGGTTCTCGTTAAATACGCCACAATATCTAGTGTTAGTTAAACGATAAATCGCTCTATATAGTGTGTTTGTGGATAAGTCTGTGAATACATCAAGAGTAAGGAGAAGTGGTGAAATCAATCGTAATCAAGCGTGATGGCTCAAGAGCTCCATTCAGTAGAGATCGCATCCAAGCTGCAGTGGAAGCAGCATCAGACAAAGCCGATAAGGAAATTGCTATTTATGCACTGAATGTGGCATTAGCAGTTGAGTTGAAGCTCGAAGACTACGATGAAGTTCATATCTCTGAAATTCAAACTATGGTCGAGAACGAGCTAATGCAGGGACCGTATAAGTCTCTGGCTCGTGCCTACATTGAATATCGTCATGACCGCGACATCGCGCGTGAAAAGCAAAGCGCTTTAACTCGCGAGATCGAAGGTTTGATCGAAGAAAGCAATGTTGATCTGATCAATGAGAATGCCAACAAAGACGGCAAAGTTATCCCAACTCAGCGTGACCTGCTGGCGGGTATCGTGGCTAAACACTATGCGAAAACTCACATTTTGCCACGTGACATCGTACAAGCTCACGAATGTGGTGACATTCATTACCACGATCTAGACTACGCACCGTTCTTCCCAATGTTTAACTGTATGCTTATCGATCTGAAAGGCATGTTAACGCATGGCTTCAAGATGGGTAACGCAGAAATCGACACGCCTAAGTCTATTTCTACGGCGACAGCGGTAACAGCACAGATCATCGCACAAGTGGCGAGCCACATTTACGGCGGTACAACGATTAACCGTATCGATGAGGTTCTTGAACCTTACGTAATGGCGAGCTACGAGAAGCATTTGTCATTAGCGAAAGAGTGGGACATTCATAGCCCAGAAGCTTTTGCTATCTCTCGTACAGAGAAAGAGTGTTACGACGCATTCCAATCTCTAGAGTACGAAGTAAACACGCTACATACCGCTAATGGTCAAACACCATTCGTGACGTTTGGTTTTGGTCTAGGTGAAAGCTGGGGTTCAAAACTGATCCAGCAATCTATCTTGAAGAACCGTATTGCTGGTTTGGGTAAGAACCGCAAAACAGCGGTATTCCCTAAACTGGTATTTGCAATCAAAGATGGTTTGAACCACCAGAAGCAAGATCCAAACTACGACATCAAGCAATTGGCGCTTGAGTGTGCGTCTAAGCGTATGTACCCAGACATTCTTAACTACGACAAAGTAGTAGAAGTGACAGGGTCATTTAAAACGCCTATGGGTTGCCGTAGCTTCTTGAATACTTACGAAGAAAATGGTGAGTTGATTCATGAAGGCCGTAACAACCTAGGTGTTGTTAGCTTGAACTTGCCACGTATTGCGATTAACGCAAAACAAGATATGGCTAAGTTCTACGAACTACTTGATGAAAAACTGAAGCTAGCTCGCCGTGCGCTAGAAACTCGTATTTCTCGTCTAGAAAACGTTAAAGCGCGTGTTGCGCCAATTCTATACATGGAAGGTGCATGTGGCGTTCGTTTGAAAGCTGATGACTCTATTGCCGATATCTTCAAAAACGGCCGTGCTTCTGTTTCTCTTGGTTACATCGGTATCCACGAAGCGATGACAGCACTTTACGGTACTGACGTTCACTTGTACGACGATGGCGAAATGCGTGCTAAAGCGCTTGAGCTGGTGGAGTACATGAAACGTGAAGTGGAATCTTGGACAAAAGAGACAGGTTACGCGTTCAGCCTGTACGGCACACCAAGTGAAAATCTATGTAGCCGCTTCTGCAGCATCGATACCAAAGAGTTTGGTGTGATTGATGGCGTAACAGACCGTGGTTACTACACCAACAGCTTCCACTTAGATGTACAGAAGAAAGTGAACCCATACGACAAGATCGATTTCGAGATGCCTTATCCTGAAATATCTAGCGGCGGTTTCATCTGTTACGGCGAATTCCCGAACATGCAGAAGAACATCGAAGCGCTAGAAAACGTATGGGACTACAGCTACACACGCGTACCATACTACGGAACCAACACGCCAATTGATGAGTGCTACGAATGTGGTTACAACGGTGAGTTTGACTGTACAAGTAAGGGCTTTACGTGTCCTAAGTGTGGCAACCATGACTCAACCAAAGTATCGGTAACGCGCCGTGTTTGTGGTTACCTTGGTAGCCCAGATGCACGCCCATTTAACTTCGGCAAGCAAGAAGAAGTTAAACGTCGCGTGAAGCATCTTTAGTAACTGCCAAGATCATTAGCTAGCTTACATAGAAGAGCTACGCCTCAAGGAATAAGATTGGTATCGGCGCTATGTCGATACCAATTCATTTGTTTCACTTCTCGCTACTTTTCGAATTAAACCATTAAGCCATCACGAGTTTTCAATACTGCCTTATGAACTATCATCAATATCACCCAATCGACGTTGTAAACGGCCCAGGAACACGCTGCACTTTGTTTGTGTCGGGTTGTGTGCATCAGTGCCGTGGGTGTTATAACCAATCGACGCAAAGGTTGGATTCAGGGCATTTGTTTACTCAAGAACTTCAAGACCACATCATTGCTGATCTGAATGATCCGCGAATCAAACGTCGTGGTTTGTCGCTTTCTGGTGGTGATCCGCTCCATCCTGCGAACGTGTCTGAAGTGCTTAAGCTTGTGCAACGTGTAAAAGCGGAGTGCGAAGGCAAAGACATCTGGATGTGGACAGGTTACGAACTTGATGAGCTTGATGAAAAGCAGAAACAAGTATTGGAATACGTTGATACCTTGATTGATGGTCGTTTTGAACAAGACAAAGCGGATCCAATGCTCGATTGGCGTGGCAGTTCAAACCAAATCATTCATCGATTTACTGACATATAACGGTTGTCGTGACTTCGTATACTCGTAAAACGAAAAAGGGCGTCATGGTTAGCGCAATGCAACCAATTGGCCCTTGAGTGTGAGTTCTTTTCGTTTGTTAACTCAAACTAGCATTTATACAGCGATTTGTTCTGGCTCTTCTATTAAGTTGTTGATCCATTTCTTAGAGTGAATCCGCTGGCTAGTTAAAGCGATTTTCGCTAGTTCTTCCAGTAATACAATCATTAGTACCCATTCTAAAGACCATCCTAGTACTAACGCAGTGAAATAGGCGAGGGGAATCCCGATTGCCCACTGGCCGAATATGTCGATGAAGATGCTGTAGTTGATGTCGCCACCACTTTTTAACACACCTCCGATCCCAACCATATTGAATACTCTCAATATCATCCCAGCCGCCATCACCAAGGCGACGTTGACCGCTGTATCTTTGAGTTCCAGGTGCGTCAAATCGATTAATTGAACAATGGCTGGCTTGGCGATAAAGCATAGCAGTGCCAATAGTGTCGCAAGCGCACAACTCACAAGTACATAGCCCCAAGCGGTATTTTCAACACGTTGATAATTCTTCGCGCCGATCTCGTTACCTAGAATGATTGAAGCGGCAACGGCAAAGCCTAAGAAGGCTGAAATTAAGATACTTTCAACTGGCGATAACAGTGAGATGATCGCCAGTTCACCAACGCCAATCTGACCAACAATGACGTTGTAAATCAGTATTCCACCAGCCCATGCCGTATCGTGAACTAACATAGGAATAGCAATATTAAAGTACTTCTTTCTGTGCTTAGGTAAGATTGCATCACGCCAACTCTCAATTGTAGGGAATAGATGTGCATAATGTTTTCTCGCCATAACAAGCAGTGCAATCGTCTGAAAGAATCGAGAAACCGTGGTGCCAATCGCTGCGCCAACCACGCCGAGTTCTGGAAAGCCAAACAGTCCAAAGATCAACAGGGCATTGAGGATTGCATTAACGATGATTGCCCAAATACTGATCTTGGTTGGCAATTTGGCTTCACCGACCGATCGCAATGCGCTTTCTAGCGGCACGACGATCGCGGTACCAATAAGGCTGGCTCCTGTTATCCAAAGGTAATCCGTTGCCAAGCGGATGTAATCAGGGTCTGAGGCCACCACAGACACGACTGATTCAGGAACCAATGTATAGATGAATACAAAAGGGATGATGGCAAAGATCGACAATGCCCATGATTGCGCTAGTGTGCGTCTAATTCCGTTAAAATCACCTGCACCAAAATATTGCGAAGCTAGCACGCTGACTGCTCCGCTAATTCCGGAAACCATGATTAAGTTAAAAAAGAATATACGGTTGCCAACGCCAACTGCTGCAGTTGCCGCATCACCAAGCTGATTGACCATGAAAATATCGACCACACCGAGCAATGAAAACAACATGGTTTGCAGTGAGACAGGTAAACCGATGTGTAATAGCTTTTGCCAAAATTCTTTATCTAAATGACGATATGTCGAGAGCATCGCATTTCCCCTCTGTTGAATATGCGAGAAGTGTATCGGCATTTGTTTTAGCTGTATTGTTCAGACTCATCACAAACTTTTGTCAAACTATCTACTTTGGTAGTTTGGCAACATGAACGAGCTAGCAATGGAATGAGTGATAAACAAGAACGGTACGAGATCTCTGAAAAGACGCATCAAGAGTTTGTCGATCAAAGCCATGTATTGGCATTCGAAGAGCTCGGTATCGTTCAATGTGGGACAGCATCGTGCCGCGATTTCTTTTCTGTCTATCGAAAAAACCAACAAAAACACATGTTGCTGTATACCGTAAGAGGCAAAGGGTGGCTCGAAAGTGAAGGGTGTCGATATATTCTCGAGCCAGGTTCGTGTATTACTGTGCCTGCAGGCGTTGAGAACGGTTTTGGTATTGAGGAAGAAACATGGCAGATCGCGTGGATCTTTCTATCGCCTGACAAGCAATGGGATAATGTCGTCAGTGATGAGGTGAGTTATACGCTCTCTCCAGCAGCAGAAGTTGTTTCGTCTTGTATTCATACCTTGCTGAGAAGTATTGCCTTGCCCATTGATTTAGGTGGAGCGATTGCCATTCACAGCGTAGCGCAAATAGAGTTCATGATTAATGCGCCAGTCCCGCAGCAGCAATCTCGAAATTTGATTCGCTTGAGGCGTGTGTTCGATAACGTGCAAAAGCAGCTTCACAAAGAGTGGAATGTGCATGAGCTAGCAAACCTATTCCCGTGCTCAGAGCCGCATTTCCATCGTTTGTGCCAACGTTATTATTCTCATAGCCCGATGACGCATATTATGCGTATGAGAATGGAATACGCTGCACGATTGCTCAGGTCGAGCGATTGGTCGATTCAGCACATTGGCGAGATAGTTGGATATCCCAATGCCGCTAACTTTAGCACTCGGTTTAAGGCGTGGTCAGGAATGACACCTAGGCAATTCAAACATGGTTCTCGGTTGGAAACTTAATAGGGAACTGACTAAACCAGTCACCATAATTTCATAACTTATCAGTAGCTGTTCGAAATTTGCGCTGTTTAGTGATGTAAAACGACCAATCTCTGATTACTTATTCTAACTAAGCGCTTCTATTAAAAAATGTTTCTGATTTTAGTACTAAAATGTTAACGTGAAATTCATTACTTGAATTTCAAAGGGTTGTGACTTTCATGTTTTCACATCTACCAAAACCAACTTTAGATCCAATTCTATCTCTTTCTGTTGCTTACCGCGGCGATACTCGTACTGATAAAGTCGATTTAGGCATTGGCGTTTACAAAAACGACCAAGGCGAAACTCCGATCATGAAAGCCGTTTCTAAGGCTCAAGATATCGTTGTTGAAACTCAGAAAACCAAAGCTTACGTTGGCCTAGCAGGCTGTGAAGAGTTTAACCAGAGCATGGTTGATCTGCTGCTTAAAGGGACTTCTGCAATGGATCGCGTGGCTGCGATTCAAACACCGGGTGCAAGTGGTGCACTTCGTATGTTGGGTGACTTAATGAAAGTTTCTCAACCAGACACGACGGTTTGGATTTCAAACCCAAGTTACGTTAACCACAAACCGGTAATGGAAGCGGCAGGCTTAAAAGTTCGCTACTACAATTACTTCAGTCCTGAAACGAAGCAAGTTGATACTGCAAAAATGTTGGACGACCTTTCAAAAGCCGGTCCATCAGACGTGGTACTACTGCACGGTTGCTGTCATAACCCAACGGGTGCTGACATCGACTTTGAAGCGTGGCAGGAAATCACTAAGTTATCGCAAAAGAATGGTTTCTTACCGTTCGTTGATATTGCTTACCAAGGCTTTGGTGACGGCCTAGAAGAAGACGCGAAAGGTCTTCAACACATGGCAAATAACGTTGAAGAGATGTTGATTACAACGTCTTGCTCAAAGAACTTCGGTTTGTACCGCGAAAGAACGGGTGCCGCTATCGTGATTGGCAAGAACAGCGAACACGTTGGCAATGCTAAAGGTAAACTTCTTACCCTTGCTCGTTCTACTTACACAATGCCGCCAGACCATGGTGCAGCTTTGGTTAAAACAATTCTTCAGAATCAAGAGCTAACATCGATTTGGAAGCAAGAATTGAATGAAATGCAGCAACGTTTGTTAAATCTGCGCCAAAATTTATGTGATGAATTGCGAAATACTTATAACACGTCACAATTTGATTTCATTGAAAGCCATAAAGGCATGTTTAGTGTACTAGGCTTTAAAGAAACTCAAATGAATCAATTACGTGAAGAATATGGAGTCTATGGTGTTGGTGACGGACGCATTAATATCGCAGGCCTTTCTGAATCTCATATTCCTTATGTAGCTAAAGCGATAGCCAACGTTTCAAAATAGAAGGTGACTGAATGTATAACTGGAAAGCGATTGTAGTTTTAATGCTAAGTGGTGGCTTGTTTGCTT
Organism: Vibrio sp. BS-M-Sm-2; assembly: GCF_041504345.1. Taxonomy (NCBI): domain Bacteria; kingdom Pseudomonadati; phylum Pseudomonadota; class Gammaproteobacteria; order Vibrionales; family Vibrionaceae; genus Vibrio; species Vibrio sp. BS-M-Sm-2. The sequence goes on from NZ_CP167895.1 coordinate 1,421,737, forward strand.
GTTCGACGACGACTCAAGTGCCTGCCGAGCCGGAACAAAAGCCTCAAGTAGAACAACCTGCTGTGGATGATTCTTCAAAGACTGATGCAACTGAAGGTCAGAAAGTAACGGAACCCACAGAGAAGGCTGAAGAAGTAAAACCAACTGAACCAGAAGCGAAGCCAAAGCCTGAAGAAAAGCCAGCTCCAAAGCCGACTAAAACAAGCGATGGTAAACTGATCCTTGGTGAAGAAGAGTGGGTATTTGTTCCTGGTTTGAAAGAAGCGTTTAAAGCACGTGTAGATACAGGTGCAACAACATCTTCAATCAGTGCGGTTGATATTGTTGATTTTGAACGTGACGGAAAAGACTGGGTTAAGTTCAAGATTGAACACGACGGTATCACAACGGAAGAAATCAGCTTACCAGTAGAACGCTGGGTGAAGATCAAGCAATCAAGCGCAGAAGGAACACAACGACGCGCTGTGGTTGTGGCTTCAATTCAAATTGGTGATCTAAAAGACAAAACTGAATTCACTCTAGCCGACCGAACGCATCTTTCTTTCCCACTTCTGTTGGGTAGAAGCTTCTTTAGAGATGTTGCGGTTGTCGATGTGAGCAAAAAATACGTTCAGAAGAAAATCACTAAATAGATTTAAGTCTATGAGTTCTGACTCAATCTGACATTTCTGTTTTGATAAATTGAATCCCTGCTAATGGAATTAGCGGGGATTTTTTCTATTTATGGCGTAATAACCGACGAAATGCATTTAATTGTCCATTGTTCGCTATCCGTTCACTGTTTAACCTCGACAATGTGATCCTGATCTCTATATAATCCGCGCTTCGTTTTATGTTTAATCCATACTTTCGTACTTCTTATTTAGGCACATCTTTCTGCCTAATAATTAACTGTCAGTACACGCTTAGGAATTAGTTCTTTGATATCTACCGCGAACATCACAATGCAATTTGGCGCAGAGCCACTGTTTGAAAACATCTCTGCTAAATTTGGTAACGGCAACCGCTATGGTTTGATCGGCGCTAATGGTTGCGGCAAATCAACGTTCATGAAAATCCTAAGTGGCGCATTAACGCCAAGTTCGGGCAACGTTTCTATCACTCCTGGAGAAAAACTGGGTGTTTTGAGCCAAGATCAGTTCGCATTCGAACAGTACAGCGTTATCGACGTTGTAATCATGGGCGACAGAAAGCTTTGGGAAGTAAAACAAGAGCGTGACCGTATTTACTCTTTGCCAGAAATGAGTGAAGACGATGGTATGAAAGTCGCTGAGCTTGAAAGTGAATTCGCAGAAATGGACGGCTACACAGCAGAAAGCCGCGCGGGTGACATCCTGATTCAAGCGGGTATCGAGGAAGAGTTCCACTTCGGTCTGATGCAGCAAGTTGCTCCAGGTTGGAAACTGCGTGTGCTATTGGCACAAGCACTGTTTGCAAACCCAGATATCTTGCTACTTGATGAACCAACCAACAACTTGGACATTCATACGATCAACTGGCTGGCTGAAGAGCTAAACCAACGTAAATGTACAATGATCATCATCTCGCACGATAGACACTTCCTGAACTCTGTATGTACGCACATGGCGGACATCGATTACGGTGAGCTACGTATTTATCCAGGTAACTACGAGTACTTCCTAGAAGCATCTGGCTTGATTCGCGAACAGCTTCTAGCAAGCAATGCTAAGAAAGCGGCTGAAATCAGCGAGCTTCAAGACTTCGTAAACCGTTTTGGTGCTAACGCATCTAAAGCGAAGCAAGCAAGTTCACGTGCTAAGAAAATGGATAAAATCACACTTGATGAAGTGAAATCATCGAGCCGTATGAGCCCATCAATCGATTTCGGTGAAGGTAAGAAACTGCACCGTCAAGCTCTTGAACTTCAAGAACTTGGTCACGGCTTCGATGGTGAAACACTGTTTGCTGGTGGTAATTTACTGCTTGAAGCGGGTACACGCCTTGCGGTTATCGGTGAGAACGGTGTAGGTAAAACCACGCTGCTACGTTGTCTAGTTCAAGAGCTAGAGCAGAACGAAGGTATCGTTAAATGGTCTGAAAATGCTTCTGTAGGTTACTGCCCACAAGACAGCACTAAGGATTTTGATAACGACCTGAGCATCTTTGATTGGATCTCACAATGGCGTACAGCGAAGCACGATGACCTAATGGTGCGCGGTATTCTTGGTCGTCTACTGTTTACGGCTGACGATGCGAACAAGAAAGCTCGCAACTGTTCTGGTGGTGAGAAGAACCGTCTGTTATTCGGCAAGCTAATGATGCAAGACATCAACGTGCTTGTGATGGACGAACCAACCAACCACATGGACATGGAAGCTATCCAAGCCCTAAACGATGCACTTAAGGTTTACACTGGCACGCTTATCTTCGTGAGCCATGACCGTGAGTTTGTCTCTTCATTGGCAACACACATCATCGATGTGAAAGACCAACAGCTCGTGAGCTTCCAAGGCACTTACGAAGAGTACCTTGATCATCAGAAAAAGATGTTGATGGTTAACTTATAGAGTAAGTTGTTGTTAGTGTGTTGAACGACTAACTGCCAGCGAATCTAACAAAAAAAAGCCCCAAACATTAATATGTTCGGGGCTTTTTTGTTTGTTTGGCTATTTATTACTTAGTGACGAAACCCTAGCTTATTAATAAAACCTAGGTACGAAATCTGGCTTAGAAGCCGAATCGAGCCGACATTAAGATTTGGTGGCCGTAAGTGCCGTTGTTTCGCATATCAAGGCCAACAGAAAGTTGATCCGTAGAGTGGAAACGTGCACCTACACCAACAATTGAATGCGTGTCGTCGTTGTCGATTAGTTGTCCAAGGCGTGCGTTAACTTCAACGTTTGCCATTAACCAAGCTCTTAAGCCAATATTGATTTCTGTTTTAATGTGGTTGTCATCATTACGTTCAATGTTGTGTAACAGCATTTGACCAGTAACGTCAGCAAATTGACTGATTGGGCCGTTGAATCCCATACCTACTGCGGCATCCCAATCACTTTCAAATTCTGAATCGATACGAGCAACAAAGTGAGAGTTCTGAGTGAACATTGTTGTGACTTCACCACCGAAAGTACTTGGGCTAGTCCCCATTCGCAGCTCGAATGTGTTGTAGTTAAAGTTGTTTGCAGACGCAGAGAATGAACACAGTGCAGCGAGTCCTAAAAGGACAGTCTTATTCGTGCAACCTAGCATGGTGACTCCATATAAATTGTATTTTGCGGCAGTATAATACAAAAAAGCCTGCAATATGCAGGCCAATTATTTAAAGTCAGTATTTTTATATTAATCGCTTATAGAACCTGGATATGATCTACTTCGATTTCAGGTGTCTTTCCGCCTTCATATTCACCAAAGATGCGAACCTTTGTATCTGCGGTTAGGGGTTGCGCAAGACGGATATCATCATCCAGTTCGATCTGAATTTCACTCTGTCCATCAGAGAAGACAAACGTATCATTCTTTAGTTGACGAACAATCTTGCCATCCACAATCGCTTCTTGCTCTGCGAACATGCTTGTGTCAGCAAGTAGTGTTGCAACAGAAACGGTTTCAATTGGTCCAGTGTAAGCAATAGCGCTCTCGTGCTTGCTGTTGTTGGCGTGATTGGAGTTATCTTTGTGGTCACCAGCCATTGCGAAAGTAGGAGCAAGGATAATAGTAGATGCGATAGCTAATACAGTTTTTTTCATGGTGAATCCCTTAATGTTGTTTTTAGTAGAAACGTTTTTCTGAATTTGAAACGTTTCTTTCCGTTAGTACGTTTTATTTGTTGATGCGCTGCTTATTGTTCATAAGCTTCGTTTCGATGGAGCTATTAAACAACACTGGGGTTGAATCCAGAGTGAGTAACACATTCATTTTCCATTCATTTTATTGAGCATCTACTCGGCAATGACGTTAAGATGGAGGCAGAGAAATATTGCGTACAGCTATAAATTGAACATTAAGAAATTAAGGATTTAAGTACAGATGCGATCACCGTTAAACGCCCTTATGGTTCAAGGGACAACGTCAGATGCCGGGAAAAGTGTTTTGGTGGCAGGTTTATGCCGTGTTTTGGCAAGGAAAGGGATCAAAGTGGCACCTTTTAAGCCACAAAACATGGCGTTAAACAGTGCGGTGACAAAAGATGGCGGCGAAATTGGTCGCGCTCAAGCGGTTCAGGCGCAAGCTTGTAACATTGAACCCACTGTTCACATGAATCCGGTATTGCTAAAACCCAATTCAGATACTGGCGCACAAGTGATTCTGCAAGGCCGAGCGATCAGTAATATGGAAGCAACGGGCTATCATGATTACAAGAAAGTGGCGATGGATACCGTTATTGACTCATTTGACCGACTTTCTGAAGAATACGAAAGCGTGATGATTGAAGGCGCGGGTAGCCCAGCTGAAATTAACCTCCGCGAAAATGATATTGCGAACATGGGATTTGCTGAAAAGGCGGATATCCCGGTGATCATTGTTGCTGACATTGACCGTGGTGGCGTTTTTGCGCACCTCTACGGCACATTAGAGTTATTATCTGAATCTGAACAAGCTCGCGTAAAAGGCTTTGTGATTAATCGCTTTAGAGGCGATATCGCGCTGCTTCAATCTGGCCTTGATTGGCTAGAAGAGAAAACCGGCAAGCCAGTGATTGGTGTACTGCCATACCTGCATGGTTTTAACCTTGAAGCGGAAGATGCCATTACTTCAGCCCAAGAGTCTGACGGAGAAGCTAGACTTAAAGTCGTGGTGCCTGTGCTAACCCGAATTAGCAATCACACAGACTTTGATGCACTGAGGCTCAATCCTTCCATTGATTTACGTTACGTAGGCAAAGGCGAGCGTGTAAACAACGCGGATTTGATTATCTTGCCGGGTACAAAATCAGTAAGAGCCGATTTGGATTACTTAAAAGAGCAAGGCTGGGACAAAGATATTCAGCGCCACCTACGTTTAGGCGGCAAGGTGATGGGTATTTGTGGCGGTTACCAGATGCTAGGAAAGATCATCCACGATCCGGATGGAGTTGAGGGTGAACCCGGCAGCAGTGAAGGGTTAGGGTATCTCGATACTGAAACGACTTTAACGCAACAGAAAACCTTAACTAACGTGCGCGGTACCATGACGCTGGATGGAAAATCAGCACAAGTAAAAGGTTATGAAATTCACGTAGGTAGGACTGATGTCAATGAAACAGCCTTACCGGTTCAGTTAGAATCTGGCAGCCTAGACGGCGCTATAAATCAAGACAACTCGATTTTTGGTACTTACCTGCATGGCGTATTCGACAACAGTGATGCGTTGTCGCTTATTTGCGAATGGGCAGGAGCCAACGATGTGACAGCGATTGACCACGAACAGCTTAAAGAGCTGGGTATTAATCGAATCGCGGATGCCATCGAAGAGTACTTAAATCTTGACCTGCTTTGGCCAGAATTAACAGCTTTGGCCGCCATTTAGAAGTTAGCTAAAGAACCTAAACGAACATAGATAAGTGATAACAATGAAAAAGCGACTCTTCCTTTTAACCATGGCCTTAACTTCGGTATTGAGTTCTAGTCATCTTTTGGCTGCCGAAAAGCTACGAGTTTATGCTGCATCTTCAATGACCAATGCAGTCAACTTGTTGGTTGAAGAGTTTGAGAAAGACCATTCTGTCGATGTGATTCCTGTGTATGCGAGCACATCTTCTTTGGTACGACAAATCGAAAGAGGAGCACCAGCCGACATCTTTATCTCGGCAAATGAGAAATGGATGACGTACCTAGTCGATAGTAAATTGGTTTCTAGTGACAATGTCACAAATCTATGTGAAAACGAACTTGTGTTGATAGCCCCAAAAGAGACGTCGATATCACTGAGCCTGTCAAAAGGTGAACAATGGGCTAAACTGCTTACTAATGAAAGGCTTGCTGTGGGCAATACCACTTCTGTTCCTGCGGGTATCTACGCTAAAGAGGCGTTAGAAACGTTAGGTGTATGGGACGATGTGAAGACTAGATTAGCACCAAGTAACAATGTTCGTATGGCCTTAGCTTTAGTAGAGCGCAGTGAGGCTAAGCTTGGTATTGTTTACAAAACAGATGCGCTGCTGTCTAAAGAAGTGAACCTAGTAAAGACGTTCCCATCAAATTTACATACGCCAATACGTTACCCTGTAGCGAGATTGAGCGATACAGTCGTTGCAGAAGAGTTCTATACTTTCCTTAATAGCGAAAAAGCGAAGGACACCTTGAACAGTTTTGGATTTGAAGTGCGTTAAATGATGTATTTATCGGAATACGAATATCAAGCCTTATTGCTGAGCTTGAAAGTTGCTGGGTTTGCCATCTTATGGCTTATCCCTATCGGCATTGGCTTAGCCTGGCTGCTTGCTAAGAAGCAATTTGTAGGCAAAAGTATTGTAGAGAGCATTGTCCATTTACCTTTGGTATTGCCACCAGTGGTCATCGGCTATTTACTGTTAGTGATGATGGGTAGGCAAGGCATTATTGGCTCGTGGCTCAATGACGTGTTTGGTATTGTATTCAGCTTTAGCTGGAAGGGCGCGGCACTTGCTTGCGTGGTTGTGGCGTTGCCGTTGATGGTTCGTTCTATCAGGTTGAGCCTAGAAACCGTAGACAGTAAGCTTGAAGAGGCCGCTGCCACATTGGGCGCTTCACCTGTTCGCGTGTTTTTTACGATCACTTTGCCCTTGATGATCCCTGGGATCATTACCGGCACCATGCTTTCATTCGCAAGAAGCCTAGGTGAGTTTGGTGCGACGATCAGCTTCGTTTCAAATATTCCCGGCGAAACTCAAACCATTCCATTGGCCATGTATACCTTTATTGAAACCCCTGGTGCAGAAATGGAAGCAGCGCGTTTGTGTATCATTTCTATTGTGATTGCCCTTAGTTCATTGATGCTATCTGAATGGCTTAACAAAAAGTCTGCACAGCGACTAGGAGGTAATGCATGAGTGCTTTGATCCTCCGGTATCAGCAACAGCTTGGTGAAACATTTTTTGATATCGATTTAGAACTGCCTAGCAGTGGCATTACTGCAATTTTTGGCCGTTCTGGTGCAGGTAAAACCTCACTTATCAATGCGATTAGTGGTCTTAAACAGCCAGATAAAGGTTTGATCAGCGTATCTGGAACCACTCTGTTTGATAGTCAAAATGGCATTAACCTGCCGACTCACAAACGCAATGTGGGCTATGTATTTCAAGAGTCACGCTTGTTCCCACACATGAAGGTAGGGGCTAATCTTAAGTACGGTATGAAAGGTGTTGATAAAGCGCACTTTGAACAAATTGTCTCGCTATTGTCTTTAGGTTCATTGCTTGATCGTTACCCTGCACGTTTGTCTGGCGGTGAGAAGCAACGAGTGGCGATTGGCCGTGCCTTGTTATCAAAGCCAAGTATTTTGTTGATGGATGAGCCATTGGCATCTCTCGACTTGCCCCGTAAGCGCGAAGTAATGCCGTTTCTGGAAAACTTATCCGAAAGCGTGCAAATACCGATCATCTATGTGACTCATAGCCTCAATGAAATTTTACGCTTGGCAAATCACCTTGTGATTATTGACCAAGGTAAAGTTATTTCATCGGGCGTGACGGAAGAGGTATGGGCATCGAGAGCGATGCAACCTTGGCAATCTTTCTCAGAGCAAAGCTCACTGTTTGAAGGAACATTAGCAGAACACAATGATGACTATGCGCTGTCTCGTTTAACGCTAGGTAAATCGACGTCACTTTGGGTTCAGAAAGTATCAAGCAAGCTTGGTGCTACGGTGAGGTTGCAAGTGAGGGCAAATGACGTCTCCATCACGCTAGAACAGCCAACCGGGACTTCGATACGTAATATCCTTCCAGTTACGATTAAAAGCGTAGAGACGCATCAACAAGGCACGAATAAGCAGAGTGTGGCTGTAGAATTAGAATTGGAGCCTGGATGCTATCTATGGGCAACCATTACATTGTGGGCGCTTGATGAGTTGAACCTAGAAATTGGACAACGTGTTTATGTGCAAATAAAAGGTGTAAGTGTCGCTCAAAGAGATATCGCTGTAACACACTAAGTCCATACGGCAAGTTATCAAATTCTCGTGGCAAGGTATTAAGTTCACGCGGTGTTTTTCGTTCTTATTTTTATTCTATAGTTTGTAAAACTCGATCTTGATTCCATGAATGGATACATGCGTCATTTTTATACGGTATCACTGCCAGTTTTGCGCCACACTGTATGAGTGTTAAGGCATATTACTTATTTGTAGAATGTCAAAAGCGACACTGACAAGAGTTTCAGTGGCAAAAAACACAAAGATATTGTGAGCGAAGCTCTCAAGCAACGAACAGAAAAAGCTGCAGGCACAAAAAAGCCGCATGTTTTAAATAACATACGGCTTAATCATTAAGTTTTCGTTAAACATTCAACCTAAATTTAGGTGCGATGAATAGCTTAGCGGATGAAAACTTCTTTGAAATCACGCTTCAAGATAGCATCGCGACGCGCTTTCTTGATTTGCTTAGCCATGTCTTTTACACAGTTATGTAAAATTTGGTCAAGCAGTTGAGCTCGGTACTCTTCTTTTTCTTCATCAGACATGCCTTCTGGAAGTTTAAGAGTAGGGAACTCTTCCATCATGTTTACGCCAGCAAAAGCTTGGCTAACAGAGATTAGAGCGTGGAACTGCTCAAAATTGTCCAAAACATTTTGTGCGCTTGCTGGAAGGCTGCTCCAAGTTTCACGCACTGCTTCTTCAGACACCTCATGAATAGAAGTAACCATGTTGTGCATCTCTTTAGGCACTTCATCAAATTCGATAACTTGGCGAAGCTCTGGTGAGATAGTGGTTAAATCGATTTCTTGTACTTCGTTGTTTGTAGCGTCTGACATAGTATTTCTCTTTAAAAAGAAACAATGCTAAAAAGATCTGTAAAAAAGTCAATATAATATAGAGATTAGGGCATGATTTAAGCTCAAATTTGAGCTACTTTGAATATTCAACACTAGATAAAGGTGATGTGATGATAGAAAAGGGATCTTCGATGCGCATATTGCTGGTTGATGACGTTCAACTAGACAGGATGCAACTTGCTATTCGACTCAAGCAGCTGGGTCATATTGTAGAAGCTGTCGGTAGCGGAAAAGAAGCCCTGAATGTTTATTCTGATTTTGATCCTGAACTTGTGTTGCTTGATATCAGCATGCCAGACATGGATGGTTTTGAGGTTGCTAATGAGGTTCGCAGGCAATTCCCAGAATGGGTTCCTATCATCTTTTTGAGTGGTCATGAAGAACCTGAAATGATTGCGAAAGCGATTGATGCAGGTGGGGATGATTACCTGATAAAGCCTGTGAACAAAGTTGTTTTGAATTCCAAGTTGATCGCGATGCAGCGTATCGCGCATATGAGGCGAGAGTTAAAACAGAGTACTGCCAAGCTCGAAGAGCTGAATATCCTCCTGCAGCAACAAGCCAATGAAGATGGCCTGACTAAATTGTATAACCGTCGATATATGGACACTAAGCTTGAAGAGAGCATAGCGTGGCATGGAAGACGTAATATATCAATGACAGTCATATTACTAGATGTAGACTTCTTTAAGCCTTACAACGATAATTACGGCCATATTCAAGGGGATAAGTGCTTGCAAGAGCTTGCTAATACCTTGAGGCTGCTTTTTGTTCGAGCGGGAGAGTTTGTCGGTCGCTATGGCGGTGAAGAGTTTGTTCTTATTTTAAGTGATACGGATAGTGATACTGCTATGCAACAGGCGATACGTATAAAAGAAGCGTTACATGAAATGAATTACGTCCACGATTATTCAACGGTGTCCGATAGAGTGACAGCGTCACAAGGTGTGTTGTCATTTGTACCAGAAGGTGGTGAATCTATTGCCTCTATTTACGAAAAGGTCGATCAAGCGCTTTATCAAGCGAAGCAAAGTGGTAGAAATACCTTTGTACAACGCAACATTTTGGAGCTTGCTCGTTAGTTGGCGAGCTCTTTTAGATATTTCAGTTTATACTTCTATTAGCGTTTGAGCTACGAAGTGCTTTAGTGATAAGAGAAATGCCACATTCGAAGTCATTTTCTATGGCGAATACATCTTGGACACTTGCGGTTCCTCTATTTTTTACCGTTTTTTCGGCGACCGTTAATGCCAACTGGCTAACTGATCGTTTCAGAAAGGATTTAGAACAGAGCTTCGCCACCAGTGTATTGCTCAACGACACCGATGTTTTCACTTTTGGTATCAATAATTTTGATCCCAATAAAGTATTTAGTTTGGACAATGAAAACATCGGTTCGAATGATTCGGTCAGTCGTAGACAAAGCATCACCTCCCTGAGCTTGCCTTACACATTTGAATTACCAAGTTATATTGAAGACAACCATCAAGAGGTGACGTTGCGCTTGTCTGCGTTGCGAATCGAGAACGATGTTGAATACGCTTCAGCAAATAAAAAAGATTTTCAAAAAGAGTCGGTAGTGTCTGGTTACGTGGAATTCGCGAATGTGTCCCAGTTAGATGAATATTGGAGCTTTCATTCCGGTATTGGCAATCACATCTCATATTACCGTAATGACTATGATTATCGCGCTTCTCTACTAAAGCCTATTCAAGATCAACTGGATGGTGTTTACCTTAATACTGATGCTTGGGCATATATCATTGAACCTAAAATAAAGCTGATGTACGAAGATAAGAATGACTGGGGAAAGTATAAATTGAGTACCAGTTGGCATTACTTTAATGGCGTCGGCTGGGGTGAGGCAAATAATGGCAATGTCGGTCATCCTGAAGGGTGGTATATCGCCAATGAAGCCAAGGTCTTCTATGATCTCGTACGTTGGGATAAGAACATCACATCGATGTACTCGAGTATAAGAAGAATTGATATTGGTGGTGACACCGTGGCTTCTATGGGTACCACTTCTTACTATGAGGGCAGTGTAGGTTGGTTGCTTAATCCAAATCTATTTAATGAATGGGTCGATAACGTGGGAATAGGTTTTACGATTAACTACGGAAGTAGCTTAAAAGGTGGCAGCTTGGTTATCTTCTTCAACCAAGATTAAGCTCCCTTTAGTCTAGTTATCAACACTTACGTTTAGCTATCAACACATAGCTTGTTTCGACCAGTTTCTTTCGCTTTGTAAAGCGCTTTGTCGGCAAGCTTTAATACTTCTTCAGGGTGTTTGGTAGTCGTGCTATCAGACAATCCAATGCTTACTGTCACATTTACTACTTCCGATGGTTTGCCGTTCTTACCACGCTTTTTCATACCCACTTCATGATCATCAGGACGCTCGTGGCTATTACGAATCGTCATGTCGTAGTTCTGAATCTCAGAAATCAAAGTTTGAAGGTGTTCTTTAACTTGTTCCGAGTATTTGCCTTTAAAAATGATCGTGAACTCTTCACCACCATAGCGATAAGCTTTAGCTCCACCCGTGGTCTCTCTCAATATACGTGCTACTAGCTTCAATACGTCGTCGCCAATGTCATGGCCGTAAGTATCGTTAAATTTTTTGAAATGATCGATATCGACCATGGCCATTGAATACTTACGTCCTAGATGCTTCATATCCACTTCTAAGGCATGTCGACCAGGGATGTTAGTCAATTGGTCATTAAAGGCCATATCGTGGCTGGCAGACATCACATAAACGATGATCAAAGTGCCTGATAACGAGAACATTGTGCTAGAGATATATTGCACGTCAAAGAAGATGAACGTACAAGAAGAAAGCAAGATTGCGCTATAAACGACAACATCAATAGAGCGGTTATACACCAACACAAGAATGGCTGTAAGGCCAAGTAAGCAAAGGCTATATAACACTAGAACCAAAGGCAGTTTTGAGAAATCTCTGACAACAAAAAGAAGGCCTTCACTCCATGATTCAAACCCACCAGCATGGAAGTGAGAAACGATCAATTGTGCCCAAACCATGAAAAGAACCAGAACGATTGCGTAGAGGAGCATGGATTTTGAGTTTACGCCGTTGTCAGGAAATGCATACACCAATAAACAGGTTACAGGAACTAATGCCGCAAGAAGCGATAGTTCTAACAAAGTCGTTCCGGTATTAAGAGGCGTTTGTAAGCGAACTTGGATGATCAGGTATGCTACTAGCATGGTTGATGACACCATGGCCATACGCCCTTGTCTGAATGTATGGCATAGTAAAACGGCAACGCTCAATAGGATATATGGAAGGTTGCTAGCAAACCCTAAGTTTGAACCCGTCACAAGAATGACGTTGTTCATACCAGCGAGTATAATTGCCAATAAAAATAGGGGGAAGCAAAATCGAAACATGCTCGACGTTACAAAAGAAGATGCCATTTATTTGGTGAGCCTAACTATACTGATGATCTTATAATTTAATTTTATACGTAGGATACGGTTAAACAAGCGATTGCCAAGCTTTTTGCCTAAATCAGAGCAAAAACATAGTCATAGGTCGCTATTGGTGCAACTCTTTTTATATGTATTTGAGTTGCTATTAACCATAGAACGAACTACATAGTATATATGAGAAATAAATTAGTCGTTATAGTTAGTTAACATGTAGTTAGTAAATCTGTAGTAATGAGTAGGGTATAGTAAGGTAACAATATGTAGGTCGTTGCCAATCAGGCTAGAACACGATCTGTCGTGATAGCTACAAATGGAGGTGTAGTATGCAAATTAGTGTTGATGTACATAACTATATGGAAACTCTGGTTGGTCATGTTTTGGCTACCGAGGAATATGTGTCTAATTATACCAACGAACAGCTGGCTGATCTTGCGTGCTTGGCTTTAGGGCAGCTTAAACCTATTTATATTCGTTTCGATATCGATTTTCTTTCGGCATTACCAGAAGACAAACTAGTGCTCTATAAACGAAATAGTGAGATCGCAGTCAAGAATGCGGAAAGCATGATTATTGACGATAGAAGACGCGAACGTGACGACAATGTGCCCGTTATATTTAGTCAACACAATTTTGATGAAGATGTAGAATTGCAATGGTATGAAAAGCCATTGTTGAACCGTAAACACTCATGATAGTTTAGGGTTAATACGGTCATTTAAGGAGTATAAAACGTGGGATTTTTTTCTAGATTATTTGGTGGCAAAGAAAAAACCGAACAAAAAGTAGAGATTGAACCAATCGAATATAAAGGCTTCAATATCTATCAAGATGCCATTGCAGAATCTGGTCAATACCGTGTTGCTGGGCGAATCGAGAAAGAATTCGATGGTGAAATCAAAACCCACCGTTTCATTCGTTCAGATGTTGTTTCAAACAAACAAGATGCCGATGAATTGATGCTTAAAAAATCGCAGATGTTCATCGACCAAATGGGCGACAATATATTTAGCTAACCAATTAGGGTTAGAATTGATGTTGGTCATAATTTAGAGAGCTTTCAGTGTATATGCTGAAAGCTCTTTTTAGTTTTAGGGATAAAGAACAGCTAGAAGGTTGTTATTTAAAGGATTATTTGCAAGTGGTTTGACCTCTTTGTTCGAGAGGCTCGTCATTTCTTCAAATGAAGCGCTCAAAATCCATCCAAATCGTTATAAGTAATAACTTTTCCTGTTCTTTGAACAAAACGCTTGAAGTATTAGTTGTCGTTAGATACAAACGAATAAGTCATTGTGCCAATAGTCAAGGAATAGCTATGCAAATTGGTGTACCAAGAGAAACACTCGCAGGTGAAACGCGAGTCGCTGCTTCGCCGAAATCGGTAGAACAGCTTCTAAAATTAGGATTTGAAGTTTGTGTTGAATCACAAGCAGGTGCGTTAGCAAGTTTTGAAGATGCAGCTTATGAACAAGCTGGAGCAAAAGTTGTTACCGCAGATGAAGCTTGGAAATCCGATATTATCTTTAAAGTTAACGCTCCGATCGTTGACGAGTCTAAAAATGAAATCGATCTACTTAAAGATGGCGCAACATTGGTCAGCTTTATTTGGCCTGCTCAAAATCCAGAATTAATGGAACAATTGTCCAGCCGTAACATCAATGTGATGGCGATGGACTCTGTACCTCGTATTTCAAGAGCTCAAGCGCTAGATGCATTGAGTTCTATGGCTAACATCGCGGGTTATCGTGCTGTGGTTGAAGCGGCGCATGAATTTGGTCGATTCTTCACGGGTCAAATTACGGCGGCAGGTAAAGTTCCACCAGCGAAAGTATTGGTTGCTGGTGCGGGTGTTGCTGGTCTAGCGGCCATTGGCGCTGCGGGTAGTTTGGGTGCGATCGTTCGTTCGTTCGACGTTCGTCCTGAAGTTAAAGAACAAGTCGAGTCTATGGGCGCTGAATTCTTGGAAGTCGATTTCAAGGAAGATACCAGCGCGGGTGATGGCTACGCAAAAGAGATGTCTGAAGCATTCAACAAGAAAGCGGAAGAGCTTTATGCGGCTCAAGCGAAAGACGTTGACATCATCATTACAACGGCACTGATTCCAGGTCGTCCGGCACCTAAGCTGATTACTAAAGAGATGGTAGACAGCATGAGTGCAGGTAGCGTTATTGTTGACCTTGCAGCTGCGAATGGCGGTAACTGTGAATACACGGTTGCAGATCAAGTGATCACAACCGCTAATGGCGTAAAAGTTGTTGGTTACACCGATATGGTTGGTCGACTGCCGACTCAGTCATCTCAGCTATATGCCACTAACCTAGTCAACCTACTGAAGCTGCTATGTAAAGAGAAAGATGGCAACATCAATATTGACTTTGAAGATGTCGTGCTACGTGGCGTAACTGTGGTTAAAGAGGGCGAAGTTACTTGGCCTGCGCCACCAATTCAAGTGTCAGCTCAACCACAACAAGTTAAACCTGAAGAAGCTAAAGCTCCACCGAAGGTTCAACAACCTGTGTCTCCAGTCAAGAAAGTCGCCGGCATTGCAATTGCGGTTGGTGCTTTCGCTTGGGTAGCGTCGGTTGCTCCTGCTGCGTTCTTATCTCACTTTACCGTTTTTGTTCTCGCTTGTGTGGTGGGTTATTACGTAGTTTGGAATGTAAGCCATTCTCTGCATACGCCTCTGATGTCCGTGACTAACGCGATTTCAGGCATCATTGTAGTCGGTGCACTGTTACAGATAGGACAAGGAAGTGGCGTCGTCACGTTCTTATCATTTATTGCCGTATTAATTGCAAGTATCAATATCTTTGGTGGCTTTACTGTGACCAAACGTATGCTTGAAATGTTCCGTAAAGACTAAGGAGTAACAGATGTCTGAAGGATTAGTACAAGCAGCTTATATTGTTGCTGCTGTATTCTTTATAATGAGCTTGGCTGGGTTATCGAAACAGGAATCTGCACGTGCAGGTAACTATTACGGTATCACAGGTATGGCAATCGCGTTGATCGCAACGATCTTTGGCCCTCATTCTGCAGGTATTGTATGGATCATCATTGCTATGGTGATCGGTGGTGGTATTGGTATCCACTACGCAAGAAAAGTAGAAATGACTGAGATGCCTGAGCTGGTGGCAATTCTGCACAGCTTCGTAGGTATGGCGGCGGTACTTGTGGGTTACAACAGCTATATTGATCCACCTGCTGCTGTTTCTATCAACCCTGCAGATATTCATGCAGAGCACGTTATCCACCTAGTGGAAGTGTTCCTTGGCGTGTTTATCGGTGCGGTGACGTTTACAGGTTCTATTGTTGCGTTTGGTAAGCTTCGCGGCGTTATCTCTTCGTCTGCATTGAACATCCCTCATAAGCACAAGTGGAACCTAGCGGCTATCGTTGCTTCTACATTGCTAATGATTATGTTCGTTAAAGCGGACGGCAGCATGTTCGCGCTTATGGTGATGACACTTATCGCATTCGCATTCGGTTACCACCTAGTGGCATCGATTGGCGGCGCAGATATGCCAGTGGTTGTCTCTATGCTTAACTCTTACTCTGGTTGGGCAGCGGCGGCGGCAGGTTTCATGCTTGCAAACGATCTGCTTATCGTAACAGGTGCATTGGTTGGTTCGTCAGGTGCGATTCTGTCTTACATCATGTGTAAGGCGATGAACCGTTCGTTTATTAGCGTTATTGCTGGTGGATTCGGCCAAGAAGTGGTGGTGTCTGATGGCGATGAAGAGCAGGGTGAGCACCGCGAAACATCAGCTGAAGATGTAGCTGACATGTTGAAAAACTCAAAGTCTGTCATCATTACCCCAGGATACGGCATGGCTGTAGCTCAAGCTCAATACCCAGTGCATGAAATCACTGAGAAGCTACGAGCGCAGGGCATCAATGTTCGATTTGGTATCCACCCAGTTGCGGGTAGGTTACCGGGTCACATGAACGTACTCCTTGCTGAAGCGAAAGTGCCATACGATATCGTTCTTGAAATGGACGAAATCAACGACGACTTAAGTGAGACAGATACTGTATTGGTTATTGGTGCAAATGACACCGTTAACCCTGCTGCGCTTGAAGATCCAAACAGTCCAATTGCTGGAATGCCAGTACTTGAAGTTTGGAATGCTCAGAACGTTATCGTATTCAAACGTTCGATGAATACGGGTTACGCAGGTGTACAAAACCCATTGTTCTTCAAAGAGAACACGCAGATGCTGTTTGGTGATGCGAAACAGAGCTGTCTAGGTATTCTAGAACATCTATAGAAAGCACTTTGTGTGATAACTAAAAAGGAGCTCGTTGAGCTCCTTTTTTTGTTCTCAGTAAGTTGCTTTACTCAAAACTAATAACAAGTAGGACGTGGAAACTGACGCAAAACGTGTTCGAATGATCGTTGGATTCATCCACTAAACTTGTGAGTACGCTTGTGCAACACAATTCTAATATGATGGTATTTATTGTTATAACTCGCCATTACTATTGTTTTTCATGCGG
Organism: Vibrio sp. BS-M-Sm-2; assembly: GCF_041504345.1. Classification (NCBI taxonomy): domain Bacteria; kingdom Pseudomonadati; phylum Pseudomonadota; class Gammaproteobacteria; order Vibrionales; family Vibrionaceae; genus Vibrio; species Vibrio sp. BS-M-Sm-2. The sequence continues at coordinate 1,438,605 of NZ_CP167895.1, forward strand.
TTAAAAATTTATCTTTGATAGCGAATGGTATATATTTGTTTGATCTATATGAATTTGCGTTGGTTTGTGATCATCAAAAGAACATTTACTCTTCTTATCGCTACGTTATCTGTGTCAGCAAACGCATTTGCTGACTCTTTGCCTGAGCGTATCGATAATTTCACCAAACTTTTTGATCATGAAACCGCAATCGAATCTTATGATATTCGAGTGCTGCAGGCTGATTATCCAACACGCTTGATCATGCCGTCTTCTATGTTGCCACAAACTGCAGAGTATCCGTTAAAAGACATCCAGCGTTTATATCAGTTATCAAAAACGTGTAGCGGAAAACTACCGTTAAGCCCTTTGATTACAGAACCCTTGGTTTTTACTCGTGCAATGTGCAAAGGAACCAAGCTTTCTGATCGCTGGTTTAGCCGTAGTGGTTTGATTCACCCTGGTGGTGGTTCTTATGCGGCGAGATATGTAGAAAAATATCCAGACAAGTTCGACTCTCTGAAACGTTTTATGCATATTCAAGAGCGCCCAAACACAGAGCATGATGAACTTTTATCTCGTCTACAAAACATGGACAGTGAGGCCATCACAGCACTATTAGCAGGTGCGAGCATGTTTGTAGAGCTTGACGAAATGTGGGTAAAGCGCGGCGACAGATATTACCTGTACAAAGAATCAGTTTGGAATGAAAACGCAACACTTTCTGGTTTATCGTTCAGTTTGTCTTCGGAAGGTAAAAGTTGCTTCGTACAACGCGGCAATGTGTGTTGGGAAATAGAAGATCATTCAGAGCTTCTGCAAGTTGCCATGTTTATCTTGGTGATTGCCAACATCATGCTTGTTTTGGGTTGGGCGATTTACCGTTGGAACAGTAAGAAACAAGAGATGAAGAGCCGTATGCTGGTTCTTCAAATTCTAACGCACGAATTAAGAACGCCAATTGCGAGTTTGTCATTGACGGTTGAAGGGTTCAGACGAGAGTTCGAACACTTGCCTGAATCAGTATATGATGAGTTTCGTCGGCTGTGCGAAGATACGCGCCGTTTGAGGCAGTTGGCAGAAGCAAGTAAAGACTATTTGCAGTCAGACAATCAACCACTCGCGACAGAGTGGGTGCCGAGTGTTGAAGAGTGGCTTCAGTACAAAGTTGAAGAAGATTTCGCGCCGGGAATTGAACTGCGTGTAAACAAAGATATTGCTGCAAAAGTAAACGTGTATTGGTTAGGAACGTGTATAGATAACCTGATCAGAAACGCTGTTAAATACGGTGTCGCACCAGTGATACTAGAACTGAATACTTCTGACAAGAAGCTGACATTCAAAGTTATAGATAATGGAGACTTGTCCCGCAAAGATTGGGGGCAACTAAGAAAGCCATTCGTTAGTAAGAGTGGACTCGGTTTAGGTCTGACGATAGTGGAATCTATGGTCGGAAAAATGGGCGGTCACATGACGCTTATCGGCCCCCCAACAACATTTATTTTGGAGATACCTTGTGAAACAGACATTGCTTCTCGTTGAAGATGATAAAAATTTAGCTGACGGTTTATTAGTTAGCCTTGAGCAAGCTGGATATGAATGTTTGCATGCTGAGCTGATCTCTGAAGTTGAAGGCTATTGGGAACAAGCTGATCTGGTTATCCTAGACCGTCAACTTCCTGATGGTGACTCAGTAGATTCACTTCCTGGTTGGAAGAAAAAGAAAGATATACCTGTAATTTTGCTAACAGCATTAGTTACAGTAAAAGACAAAGTAGCGGGCCTAGATTCAGGTGCAAATGACTACCTAACTAAGCCATTCGCAGAAGCAGAGCTGTTTGCTCGCATTCGTGCTCAACTTCGCCTACCAGACGCTGAAGAACAAGATGCATCAAAAGTCATCGCTCAAAACCTTGTTATCGATAAAGCAACTCGTGAAGTGTTTTTCAACGAACAAGAAGTAACACTAACACGTACTGAGTTTGACCTACTATTGTTCTTGGCAAGCAACCTTGGCCGCGTTTTCACTCGTGACGAGCTACTGGATCACGTATGGGGTTACAACCACTTCCCAACAACACGTACAGTAGACACTCATGTTCTGCAACTTAGACAGAAATTGCCGGGTCTAGAAATCGAAACGCTACGTGGCGTTGGCTACAAGATGAAAGCGTAATGAAAAAAGCCTTACTTCCACTATTATTGCTGTCTGGCGTGTTCAATACCGCGCACGCTGCAGATTGGTTTAAGAACAGTGATGCTCTGACTCAAGTACATAAACATCTATTAGATAATGACTTGCCTCAGATGTTTGATTCATTAGTGGAAGTTTGGCAGATCAATGTTTCTCAGTCTCGAGAAGATCACCTCAATGAATTGTTTGACCAAGCGTTGAATAAAGATTGTGGAAAAACCCTCACCAAAAAGACATTACCGGATTGGGTCAGTTCGGTAGTCGTGAAAAGACACGTCATTCAAAGCCCGGGGCGAGATACATTCCGTGTTGCGATTGAGGTCGCATCTGATAACAGTATTCAAGATATCACCTTCGAAAAATGGGTCGATAAAGTTGTCTCGTCTGATAGTGAATTCACCAAAGAGAACGAAGTCGTCAACAACGCCTCAGTTAACTTGTATCGGAAGCGCTATAACTTAGCGTCTCAGCTCGATTCTGGACTGTATCGTTTAAACGTAAAAGGCGATGGCGGTAACTCTTGGAGCACTTGGGTTATTCTTGGTGAAGTTGCCATGCGTCAGCAAGTTCGCTGGGCATCTAAAGACACGTGGCGTATCGATAAGAAAGAACTGCTTAACCCTTATTGTCCACTTCCTAAACTTGAAGTTGGTTTGTACGATTATGTCGACGAACACTATGAAGAGGTCTGGGGAAAGAGCTACGAATCTGATTACCCGATGAATCTTACGGGTGAAGATCTACCCAATGATCGCTACGTACTTGCCGTTTCAATGGTGCATTCGCGTTGGCAAGGCGACATAGCGATAGAACAAGCACAAACTATCAGTAAAACTTATGATATTTCTAGCGAAGAAGAGTTAAAGTAATTTAAAATTGTGCCGTTAACTATGTAAGGGATCTAACAAAGATAAACGGCATGAAAAAAACTACTAAACTACTCGCAGCGTCAATTGCATTCGCCAGTCTTCCTCTTTCAGCAGCAAACTACGCCATTGAAGCGCGTGGTGATGCGATGGGTGGTGTTGGTGTTGTTTCTGCAAACTTCCTAACCGCTCCATTCTATAATCCAGCATTGGTTGCGATTTATCGTCGTAACGATGACATGGGCATGATCACACCAAGTTTTGGTGGTAGTTATAATGACCCAAATAACTTAGTTGATGGTATCGATAGCTTAGTTGACAGTATTGAATCAGGCACTGTGACTGGTTCTGACATAGATGCTCTTAATGGTGATAGTCTGAATGTTGATTTAGGTGGTGTAGTAGCATTTGCTTTACCAAATCAATATATTGCGGCAAACGTATTTGCAAAAGCATACACTGAATCTTTTGTAACTCCTGACACATCTAACGACGCGGCTAACAGTGACTTAGTTAATGCTGAGTTAACAGCTGTTAAAGCCGTTTCTATCGGTATTATGGAAGCTGGTATTTCGTTAGCAAAATATCAAACATTCATGGGACAACACCTGTCTTTTGGTATATCTCCGAAACTCCAAAGAATCTATACGTACAATTACATTGCTTCGGCACAAAACTACGATTTAAGTGACGTTCGAGAAAATGACACAGCTGAAACTACATTTAATATTGATGCTGGTGCACTTTGGTTTTACGGCCCATTTAGAGTAGGCTTTTCTGCTACGAATATTATCGATCGAGAAATTGAAACTAAATCAATAAGCCAACAAATTACAAGCACTAGCAATCCAGGTGCTTCGCGTACAATTACGTCAAGTCACTCATATAACCTTGGTCCGGTTTACACTGTTGGCGCTGGTATTGTTTCAGATTATTTTACACTGAGTGTTGATTATGATTTGAATGAAGCTGAAAAGTTTACTTCATTCGATGATAACGAGCAGATGATTCGTATTGGTACCGAAGTCGATCTTCTACGTCAGCTTAAGTTAAGGGGAGGGTACTACAAGAACCTGGCTTACTCTGATTCGGAAGGAACAGTCACAGCCGGTATTGGTATCTCGCCACTCAACTTGTTCCAGTTAGATCTAAGTGCGAACTACACAAACGAAAATGCAATGGGTGCTTCAATCAATTTCCTTGCTAGTTACTAACAGTCCTTATATAGTTCTGCTCCTAAATAAAGGAGCAGAGCATGCTAAACGACTTACCAACCCTTTCTCACGAAGAACAACAGAAAGCTGTTGAACGAATTCAAGAAATGATGACTCAGGGCATCAGCACAGCACAAGCTATCAAAATCGTTGCTGAGCAAATTCGTGAAGAAATGAGTAATAAAGAAGAGTAGGGCATCAGCCCTTCTTTTTTAACACCTTAATGCACTATAACTAAATACATTACCCTCTAGTATATTATCTCGTACATACCCACTCTTTAGCTACCCTAAATTCCGACCTAACCAAAACCATCAAATCTAGTTTATTCAATAGGTTACAGCGGAACAATCCACTTTATAAGCTTTTCTCGGTTTTTATTTGTAATTAAATTACAGCAAGATCTGAAAGTAAACCAATTGCCATTTTAGGTGTCAGTATTTGTGTCACCATGTCTAATTGGTTCAATATATGGCGTTTTTTAAGGCTGGTGACGTTGTGACTTCTGTTTTTAGCGGATGCGGGTGTATGAATGTTCACAAGCAGACAAATGAGGATTTCATTTAAAAACAGTGCGAGATAAGTAGCGACGGTAATGTTCTAAACCGATACTGCGAGTGACTGACCACTGGTTAGAGCAAGCTTTACACGCTATACGTGACTGCAAGAACAAGTGCTTAGGAGAAGCTTAGAGGCGTAAAGAAGAGCTGTTTGTAAGCGGTATCAACCGGAGAATGCCATTGATGACGTTATTACAGATGGTGTTATCACAGATGATAAGAGCGTACTTAGACGTGTCGAATCGATTAGAATTCTGATGAGGCAACAAAGCAGTCAGCAGTTAAAAATCTAACGGGTGCTTAAGTGGAGAGTCGATATCGACAAGGTATTAACTGCGTGTTGATTGAGTAGTGCCGAGAGTTGAATGTGTAGCTGCAGTCCAGTCTAGCGAGCCTTAATAAAACGTAGCGACTTGGTTTCGTCCGTTGTCTTTAGCTTGGTAGAGCGCTTTGTCTGCACGTTTGATGGCAGTACGTATAGATTCATGCTCCTTAAGCTGCGTTACTCCGGTCGAAGCCGTGACTTTAAGCGCTTTAGGCCAAGGGCTTTGCTCCATTGCTAAGTAAAAATTATCGATAGATTCGTTACACTGTAGCGCAGTTTGTTCCAGGCAAACGAGCAGAAACTCCTCACCACCCCAACGATAAAGCAAGTACTGCTCACCAAGGCTCTTGTTCGCCGTTGCGACAAACTGAATAAGTACTTTGTCACCCACTTCGTGGCCATGTTGATCGTTGATCTGCTTAAAATGGTCTAAATCAAACAACGCGATGTGAATCGTTTTTCCTTGTTGCGCCAACCATTCGAAATCATAGAAGGTATCTAAAGCTTCGGTTCGGTTTCTACATCCGGTCAACGGATCGGTTGTGGCCTTTACCTTTAGCTCTTCAATTTCTTGGGTTAAATGGCGTTGTTGCTGTGCTGAACGCGTTTTGTTTCGTTGTGCAATATGTAAAGCACAAGCGACATAGTAGATCGCGTATACCACCCATAGTCCAACCAATAGCTCACCTAGCAAAGCCTTGCTGATGATTTTACCGTGGAACACAATACTCGAGATGTTAAGTGAATGATGCCCAGCAAGCGTGCTGGCACCAAGCCCGAGTTCAACAGATACCGCGTTCGTAATGTCTACAGCGCTATCAGAAACAGGGCGGTTATAATGATCAATCCACCAGAAAGGAACATTGAAGTAGTCTAAGTCGATGTGGTTTTTATCTGGTAATGAGAAGTCTAAGCGATTGAACTTGTTCGACATAGCATCGCCTTTCACGCTGTAATTCTTGTCGTAATTACGAATGTAGAAGCGAAACCTTGGGTCTTCTTGGCCTTGGTAATCCATATTAATGGTGACCGAATCGAACGTAGAGAGATCGAGCCCTTTACCTTGTGTCGATATAACGAACTCAATTTCACAGAATGGCAAGCTATAGGTTCGTTCAAAGTCACACTGTAACTCAATTCCATCTTCTGACCTTTTTAACAAGCCAACGGTGCCACCATCGTGGTCTCTGTCTGTGTTAACGCGTGTAGGGTATTTGTCTGGTGTAATAACGAGGCTCTTATTCATGAGCGTATTAAAAGAGATCAACGACACTAGCGTGATTGCTAGGCAAAAAATCGAAAGGAATATGTTGAGTTTTCGGAATGCTTTGTCGCTCATGATACTAACCCGTACACGTGATTCGAACCTAATGCGCAATGCCTTAAAGTTGGCGCAATCGGAGATTAGAGTATTAGCATTGATAAAATTGCTATACCCAGAACTGATCCAGAATTGACGGTTATACAGGAAAGCGAACCATTAGACCAAATTCAAGTTCAAAAATTGAACGCAGCCCCTTGATTCTGAATGTTATTTGCTCAATAAGTGCGGTTTTTACGGGGGCAATAATTTAACTGTGTATTTATACAGTTAAATTTAAAGTAGCTCGGTTTGTGTAATCAGAGCGGTGTGTGCGAGCTTTATGGCTTGCTGTGATACGAGTCACGAGGCCACTGTTTACTGTTCATCAATTAAAGTGGAGGGTAGTTATGTTGCAGTGTCACTTTTTGGGGCTCGGTTTTATCGAAACACTTTATTGTTTATGAGAGCGTTACTTGTGTTTATTCGTACCCTTGTTAACGAAACAGTGCTCCTTTGCTTGCTGCACTGGAACCCAAAAGGCGAACTCATTGATTGAGTTCGCCTTTTTTTTGAATTTAATCATTTAGTTTAACTGCATCTATTTTTATATATTTACGCCGATATATGATATGGGCACGATGAGTATTAGTAACAATGGAAAGATTAAATGACCGACAATACATTAAATGTTGAAACCACATCTAGCGTCACTGCAATCACTGACCCTATCGCCCTCAGAACTACGGATTCTGTGAGGTTGGTATTTAAGCCAACTTTAGTTCGAGGTCAGGAAAAGAAAAATTGGATTAAGGGTGAGTTCATTTATCAAAGGAAAAAAATCTGATGAGTGGGAAGATTCAAAAAATGTAAATCTAAGCAAATTAAAAGCAGGAGAAGGGGTTCACTTGGTTTTGACTACAGATGAAGTTGGTGAATTGCTTAATAGTTTAGGTGCCATAATTAGAAGTGATATGAAAAGTGGCCTCAGAAGTGGAAAAAGCACATATGTAAAAGTAGAGGAAGGACGAGCATCTGCTGTCAGTAAAATTACAAGTATTAGCGATGAAGACTTAGATGAGATACTAAGTATTAGTAATGGCGATGCGTTTAAAACTGTAAAAAAAATTGCAAACATTCTAACCAATTCTAACCATTCTGATGCCATTCTGAATAGCTTAAAACAGTTGCCAGTGCATGATATTGCTAAACTAAACGCAATGACTGGTATTACAACGTTAAAAGCTTCTTTGGACTATTGGAAGAAAAACGATAAGTCTAAAGATGAAGGGCAATGGCAGAAGTATTTTGAGGACAACCCTTTCATCTTAAGTAATATATTGTCCATACCTGCTTTTATGTTGAATGGTAGTGCTTATGTTGGCGGTAAATCTGTTGATAACGTTGGCGGAAACTTATGTGATTTTCTTTTTAAGTCAGAGCAGACAGAAAACCCTGTACTAATTGAAATAAAAACACCAGCAACTAATCTTATCGGAAAAGCTTATAGACAAACGTTTAGTATGTCTGATGAGGTCTCTGGCTCTATTGGCCAAATCTTAAACTACTCAAACCAGTTATTGAAAAATAGCTACGCCTTGCAAATTGAAGACCAAGATAAGAGTAAGGAACAACAGTTTAAAATTCACAAACCGTTACTTTACGTGATTATTGGTAACTCCACAGAGCTAGACAATAACAAAAAGCGAGAGGCGTTTGAATTATATCGAAATAACCTTAAAGATATTAACATTCTAACGTTTGATGAGGTATTTGCGAAAGTTAAACGTTTAATCTCTGTACTCGAAGAATCGACAAATTCTTAGTGTTACCTTTGAAGCCCGTAGTAAGCGGGCTTTTTTGTATTTACTGTACCGTCCTAAATATGGTTGACACATTTCCAACATGAAATTGGAGAGTGTCATGAAAACAACAATTCCAAACGATAATGAATAGTTATCAGTTTTAAAAGAACGTTATTAATAAATTCGGATTGCTTATCAATAGTTTAAATCTAATGGATCTAAAATTTTTCGATTGGTTACCAAATGTTAAAACATTAATACTCTCTGTCAATCCCATTTTAAAATGTCCTCATTTGTCCCAAATAGAAATGTCCCCTTGTTAGGTCTTTCGACTGGAAGCTTTGAATGGTTCGGTGAGGACAGGGTTGATGGCTCGAGGTGCTGTTTGAAGGGCTCTTTGTTGTGCACGGCGCTTGGGGGCTTTCTTACTGCGGGTTCGTTGCTGTTGTTGTTCGAATTCTTCTTGTTGTTGCTGAGCAAATTTTAAAACTTGGCCGAGGCGTTTGTTGTCGACGATTTGGGCTTGTTGAACGTGCTCGAGTTTGTCGAAGGTTTTGAATTCGAGTTTTCGATGCCCGTATTGGATGGCAATTTCACCGTTTGGGTAGTCGAGTATCTTGACATGTTCGTGCGCTAGTCGGCTGTTTTCTTCAGTAGGTTCAATGAGATAAACCACTTTATCGTATTGAAATGTCAGCGACTTTGAGAGCTTGCGGGTTTCTTGCCAACTGAAAATATCGTCGAGTTCTTGCTTGGACTCTCGAACCGGACGATGCATGTTTTTCGGGTATTGAGCGGGCTTAGCAAAGCGGTGGTTAAAATCGGCGATGAAGTAGGGAAGCCAGGCGTTGGCTTGCTCGATGGTGTTGATGCCTTGTAAGCGCATCTCTTTAACCAGCCGGTCTTGCAACGTGAGATTGGCTCGCTCAACGCGGCCTTTGGCTTGGGAGCTGTTGGCACAAATGAGTTCTATCGCCAGCTCTTTCAACACGCGCCCGTATTGAGTTTGGCCAACTTGTTTGTGTTTCTCCTGATTCACTCGAAATATGGAGTGTTTGTCGCTGTAAAATGCGATGGGTTTACCGTGCGCGTCGAGGTATTCACGCGTCGCCAACATGTAGTCAAACGCGGATTCTGTCTCACTGAATCTTAGGTTCATCAAACGGCCAGTCGCATCATCAATGAACACCAATAGGCAGCATTTGTCGCTGCGGCCTTCAAACCAGTCATGATGGGAGCCGTCAATTTGGATAAGTTCACCCAAGCAATCACGACGGTAACGAGGCTGATAGACTCGAGGTTTGCGTTGTGAATGTGGAAGCCACAGTCCGTCGGCGATCATCCATTGACGTAAAGTTTCTTTAGAGACGGATAGATTGTGTCGTTCAGTCAGTTTTTCCAGAGCGAACGTTGGTGAGAAGTCAGAGTAATGCTCACGGATAAGTTTCAGTATTTCAATTCTGAAATGTTCTGAGTAGCGTCGATTACTTGGGCGTCCACGCGCTGCGTGTGTAAGACTTTGAGCGCCAAGAGAGACAAGTTTGTTTACCAAACGTCGGATATGACGGGCAGACAGATTCAAAATGATAGCAGCGTCAACTTGGCGTAGTCGTTTTTCACGTACGTCAGTAAGCACCTTGAATCGATGAATATCTTTTTCACTCATAGTAATAAGCATCCGGATAACTCCTAAGCAGACCAATATAGGTAAGCTTAGGAGGACATTTTAAAATGGCTCAAACCGGACATTACTAAATTGCTCTAACAATCCCATTGCGCATTATGTATATTATGTTAAATTGGATTTGATGTTTATAAGGCAGGACTCTTTGTGTGATGCCCTGCCTTTATTTGGTGTCGATATTCTCTGAATTATACTGTGTATTTAACCATATTGGCTATTTACCATAAAATACCTAATATCCAGTGATAATAATCTTCGATTTTAACCCTGGTATTAGTTAGAGATTAACCGCCAGAGAATTTAACTTTGTAGCCTTTCTTTTCAAGGTGCGCTTTGATCTTGTCACGAGCGTCACCTTGAATCTCGATGTTGCCATCTTTTACGGATCCACCACAGCCACAGACTTTCTTAAGTTCTGCTGCCATTAGTTTTAATGGTGCGTCATCTAGGTCTAAGCCAGTTACGACAGAAACGCCTTTGCCTTTACGGCCTTTGGTTTCTTTTTGAATTCGAACGATACCATCGCCTTTAGGACGCTGGACTTTCTCTTCTTCAGGCTTAATGCGACCTGTTTCTGTTGAATATACTAAACTCATAACTTATTTCTTTTGTTGCTCTGCTTTTTGTTTTGCGAGTAAGTAAGCTTCTATATGACGCTGAATTGCAACCTTGCCGCCTTTGATAAGACGTCCGTTAAACATGCAATACCACGCGTTAGGCTCACCTGTGTCATTCTTTATCTGATAGCCGTTGAAGTTTTCAGTTTGGCCACCAGTTCCTCTCGACTTATTTAACGTCGTGAACTCTTTCGGGTCAATAATAGATGCGGTGTCAATCCACCAATCAATACTCTTTTTCACGGCAGCTAGGTTGCCCTGAATAACATTGTTCTTTAACTTAGCACGCCAAACCGTGTTAGTGGCATCCGTCGATTGCAGATGGACGCTTCGGTAAATTGAATTAGCCATATCCATTAATCATCTTTTTGTTTTCACTACATTAATCATAAGTATACTTATAATGATATCAAGCATAATATGGTAAAAACACCTGTCGAGGTACGGTAATTTGAGAAAAAATGTCCCTATTCTAACCGACTCTGTGAGAATTAATTCATTTGTTGAAAAATTGAACAGGTGCGCGACAATTGAAATTATAGATGAGTTGACAGGATTTCAATACTCTCGTAATTCACTGTTAGGTATCTACAGTGATTGGAATCGCTATCATGCGTTCTGTACCAAACATCGTATTAACACACTTCCCGCATCTATAACCGCTGTTCGTCGTTTTCTCGAGACGGAGTCTAACGATAGAAAATACGCATCTCTAAAACGTTACACCGCAACGCTTAGTATGCTTCATACTGTGTTGAACTTTGCTAATCCAATCAAGCACAGGCAAGTTCGCTTTACCCTGCTCCACTTACAGTCGCAAATGGCCGGTGACGCGAAGCAAACCAATGCTATGACATCTAAGCATCTCACTGATTTAAATGTGTTACTCTCCGACGACAAAGCAAACTTGAAAGAGATCAGGGATATAGCTATTTATAACGTGATGTTCGAGTGTGCTTTAAAACGCTCAGAACTTAAGGCGTTATCAATGACTGATGTTGAGTACGTTGAAGATCATTACCAAGTCACGGTCAAAGGTTCGGCTTATCAGTTGTCACAAATAGCCAGTGTTGCACTTCAACGTTGGCTTTCGTTTACTGGTACACAAGATGAGTTGCCAGTATTTCGTGCGATAGACAAGCATGAGAATATTGGTTTGCAGCCTTTAGATGATTCGTCTATTTACCGGATATTGAGACGAGCTAGCGACTTACTTCAATTGCCGGAAAACCACTATTTCTCTGGAAATTCGATTCGTGTTGGTGCTGCACAAGAGTTGTCGAAACAAGGTCTTAAGGTTAGAGAGATTCAGGACTTTGGCCGCTGGCTTAGCCCTGCAATGCCAGCCCAATATGTTGGCTTTTCGGGTACTGCTGAAAGTGAGAAGATGAAGTTTAAGGCGCTAACCCCTTGGCAATAAACGGTTCGTAGATTATTTGGATATTGTTACTTGGATATAAGTAGTGGCTAAAACGATCGATTTTTAAAAACGGCCAGCTTTAAAAACAACAAGTGCTTTGGCAGAAAGCTCAATGCACTTGTTGGGTTTTGCTCTAAGTGAACGAAAACGAGTTAGAAGACCTAAGAAAGACTTGTTCTCACGCAGTTCTCCAAGAACTGGCTGAATTTGTGACCGGCATGCTCAACCATTTTAGGGAACATGGAGATTGGCGTCATACCTGGGAACGTATTTACTTCGTTCAGGTAGATTTCGTTGTCTTGCGTTAGGAAGAAATCAATACGAGACAAGTGACGAAGCTTCATCTGAGTGAAGACTTTGCGTGCGCTGTCTGCAATCAATTCACGCTGTTCATCTGTTAAGTTACTTGCTTCAACTTCGGTAATGGAGTGGCTGTCTGCACTGTACTTCTCTTCATAAGAGTAAAATGCGCCATTAGGTGCAATCACTTCCCCCGGCTTGCTAATATGTAGCTCGCCATCGATTTCATAAGCAGCAACTTCTAGCTCTCTAGGCACCACTGATTTCTCAACCAATACTTGGTCCGAAAAAGTGAACGCCTTGTTGATCGCTTCGCTTAAATCTTCTACTTGGTTAACTTGGTAACAACCTACGGAAGAGCCTTGACGGGCAGCTTTCACGAACACTTGACCCCAATTTTCAAAGGCTTGAGTCGCTTGTGAGTGAGCTTGTTCATCGTTTTCTGATAAGAATAGATAAGGCGTGTTTGGAATGCCAAGCGCGTCGTACCAAAGCTTTGAAGTGATTTTATTGAAGCTGTTGTTACTTGCTTCTGAACCACAGCCTAGATACGGAATTTTAGCCATTTCAAACAGAGATTGAATGTCACCGGTTTCCCCCGGGAAACCGTGAATACAAGGCACAATGAAATCGACTTTAGATTCTAAATTGTCACCGCGTAAGGTTTGATCGTTAATATCAAGATAAACCAATTCACCTGAATCAAGACACCAGCCCTCGTTTTTAATTTCAACTCTTACAACGTTAAAATCTGCAACGCTATTGAGTTGTTCAAAAAGGTAATTAGCTGAAACTAAAGACACTTCATGCTCTGAAGATCCACCGCCGCAAAGTAGAAGGATGTTTGTGGTGTTCATGGGTAAATTCGGTCCTTGAAACTAGGAATACTGACTTCAATGATAAACAAAAGTCGAGATAGGTACAGTGTTTTGATTGTTAAAATTGCGTTCGAAAGAGCGAGCGATTAACTATTAAACAAAACAGCGAGTCTTAAAACAAAAGAAGGAGCATTTGCCCCTTCTTTATGAATTAAAACTTAGTTCAACTTGTTAAGCGTTGGGTATTCAGAGTTCTTGATGTCATCAATGCTCTTAACAAACGGCTTCAAGTTTTGGAAAGTGCTCGGCAGCGTTGAGATTGCCTTTTTAGCTTCTAAGCGCGTTGCATAGTCACCATAAAGTACGGTGAACCACTTAGTGCCGTTAACCATTTTGTAGTTTTCCCAAACTGGCTGAGAAGTCGTAGGTAGCATTTTCACGAAAGAATCGACTTTACTTTGGCTGCCAACAGCAACAACTTGAACTGTGTAACCAAAACGCTGGTTCATGTCTTGTTGTTTCTTCGTTGGTCCTGTCACTACTGCAACTGGCTTAGCTTTAGTCGTTTGAGTGACTTTCTGTTCAACAGGTTCAGTTCTGATCACGTTGACAACGTTTTCTTCAACAACGCCTGTTTGCTCAGATTGAGATACAACTGGAGCTTCAACTTTGGCCGTCTTGTACTCTTCTTGATAACTATCTGAAGTGACATTGGTAACGTAGTCGTCAGATACACATGCAGCCAAGAGCAGTGGCAAAGTCACAATTGCAAATTTTTTCATGGAAAGCTCTATATCCTTAATAATAATTACTATAAATCATGCCGATACGTCGGTTTAGAATCAAGTTAACTTTGAGATTATACACCATTAGTGGGTGACCTATTTCACAAACTTTATGCAGTGTCTGCTTATTCATCTTAATTCGGTGAATTTGCCATCAACCCGTTAGTGAAAAGTAAGTTACGATGAACTTACGTGCATTGCTAGGATATGTCTATGAATCATCTTGATCCCCTCCTTAAACCCCGTTCAATCGCTGTTGTTGGTGCTTCTCAACGAGAAACGCGCGCGGGATATATCGTCATGAACAATTTGTTGCACGGGGATTTTAAAGGTGCGGTGATGCCCGTTACGCCAAAATATGACTCGGTGGCAGGCGTACTCTCATACAAGAACATTTTGTCACTGCCTATCGTGCCTGACCTTGCGATTCTCTGTACCAATGCGACCCGTAATGTGGCCATTTTTGAAGAGCTGGCCGAGAAAGGCATAGCCTCTGTCATTGTGCTTTCTTCCGACATGCAGCAACAAAGCGATAATGGCGAAACGTATGATGCACGATGCCTAGCGATTGCTAAAAAACACAACATTCGGGTGCTTGGCTCCAATAGCTTGGGGATTATTGTCCCTTGGTTAAATTTGAATGCCTCTTTTTCTCCGGTAACTGCGCTGCCAGGTAAAATCGCCTTTGTTTCTCAGTCGGCTGCAGTGTGTACCACGATTCTCGATTGGGCGAACGACAAAGAGATTGGCTTCTCAGCGTTTATCTCGATAGGCAATGGCAGTGACATTGAATTCTCGGAACTCTTGGATTATCTGAGTACCGATTCTCAGACCGAAGCGATATTGCTTTATGTCGATAGCATTACTGATGCGAGGCGCTTTATCTCTGCAGCGCGTGCAGCGTCACGCAACCGACGAATTCTAGTGCTCAAAGGCGGACGAACAGCGAAAGGCCGAGCAGCGGCCATGGCACATACTGGTGGTGCCGATACCTTAGACATTATCTATGACTCTGCGATCCGACGCAGCGGTATGTTGCGAGTTAAGAACTTACATGAACTGTTTGCTGCGGTAGAGACACTGACTCATTCAGTGCCCTTGCGTGGCGAGCGCTTGGCTATTGTTACCAATGGTGGCGGCCCTGCAATTATGGCCGTGGACACCCTATTTGACCGCGGCGGCAAGCTCGCAGAATTCTCTGAAGATACGCTCGATAAACTCAGTAAGGTTTTGCCATCGAGTTGGTCTCATAGTAACCCTATCGATATTGTTGGCGATGCCGGCGAACAACGCTATATCGACACCATAAACATCTTGCTCGATGGCGACGAAGCGGATGCCATTCTTATCATGCACAGCCCTTCTGCAGTCGCACATTCAGCCAGAACAGCAGAGCGAATTATTGAAGCGATTAAAAAACATCCTCGCCATAAGCGCTTTAATATCTTAACGAATTGGTCTGGGGAGTTAACCGCAAGGCCGGCGAGAAAGCTGTTTACGGAAGCGGGTTTCCCAACCTATCGAACGCCTGAAAGTTCAGTGGTCGCATTCATGCACTTGGTCGAGTACAGACGCAACCAACGTCAGTTAATGGAAACGCCGACCACGGCAGAAAAAGTGCACATTGAAGACTTGGCAGATGCCAAAAATTGGATAGAACGTCAACTACTGGATAAAGAAACAGTTAGTCTTGATACCCATCAAAACAGTCAGTTTTTCAAGCACTTCAATCTTGATGTGTTGCCAACTTGGATTGCTTCCGACCCAAGTGAAGCGGTGCACATTGCTGAAACGATCGGTTACCCGGTCGCCGTAAAACTTCGCTCGCCAGACATTGCGCATAAGTCGGACGTTCAAGGTGTGATGCTCAATTTACGAAACAGTAGTGAAGTCGCGAATGCCGCTCAGGCAATTCTCGATCGATCTCAATTGTCGTTCCCTACTGCTCATATCCATGGCTTGTTGATTCAAGGTATGGCCAAGCTTGCAGGCGGCCAAGAACTGCGAGTTAAGGTCACAACGGATGAAACCTTTGGCCCTATCATTTTACTTGGCCAAGGTGGCTCTGAGTGGGACGAATCAATTGATGCCGCTGCTGCTTTCCCACCGCTTAACATGACACTGGCGCGTTACTTGATCATTAGGGCGATAAAAAGTGGCAAGATTCGCCTGCAAAAACTGCCTAACCCGATCGACATTGAAGGCCTCTCTGAATTGCTGGTTCGTATATCGCAAATGGTAGTGGATTGCCCCGAAATACATGATTTGGATATCCACCCAGTACTGGCCAATGGTGACAAGTTCACGATATTAGATGCCGATATCATCTTGAAAGCGTACGAAGGCGATCCACAAGAACGTCTTGCGATTCGCCCTTATCCGGTCGAGCTTGAAGAGAATATAGTACTCAAGGACGGCACCGAAGTGTTGCTACGCCCTATTCTTCCTGAAGATGAACCGCTTCATGCCGATTTTATTAATCGCGTCTCTAAAGAGGATCTGTATAAGCGTTTCTTTAGTGATGTTGGAGAATTCAACCATGAGGCGTTGGCGAACTTTACTCAGATTGATTTTGATAGAGAAATCGCGTTTGTGGTGGTACGTAAGGAACAAGGTGTGCCTGCGATTATTGGTGTATCGAGAGCGCTAATTAACCCAGAGAACACCGATGCCGAGTTCGCGATTCTGATACGTTCCGATCTGAAAGGTGTCGGCTTAGGTCGTATTCTTATGACTAAGGTTATTGATTACTGCCGTGCGAAGCAGACTAAACAGATGTCGGGCATGACGATGCCAACGAATAGAGGGATGCTGACACTAGCTCAAAAGCTCGGCTTCGAGCTAGATATCAGTTTTGAAGATGGTACTGCAGATATGGTGTTACCGTTACTTTAACGCCCATGTCTTTTTAAGATGTTGGATACACCAAGACTTGGCGTCGCCCATTTTGTTGCGTCGCCAAGCCATGACGATATCGATCGGCTGTGGTTCTGTACCCGAAATCTGCTGTAGAACGCCAGATTCAATCAGCGGCTTAGCAATACTACTCGGCAAGGTGCCAATCCCTAATCCAGTTGTTAGAGCCTCTACCTTTGCAGGGAAGCTTGTTACGGTCAAACGAGGTTGTTTCTCTAGAATGTTGCGACTTAACGCTGGTTGATCGCGTGCAGTATCCGCAATTGCAATAACCCTGTAACTTTCCCTCGCTTTTTGATCGAACTCGCCAGAGCGCTTATGAACATAGTGGTTTGTTGCAGCGACCCATACCATTTCCATCTTACCAATGATGTCACTTTTCATATCGTTTGGAATCGTGTCGAGCTTGGGACATACCAATAAATCGGCTCGGCCATCTGTCAGGGATTCCCAACATCCGGCTAAGATCTCTTCTTGTAAGCGAACACGTGTTTTGCTGATTTTCCCGAGTTCGTCGACCAACGGGAAGAAATTGGCAATAGGAATGATGCCATCAAAGGCAATGGTCAAATCTAGCTCCCAGCCATTAGCAAGAATACTCGCATCGTTAACGAGTTGTTCTGTGGCACCAAGAATGATTCTACCTTGCTCTAAGATTAACTGCCCCGCTTCCGTGAAATTTGCACGGTGGCCTGAGCGATCAAAAATCATGATATCTAAGTCTTGCTCTAACTTCTGGATTTGATAACTCAATGAAGAAGGCGCTCGGTCCAGTTCATGCGCTGCAGCTGCGAAACTCCCACGACGATCAATGGCATCTAATATGTGTAATGCTTCAAGTGTTATTGGACTATGCATAGCTTTCCTACTTTATAAATGAGACTTGAATCACAAAAACAGAAGCATTCAGGCTGTGAATGGAACTGTAAAAGTCTTTTTAATACAGGTGTTTAAGAGTATTAATTATGAATTAGTTGATAAGATTGAAAATTATTTAAATGCAAATAATAGTAATTATCATTTAGATCCAATATTATCTTTCGCAAATCAAGATAATACTATGGAACTAAGGTAACTATCAGATGTATAAGCAATCCCTACTCTCTGCTTCAATCGTTTTAGCGCTTTCATCAACATCAGCCTTTGCTGACGATTATGCCCTATTTGACGAGGTTGTTGTATCGGCAACTCGTACGAATCAAACACTTATCAATACTGCGGCTTCTGTTACTGTCATCTCGGATAAGCAAATTGAAGAGAACATGGCGAAAGATGTGAATGAAATCTTCGAATACACTCCGGGTGTAACGATGAATTCAAGCTCTCGCCAAGGCGCACAGACTATCAACATTCGTGGCATGGAAGGTAAACGCGTTAAGATTTTAGTCGATGGCTCTTCTCAGCCAGGTTCATTTGATGGTGGTCCATACGCATTTATCAATTCTAGCGGTATTTCAATCGATCCCGACATGCTTAAAAGTGTCGAAATTATCAAAGGTGCTGCTTCAAGTTTACACGGAAGTGATGCTATTGGCGGTGTTGTTGCCTTTGAAACTAAAGACCCTTCTGATTTCTTGAAAGATGGCGAAGACTTCGGTGGCCAAGCGAAACTGTCTTACTCTTCAGAAGATAACTCTTTCAGTGAGCACGTTGCATTAGCTAATCGATTTGGTGACTTAGAAACATTGGTTGCCTACACTCGCCGTGACGGTGAAGAGCTTCAAAACTTCCGCGACTCTAATAACTTAGAGAATTACGCAGTAGAAGATCAAGACACATCAGCCGATAACCTATTGGTAAAATTGCAATATCAATTGAATGAAAGCCATCGTATTGAGTTTCTAGCTGAACTAATCAAAGATACTTCAGACTCTGACATTTATCACTCAAGCTACGATAGCTACACGGGTGCAGATGATACAGAGCAAAATCGATTTGCGATTAAACACATTTGGTTCGCTGATGGCGCAATTGCCGATACCGTGACCAGTAAAGTGTCGTACATTTCCAAAGAAGAAAATGGTGTGACGAAACGCTTTAAACCCGCAGGTCCTGGTTTCCCCCTTATGTTCCTGCTAACAACGACAATCTTCAAACCAAAGATTACGAGTACACAGAAGATAAGCTTGAGATTGAAACGCAGTTAGATAAAGAGATTAACAACCATTACCTAGTTTATGGTGCGACATATACACACAGCGATATAAGCAACACGAATATGGAGTACAACTCTGATCCTGCTACTGATGATCAGCTTTATGTATACACTCCTGATGCTAAAGAGCAGAAGTTTGGTCTGTTTGTACAAGACGAAATTAGCCTTATGAACGACAAACTTGTTGTTACTCCAGGTGTTCGTTTCGATCACTTCTCTACAGACCCTGGTAAAAATACAGGTGAGTCACTTACGGACTTCTCTGATTCTGCGGTAACTGGACGCTTAGGCTCAACATACAAACTTACTGATACAGGCACCATTTTTGGCCAAATTAGCCAAGGCTTTAGAGCCCCTTCTTTCGATGAACTGTACTACACGTATGACAACCCAGGACATGGTTACGTAAACGATCCAAACCCGGATCTTAAGTCAGAAACCAGTATCTCTTATGAGCTAGGTTACCGTCATAATACACAGGCCTCATCGTCTGAGATTGCGGCTTACTACAGTGATTACGATGACTTCATCGAAACAGTGGTAACGAAAAAAGTTGGCGGAACTACACACTACTCTAACGTTAACTTAGATTCGGCAACAATTAAGGGTGTTGAATTCTCTAACACGTTACTATGGGATGTTTTGGTAGGTGCACCTAAGGGGATTTCAACTCACTTCGTTGCTTCATATACAGAAGGTGAAGACGGAAACGGTAATGCACTGAATAGTGTTAACCCTTGGAATGCTGTATTAGGTCTTAACTATGATGCACCAAACCAAAACTGGGGTACTAGCCTTAAATTAAACTATACGGCTGATAAATCTGGTTCAGACATCAACTTTGATGATGAAAATGGCGGTAACGCTGGTCAAGCAGAGCTTCCAAGTGCAACAGTTGTTGATTTAACGGCTTACTACAAGCCTATCAAAGACTTAACGATTCGTGGTGGTGTGTTCAACCTAACAAACGAAGAATACTACCGTTGGAATGATGTTCGCGGAGATGATGAGCTTTACAAAGAAAACTCTCAAGCGGAAAGAAACTATGGTATTTCAGCTAAATACGAATTCTAATTCGTTAAAAAACTGAACTGCAGATACTAAAAAGCCAGCTAAATTGAACTGACCCCCAATAGTTGGACACCAATTATTGGGGGTCTTTTTATGTCCAAATATAGCCGAGAGCTAAAATGTATCATTGCTAAGCAATACTTAGATGGCACGTCATCTCTCTACTTAGCAAAACAATATTCAATTTCTTCAAGACAGATACGGTATTGGGCTCAAGTCTTTGCCATCCATGGTACTGATTCATTTTTACCAACTAACCATGCGGCTACTGCTCAGACAAAACGAAAAGCATTGAATTTAATGTGGACGAATGAATGGTCTCTCACGCACACTAGCGCAGTATTAAACCTCTCATCCCCTGGGATACTCTCAGTCTGGCTCAAACGATTTAATGAGCTCGGTATCAAAGGGCTCAAAATGCGCCAGAAAGGAAGACCCTCAATGAAACAGCAACCTCAACGTACCACTAAGCCTGATAATGAAATGACGCTTGAGGAGCTAAAAGAGGAGTTGGTTTACTTACGAACCGAGAATGCCGTTCTAAAAAAGTTGGAAGAGTTGGAGCAGGAAAAAAACCGTCGAACAAAGAAAAAGCGGTCATAGCTCTAACTCTTAAAGGCAAGTACCCGTTGAAGCACTTACTGCACACTCTACAGCTGGCAAAAAGTGTCTTTTATTATCAGGCTCAAACGAGCAAGCGCCCAAATAGCTACGAACGTGAGCTGCGGTTGATAAAGTCAATTTATCATGAGCATAAGGGCCGATACGGCTACCGCCGTATTCACTTGGAATTAAAAAATCAGGGGTTCGTGCTTAACCACAAAACGGTTCAAAGGCTTATGGCTCAGCTCAACCTTAAATCGACGGTCAGGATTAAAAAGTATCGTTCATACCGAGGAGAGTCTGGAACAGCTGCTCCCAACGTGCTTGAAAGAGATTTTAGTGCGACTCAACCCGACGAAAAGTGGGTAACTGATGTCACGGAGTTCAAAGTCAAAGAGCAGAAAGTATACTTGTCTCCCGTTGTCGACTTGTTTACTCAGGAAGTGGTTGCTTATAGAGTGGCCAAAAGTGCCTGCTTGCCGCTAGTCACGGATATGCTGACGGAAGCCATATCAAAGCTTAAACCCAACTCAAAGCCAATTATACATAGCGATCAAGGTTGGCAATATCGCCATCGACAGTATCAAAAAAAGGTAGCGGAGAGTGGGTTAACACAAAGCATGTCGAGAAAAGGTAACTGCTTGGATAATGCGGTTGCTGAAAACTTTTTTGCTTTACTCAAAACAGAGATGTATCACAACCAAAGCTTTGAAGATGCAGATGCTCTGATAGAGCAAATTAAAGAATACATCGAGTACTACAATACCAAACGTATAAAAGTGAAACTAAAAGGCCTGACTCCGATAGAATATCGAACTCAGGCCTTGAAAGCCGCTTAACAGAAATGTCCAACTTTACGGGGTCACTTCAAATGCTGGCTTTTATTATTTCACTAAAAATTGTATCAAAAAGGGGTAAGTGAAATTACTTCTCTGCCATTTCTTTCTTAACCATTACTGCAGCAGCAATGATAAAAGTGATGATTAGGCCTAGTTCCATGATTAACTCCAAAGAAAATTAACATTAAACATATAATTCGCAAGCATGATAACAACAACCGATACAGAATGATACTTTTTAACCGCTAATTCAGTTTTTATTCGATTTAGATCAAAAAAGATGCTCTAAAGCATCTTTTTGTACATTAACCATTCATGAAACAACTCGGTTAGCCAGGAAAACCATCAGGGTTGGTTGACTGCCAGCGCCATGTATCCTCGGTCATTTCAGTCAGTGTGCGTGTCGCATTCCAACCGAGTTCTTTTTGAGCTTTGGCTGGGTCTGCCCAACATTCAGCAATGTCACCCGGACGACGATCAACAAGTTGGTAAGGGATATCTTTGCCGCTCGCTTTTTCAAATGCTTTAACCATATCTAATACACTTGAACCGTTACCTGTACCAAGGTTGTAGATATGAAGACCGTCTTTACGCCCTACTTTCTCGAGCGCTGCAATGTGGCCGTCAGATAGATCCATTACATGGATGTAATCACGAACACCGGTCCCATCTTTTGTTGGGTAATCACTACCAAAGACAGATAGGAATTCACGTCGGCCCACTGCTACTTGAGAGACAAATGGCATTAAGTTATTTGGGATACCTTGCGGGTCTTCACCTAGCTCACCACTTGGATGTGAACCTACAGGGTTAAAGTAACGCAGCAGTGTAATACTCCAATCTGGATTGGCTTTTTGGAAATCGGTTAAACACTCTTCAACCATTAGCTTACTTCGACCGTAAGGGTTCGTCGCACTAGTTGGAAAATCTTCTGTGATAGGCACACTCGCAGGATCGCCGTACACCGTTGCTGAAGAACTGAATACTAAAGTTTTAACACCAGCGTCACGCATTGCATCAACAAGAACTAACGTGCCATTTACGTTATTGTCGTAGTATTCAAGAGGCTTTGCCACTGACTCACCGACTGCTTTAAGGCCTGCAAAATGGATAACCGCTTCGATGTTATGTTTCTTCATGGTTTCAGTTAAAAGCGCTTTATCACGAACGTCGCCTTCAATGAAGCTAGGGCGAACGCCAGATACCTTTTCGATACGCTCTAGAACGCTTGGTTTACTGTTGTACAAGCTATCAAAAAGTACAGGAGTCATACCTGCGTTAATCATCTGGATACTTGTATGGCTACCAATGTAACCCATGCCACCTGTAACTAGAACATTCATGTTTAGCAGACCTTTTAATTAAAAATACTCAACCTATCACTTATGATACAACAACTTAGGTTGAGGTCACAAATGCCTGAGGCAATTAACCATCATGAGAGAACACAAATTGCCCTTTTCCTTTGCGTTTCGCTTGGTACATCGCCTCATCAGCAATTCTCAGAATCACGTCAATATCGCGCTCAGAGCCATCAACTAAATGGATCCCCAAGCTTGCTCCAACATGAAGTGAGCTCTGTTTATAACTTACTTCTTGTCCAATAAGCTCTAACAATCGTTCAGCTAACTTAACCAACAAGGCTTTGTTTGTCTGTTTAATAATAAGAACGAATTCATCTCCCGACAAACGTGCAACCAAATCACCTGCCCGTACCTGAGATAACAGCCTATTTGATACTTGTTTGAGAATTGCGTCGCCCGCATCGTGTCCATAATTATCGTTAACGTGTTTAAAACCATCAAGATCCAAATAGATCACCGCAAAGAGCTGATTTGAATAATGACTAGAGGTTATGACATCATCCATCACCTTATACAGTTGAGCTCTATTGGCTAATCCTGTTAACGCGTCGTGATGAGCCAAGTGTTCGAGCCTCTCCATCTCTTTGACGTTAGATAAATCCGACAGCGTTAATACCATATCAAACTCATCTTTTTCATTGTCTGATGAAACTCTATTCACTTTGACAAACATTGGAATCAAGGTGCCAGACGCACTCTTCTCCCAGATTTCTCCTTGCCACTGGCCATAATTTTCCAATGAGCTACGAATAGTCGGCATTAATGAAGAGAATTGTTGCCAAGAAAATGCTTCAAATGGTGTTTTGTCCACCAGCAGATCGGCGTGATAACCGAGAAGTTGAGTCACAGCTGGGTTAACCATAGTAATTACGTTACACGAATTTAATACTATAAGCCCGTCTTTACTGTTCTCGAAAACACCTGCCGCAATACGTTGGCGGCTCATTGCTATCTCTATTTCAGTTATATCTTGTATTGCATAAAGTATACGGCCCTGTTTTGACAGCGAACGACTACTCACACGAAGCCAGCGCTTTGATTGAAATAGATCTGTGGTTTCAAGTAGTTCGTCATTGAGCTCAATATTGGCGTCGATGACGTCTTGTAAAAATCCTTTTTGCTTCGTTGTGATCAGCTCTTGGATCAACAAGTTGTCAAGAAACGCTTCTGAGCACTTAAAAATATCACGAGTGGCGACATTCGCATGAACGATGAGCCCTTTGTCGTCCACGACTAACAACGAGTGCTGAACGGTTTCAACCACTTCATTTGCGAATGATTTTTCTTCTTGTAATTTATCTAGCGTAAAATTGATTTGGTTATCGCGATGTTGAAGCCTTTCCAGCATGGTATTGAATGCGCGAACCAGATCCCCTATTTCATCACGGTTGGTTACGACTAATTTTGGTTGTTCTGATCGGCGCTCAACAAAGGCTTGCATCGCCTCATTGAGGTCAAACATCGGCTCGATAATCAAGCGTTGAACCAATTTGACCAATATTCCCCCTAATATCACCAGAAACAACAGGTAGACGGCTGCAACCTTGAAAATATTCGTTAAGATCGAATTAAACGTCTGTTTTGATATCGTCACTCTCAAGTTCGCGATAACAGCATCATCCAGAGTCACCGGAACAAGCAAAAAGATGAAATGTTCAGAGATGGCAAATTGATGATCCGCGATATCAATTAATTCATCAGCAGTCGGCCTTGGGATCAAGGTATTGCTCACTTGATAGTTAGCAAATAACTGCTCATTAGTGTCATAGAGCTTTACCCTCACAATATCTCTATCTGCAATGAACGCTGATAAAATCTCCTGAGCAGACGACTTATCTTCAAATAAGATTGCTGCTTGTAGGTTATATGCTACCCCTTGCGCCAATACCTTAACTCGCTGGATCAGGCTCTCTTTCTCTCGTTCAAAAGTGACAGTGTAATTAACTGATTGAATAGTGACGAAAGTAACCCCGATAAAGATAATAATCGGCAAGATCAGCTTGTTTTTAATCGATATATTATTAATGAAAGACAGCATTACTGGCCCTCCACTATAGCGATTCGTAACAAATTTGAACCGATGATATATTCACCACGTCTCGCGTTTGTTAAGTTGATTTTAGGTTTGAGCTTGTTATCAATGTGCGTTAACTCAATGATACCTCCCATATCCGTAAAGTTAGGAATATCACTGATCGTGACAGTATGGGGTGAGTGTGCATTGCTACTAAATTCGTTATTATCCAGATCAGATAGATAGGTGATATCACACTTAGGCGCCACCGATTGTTGAACTCGGATATCGAGTGAACGAATAGATTTCCCTTCTGTAATTGACGCTAGTACTTTGCTTACTTTTTTATCGCCAATAACGCAAAAGTTAACAACATTCATTGTGCTTTCGTCATTCCAACGAATAAAGTTCGCAATTCTAAACAGGTACACCGCTTTAACTTCATGCGGTTTGAAGCTAGCCGCCGATGTATTCCAAGGCACAATAAGCATAGTCAAAGCGGCAAGGCTTAATTTAGTGAAGCAGAGCTTAATGCGGTGCTTAAGCCATTTAGAATTCATGAGAGACCCTCACATACACCGACTCTTGATTGACGCTTTTCTGAGATGTGAATTCAGCTTGATAGCCGTCACTCTTACCTATGTTTTCAACAACCACTTCAATTAAAGGCGCTGCGGACGATTTTTTCCATGCGAGACGCGCATCAAAGGTTATTTCATGCGGGTAAGATTGCCATTCATATTGAGTGCCATCACCCGCTACCCAATAGTCTGGGTAATTCACATTAATGTACTGGCCTATCACATCGAATTGCCAACTATCGGTGATATTCCACATCAACTGTGCCGTAGCTAAATGTTCATTATCAATATCGTAATAAACACTCGTTTGAGGGCTAGATTTAGGGTCATCACCTTTATTTTCACCTTCTAGCGTTGTGTAAGCGTAGCTTAGGTAGCTGGTTAGATCTTCAGTTAGGTGATAACTCGCCCCCAACTCTAGCCCATAAGTTTTCGCTTTATAGTCGTCAGATAGCGCGCCGACATAGACATGATTTGCCGGGATATCGCTAGCGTCATAACTATGGAAGCGAAGGTTGTCATGTTCACTTAAATATATCGTCGCATCGAGCTCGAAGTTTGAATTGTTAGAATAGCGATATCCCATCTCAGCTGTAATGACACTCTCTGTTTCTAGGTTCGAGTCCGATTTATAGACATCGAGGTAACTGTCATTTGAATCGGCATAGTAACTGTTGAAGTAGTATGTGGAGTTTGAATCCATATAAGAAGGCGCAACGACCGCACGACTTAGTCCCGCCCAGACAGAGTGACGTTGATTTAACTTGTATAAACCGCGCAGTTGAGGTGAAAGTTCCGTCGAATCACTCTGTGTAAAGTGTTCTACCTTAGCGCCAACCGTAATAGATAGTGCTTCGGTCAATTGAATTTGAGATTGAACAAAAGCATTCGCAATATAGTCATTTGCTGATTTAATGTTATAAGCTCGACCGTAGTAATCTGGGTTATACCAATCGACGTCAGAAACTTGGCTTGAAGAGAAGTCGAGATACATGTATCGCAATCCACCGCCGAGTGTCATTTGATGGTTTACCGATAACTGGCTGATATAGGTAGAGTCAAAATCGATGGTGGAATAGCTTCCCGGGGCGTCTGGCGCATTGTCCTCATTATACTCTCCCCATAGCGAATACGAGAGTGTCGAATTTTCTTCAAAATGAAGGGAGTCGTTAAATTGGACGTAAAAAGATTGACTCTTGTTATCGAAATCATTGGATTCTGATTCGACAAACGATCCTGAGTTGTCATACTGGAACGTGTACAGCTCAGACTCATAAAAGCTTTTTTCACCGCCTATACGTAATGACCAACTTTCATTGGTATTGCTCGGTTGAAACACCATACCAGCAGTTTGCGCTTTCCATTTTTCAGATTCGTTTGTGCGATACGTTGGTTCTTCTCGGTACTTATAAAACGCACGAGCGTTCACATTGTCGTTCAAGCTTAAGCCCTGACGAACGCTAAACTCATAGTTATCCGTATTAGAAGCGACACCAGAGAGATAAGTCCCCTGTGTATCATTAGCAGACTTAGTAATGATATTTACGACGCCGTTGACAGCATTGCCTCCCCAAATTGTACCACCCGGCCCTTTTAGTACTTCGATTCGGTCAATATCAGCGAGTACGTAATCAACGTCGGACCAATAAGTTCCACCATAGACAGGGCTAAATAGGCTCCGCCCATCCATCATCACCAACATTTTGTTATAGAGACCGTCATGAAATCCTCTTGTAGAGACAAACCAAGATGTTTCATTGAATTTAGTAACTTTTAAACCCGGTACGAGTTTTAAAACTTCGGCGATACTTTTTGCACCGCTGCGCTGAATTCGCTCGTTTGAAAGTACATACACAGACGAGGGAATATCTGTGAGTTTTTGAGTAACCTTAGATGCTGTTTCCATTTCAACATCTAACATAGATAGCTCTTCAAGGCTCATTGACATGAGTTGATCTAGAGAGTTTTCCTGAGCCATTACACAAGCTGGTGTGGTCAATGCTAATCCTAAGCAAACTGGTCGGGAAATCATACGCTCACCTAATATACAGACAAATATTAATGTTTTTATTGATAATAGACTATATATGAAATGCTGTACTAATAAATTCATAACCGCAAAACTTTGAGTTAGGTCACTGTTTAATTCTGTCATTTATACGAACGTCTTTAGATACAACAACGTAAAGGATTAACACCACGTGACAACGAAGATTCTGCTTAATTGCGACATGGGAGAAAGTTTCGGTAACTGGAAGATGGGCGATGATGAATCTGTCATGGAATGGGTTGATATGGCGAACATTGCTTGTGGTTTTCACGCTTCCGATCCGCACGTTATGTCCAAGACCATTAAACTGGCTCAGCACTATCATACTCAAATTGGTGCTCACCCCGGTTATCAAGATTTAGTTGGTTTTGGACGTCGCTCTATCCCCCATACCATGGATGAAATCAGTGAACTGGTTTGCTATCAAGTCGGTGCACTACAAGCGCTTTGCCGCTATCACCATACCTCTGTCGGCTACGTGAAACCTCATGGTGCCCTTTACAACGATATGATGGCAAATATCGATGTGTTCAACGCTGTTGCCCAAGCGGTCGCTGAGTTTAATATCCCCTTGATGATTCTCTCTTCATCAGACAATCAGCAATACTTGGATATTGCTGACGATCACGACTTGCCACTCTTATTTGAAGCATTTGCCGATCGTGCCTATTTAAATAACGGACAGTTATCACCGCGAACTCAAAAAGGCTCGGTTTACGTCAATCAAGACGACATCTACAACCAAGTCATGCAAATCATTAACTATGGTTCTGTCACGACCATTGAAGGTGAAAGGCTACCCATTGAAGCGGATACCATCTGTGTCCATGGCGATAACCCTCAATCCATCGCATTAATTAGAAAAATCAGACAAGACCTCAATGCTTTTAACTAGCGCGTGTGATGTGTAGGGCGCACGGCTTAATCGCTTGCCTAACCAATAACTCATAAAATCTAGTTCCTGGACACGGAAGTTAGACACGCCAAGTAATCAAACCAAAGCTAAGCAAACAAACGTATGGAAACGAAATGACGACGAATCAGATTGAATTCAATATAGTGCCAGTCGCAGAATGTAGTATCTTGGTCACCTTGACGCTATCGCCTTCAAATAAACAATCTAGTGCTGAATATGCGCAGTACATGGCTCACTTTTCCGATGCTATTCGCCAAAACTTAGCATCAGTGTTGATGAATGTGACACCGGCTTACCACACCGTTCTGGTGGACTACTTGCCTTATCGAATTTCAGAACATCAGTTCATTCAACAACTCAATGATTTGTTAAATCACTCTCTATCGTCTTTCTCTAATGTGAGTAACACTCGTAATACTATTGATCTTCCTGCCTATTATTCACCCGAAACGGCGCTCGATCTAGACAGGTATCAAGACAAAGGCCTGTCTCTGGACGATATTATTCAATACCACACCTCACAGACATACAGCGTCAGTGCGATTGGGTTTACGCCTGGCTTTGCGTTTATGTCTGATGTGGTTAATGAGCTTGCTTTGCCCCGTCATTCCACACCCCGCTTAAATGTACCGAAAGGCAGTATCGCCATCGCGGATACAAAAACGGCTGTGTACCCTTCGGATTCACCGGGTGGCTGGAATATTATTGGCAATTGCCCGCTGCCGTTGTTTGAGCACAGCCAATTGAAGAACGCTGGTAACACGCAAACGCCACGATCACTACTTAATGTCGGTGACACCGTTCGTTTCACCGCGATATCAAAACAAGAATTTATTGAGCTTAGGTTTATGGCGATTAGTGGAGGTGCCGTTAATGGTTAAAACAATAGCTAAACCAACACTGACAGTGATTAAGCCCGGACCGTTGAGTCTAATTCAAGACTTTGGGCGATTTGGTGTTGCTCACCTTGGATTGACACAAGGAGGTCCGGTTGATGATTACTCTTATAGCTGGGCCAATCACTTATTGGGAAACCCAGTAAACCGAGCGGTATTGGAAATTACGCTTGGGCAATGTGCGTTGCGAATCGATTTTGATTGCGAAATGGCATTATGTGGTGGCGATTTACAAGCTAAGCTCGATGGTAAACCACTGTCTAACTGGCGTACTTTTCAAGCTTTCGAAGGGCAAGTTCTTTCATTTGGTTTACCTAAAAATGGTCTAAGGGCGTATTTAGCCGTTAAGGGTGGCTTCGATGTTCCATTAACTCTTCATAGCTGTTCTACAGTGACTCGTGAAAAGATTGGTGGATTAACACAAGATGGAGAGCCATGCCAGCAAGGGCAACAAATAGCTTTTACCCAACACCAACTATCTCGCCCATTTAAAGCACTGAGTGTCACCTTCCGATACACACCTAATTACAACCTACCCGTGAACCTACGAGTTATTGAAGGTTATCAAAGCGAGCTATTCTCGAAGTCAGCAAAAGAGACTTTGTATAACGCACAGTATCACGTTGATCAAAACTCTAATCGGATGGGCTATCGACTTAGTGGCGACCCAGTCGCCTCGCCTGAGGTTTCGCTTTTGTCAGAAGGTATCGCCTTGGGCTCTATTCAAATCCCCCAAGATGGGCAGCCTATCGTGTTGCTAAATGATAGGCAGACCATTGGTGGTTACCCGAAGATTGGTTGCGTCGCGAGAATCGACTTACCACGCTTAGCACAAGCCAAACCTGGACATGAAATATCGTTTAGTAAAGGCGACAGGCTGGGCTTACAAGATGTATGGTGTCAGTGGGCGCAATTTTTCGGTTATTGATGCGCACCTTTAGATAAATGCCACTCGATCAAGACGTATAAACTAAAAGTCCAGCTTACTGTTGGCAGCAAGCTGGACTGTGCTTTTGGCAAGACAATCGCGATTTAAGCGCTAGGCGAATTAGCGTAATTTTAACCGTGTTCTTGCCCTGATACCTTAGCAAGAGCATTTGGGTATCCGCGCTCTTGAGTTAAACCTATCGCTCTATTTTCAATATCACCCAACTTAAGTGACAGCGTCACTGGGTGGGTCTCTTCAATCGAAACAGCCTCCGCAATATCAAACCATTGCTCAGCAACTTTTTGCGCCGCCTCTAACGTTGAAGACGCTTTTACTACTTCAAGTCGAGCATAGCGATCACCACAGAATGAAACGTCTGAAGCTCGTAAGCTAGGATCGGTTCCCGGAATCTGTTGAGCACCGAACAACGGCTTGCCGCCCACCTGTGCAGAGAGAAAACTTGGAATGAACTGAGACATATGCTTTATTGCAGCACGAGTTCTTAATTCAAGCTGCTCTTCACTCCAACCCGATACGATTTTCTTAAGAAGCTTCGAAGGTAACTGTGGCTGTGACGAATCTGTTGATGAAGAAACAAGACCACCCTCAAACAGAGTAATCCCTTCTGTCATACCGTGAAGTTGGAACACACCATCAGCATACGGCGTTAATTGGGCCATGCCTTGCGGTGTGCCTCTAGGACCATGGAAGATAACCTCTGGCCACTCTTCCTTACATTGTTGTGAAGATGGCCACTCTGTAACGTATGCAGCTTTAAACTCAACAAGTCTTTGCTGCTTAGAGCCAACAAAGTCGTCCACGATACCCGTTTCAAATCCACTCGCATTGATCAAGTAATCGGTCGTTAGTTGGCAACTTTGGTTTTCGGCGTCTGTATAAGTCAAAGTCCAAGCTTGGCCTGTCGACTCAACAGATTGTAATCGGCTGTTGGTTAACACAGTACAGTTTGCTTGTTGCCCCAAAGAGAGTTGAGCGGTTGCAGATAAGCGGAATACGCTCCAACCATACTCTTGAACCATAGCAACAGGATACTTAAGGGTTTCTAAATCGGTATGTTTGGCAAAAGGAATACACCAATCATCAAGCGATGTGGGTTTCAGAGGCTGTGTTTTCGCAGAAAGCGCTAATAAATCTTGTTTGCTGTACAGCTTGTAATACTCTTCCGGATCACCAAGCACTTGGTTGCTTTTATCTTGTTTAACAAGCTCGGCATAAGCGTTCTTGATTATCTTAAGGCGAGGAAGTAGATCCAACGGTTCTCCACCATCACTGTGCGGAACCGCGATGATTGTAGGACGAATATTGATCGTATGAGGGAACAAGCGGACGGTATCAATTGACTGCGTGAGTAACTGAAGACACTGCTCTACAGAAATATCTCGATACAAATTGCCGCCAGCGTGCAAGTGGCAAATGGGTGGCCCATTAACCAAACTTGGCCCTTTTTCCAAGATAATGACCTTAAAACCCAGCTCACTAAAATGAATAGCGCTCGTGGTTCCGGCAATACCACCACCAACAATGGCAATAGAAGGTTGATTTGTATCCGTTTTGTTGTGGTTCATCGTGTTCTGTAGAATAAGATTAACTGCCGCTATTCTACTTTTGTTCTGAGATGAATTAAAACACATTTTTATCAAGGTCTTAGATAGGCGGGATTTAATATCTATGTAAAAAACATAAATAACCTCTTGACTCAATAACTCCAGATAGAGTTTTGAAGGTTATTCTAACAGTCAAATTTGTCCTAAGTGACGCCACATAAAGGCTGCCTAAGTACTCTTAAAACATAGAGGTTAACTTATCCCTAAAGTTATCCACCGTTTTTGTGGATAACTGTTGATAACGTTCTTGCTAAGTTGCGCAAACCCTTTGTTTACAGGGACTAACCACTGTTCATTAAATCGGCATTATTGCGCAATTAGTTTTAAAAAATACTAAAAAGTTGGAAAATAAAGGTGAGATATTTGCTAGTTGTGCTACGCATTGGTCAAATAAAAAACGGTCTAAAGCGACGCCTTATAAATAGTGCATGACTAAATACAAATAATCTCACTTTTAAACCGTTTTAAGCATTTGGTTAGATCACGCTAACGACTAACCAAAATCCTTGTTTACTGGTGCCAATAGACGTTTTATCAAGCTGTTCACCACTGCGGCCAATGTTATAAATGTTAGCACAGGTAGCATCACCCAAAGCATCGGGTGGAGTGAAGGTTCTAGTTCGAAGCCAAAGTTCATTACCCCTGCGACACTGAGCTCAGAACCGAGCGCAGCAATTGAGCCTGCCACTAATGCCATTAAACCGTACTCACACCAAATGGTATTGAGAATGCGTTTCTTACTTGCGCCTAACGTTCGGTATAAACGTATTTCTTGTTGTCTTTGAGATAAGCTCAATCTCAACAAAGTAAAGATAAGCAACAGCCCCGCAACCACACCTAACGCCGCAAGTACCGTTATCGACCAAACAATCTGTTTGAGCAACTCTTGGATCTTGCTGCCCATCTTACGAATATCCATCAAACTCACGGTTGGGTGATTTCGAGAGAGTTCGTTGAGCATTTGATTGTGTCGCTCTTCTAATCTAAAGCTCACTAGCCAAGTAGAAGGAATAAAGCTCAAAACATCTGGCGTAAATATGAAGTAGAAGTTCGGCTTCATTTCTCGCCACTCTACTTTACGGATGCTGTTAACCTTGGCTGATACATTTTGACTGTTGATGGTAAAAGCAAGTTCATCTCCAATTTTCAGACCTAGCTGCTCAGCCACGTCAGATTCAACAGATACGCCCTGCTCCTGCGTCCATTTGCCTTCAAGCACTTCATTGTACTCGGGCAAGCTATCTCCCCATGTGAAGTTGATTTCGCGACTTAGAGCATCAGTCCGCTCTGATGTGTCGCTATACTCAGATGCTTCGACACTATTGATAGTCGTCAATCGTCCACGAATGATTGGGAATGCTTGAGTACGTTCGACTTCATTTTCATCAATGGTTGCAAGGTAACTGTCTTTCTCATAGCTTGCAATGTTAAGTGCAAACGCGTTGGGCGCATTCTCGGGCAAGGTTTGTTGCCAATCTGACAGTAGATCGCTTCTCACCAACCAAATGATCGATAGCAGCATCAAAGATAGCGCTAAAGAACCAAATTGAATCCCTGTTGCTAATGGTGTGCGATTAATTCGGCTTAATGCCAAACGCATAGATGTCGTTGTCGGCAGCTTGCCAACTAAACGCAGAACAAACGTACTGACAATCGCGAGCACTAAGAACAGGCAAGCGATACCCGCTAGAACTATCCATACCAATAGATTGTCGCCATACATCAGCATCATTGGAATAATCGGTACCAGTAACAACAAGTATTTCTTGTAGCTTTCATTGGACTGATGACTTGATTGAATAACGCTGATTGCAGAAGTGTTGACCAAGCCAATTAACGGAATACCCAGAGCAGGAACACCAATTAAGATGCTTGATAAAATAGCCAAGATAGCAGGTTCAATACCATAGCTAGGAAGTGGCGTTGGTAATAAGTCGCCCAGAGGTATACGAAGCAAAAACTCTAAGCCGATACCGATGGTAATTCCCAGTACTGCACCGATAACCACTAACAGAGATACCTGTACTGACAACCATTTAACGATCCACTGCTTGCTTGCTCCCAAACTCTTAAGCATCGCGATGGTTTTGCGACGACTCGCAACATAATGTTGGCACGTGAGTACCAAAGTGGTCGCAGCCATGATCACAACGATAGCAACGGTTAACGAAAGATATTGAGTTGTGCTTTCGAACATGTCGTTGGTACGACTGGCTGAATCTTGAGTACGCCAGCGATCGCTTGGTGTTAATTCTATACTCTCTTGCGCGGCTTTCAGTTTTGTATCATCACCGTTTAGAAACAGCCTAAAACTAACACGACTGCCCGGTTGAATCGCTCCAGTGGCCTCGATATCGCTGGTATGAATTAGCACAGCAGGCATTTGTTGGAATGGGTTAAAGCTCAAACCTGGTTCTTGTTTGATTCGCCCAGTTATCGTTAAATCGGCATCGCCAATAGTGACATCGTCACCAATCTCAACCTCTAACTGTGCGAATATTCGCTCGTCTAACCAAAGTTCACCCGGCTTCACATGGTTACTGGATGCTTTATCTGCACCCTCTAAGATCATCTCACCGCGTAAAGGGTAATTACTTTCAACCGCTTTCACCGTCACTAACTGCATCGAGTTGTCACTGAATGCCATGGTTGAAAAACGAGTCAACTGAGAGCTTTCAAATTGCTCAACTTTAGTGAGGTCTAATAAGGATTGCGGGATTGGGTTTGCTGAGATAAACACACTATCGGCAGTAAGCGCATCTTTGCCTTGTTTAACAATCACCTGCTCCATACGTTCGGCCAATGCCGACAATGCAAAAACACACGCAATGATCAGTGTTAGTGCTATGGAAACTGGCCACAACTGACCGTGTCGAATCTCTTCGACACTCCATGAGAACAGGCGTTTGTTCAGTCCGTTTGATGAATTCAATTTAGACTTCCTCTATCTGACCGACATGCATCTTAAGTGTTCTTTGGCAACGTTGCGCAAGCTTAGGATCGTGTGTCACTAATACTAATGTGGTGCCGTGAGAAGAGTTCAGCTCAAATAATAGTTCAACGATTTTTGCTGCGGTTTGTTGGTCTAAGTTACCGGTTGGTTCGTCAGCAAAAAGGATTTTTGGCTTGATCATAAATGCGCGCGCCAAAGCGACCCTTTGTTGCTCACCACCAGATAACTGAGACGGCAAGTGTTCAAGCCTGTCTTTTAAGCCTACTGATTCAAGCAGAGCAGTCGCACGTTCGAT
Organism: Vibrio sp. BS-M-Sm-2; assembly: GCF_041504345.1. Lineage (NCBI taxonomy): Bacteria > Pseudomonadati > Pseudomonadota > Gammaproteobacteria > Vibrionales > Vibrionaceae > Vibrio > Vibrio sp. BS-M-Sm-2. The sequence continues at coordinate 1,473,678 of NZ_CP167895.1, forward strand.
ATCTTCGTCTTCTCCTTTCAACAAACAAGGCAGCGTGACATTTTGTAGCGCAGAAAGGCTTGGAATTAATAAGAAGCTTTGAAATACAAACCCGACCGACTCACTTCGGATTTTCGCCCTAGCTTCGTCATCAAGCTGTGCAAGTGACTGCCCTAGTAAACTGATTTCGCCATTCGTTGGTACATCAAGCCCGGCAAGCAACGTCATTAGGGTCGATTTACCTGCACCAGACGTGCCGACAATCGCGACAGTTTCGCCTTCGCGAATGTCAATATCAACATGCTCTAGGATTGTTAAATGTTCTTGATTAGTAGACACTGTCTTCGAAACGGACTCGGCTTTAATGATGGATGTATGCATGACTAGACTAATTTCCTTTTTATTCTTTATTTTATTTTCAACCGCTTCTTTGGCTCAAGATACCGAGTTAGATTCTAAGTTACTGGTCCTTGGTGATAGCTTGAGTGCTGGTTACAACATGGACATCAAACAGAGTTGGCCAAGCTTGTTACCAGACGCGTTAGCAAAGCATGACAAAACGGTAACCGTAGTTAACGGAAGTATTTCTGGTGACACAACTGGCAATGGTTTAGCCCGCCTACCACAATTGCTTGAAGAACACGCTCCAGACACCGTTCTTATTGAACTTGGTGCGAATGATGGGCTTCGTGGATTCCCACCTAAGCTGATGTCTGCGAATCTTGATCAAATCATTGAGCAGATAAAAGCTGCGGGCGCGAAACCTATAATGATGCAGATTAAAATCCCACCGAATTACGGAAAGCGTTACAACCAGCAATTTGAATACGTTTTTGCAGCGCTTGCTGATCAACAAAACGTGCCACTTTTGCCGTTTTTCCTAGAGCATATCATCCTTAAACCTGAGTGGATGATGAACGATGGACTGCATCCAAAACCAGAAGCCCAACCTTGGATTGCTGAATTCGTCGCCGAAGAATTATATCAGCATCTTTAAGTTTTAATGGTCTAGCTCAATAAATTTTACACAGCTTTACGTTAGCCTGAGTGCATATCACCGTTAACTGTAAGGTTATTTATGCTGATCGAACCTGTTATCAAGGGTGTGGTAGCCAAAAGCGCTCACCCTCTTGGCTGTCAAGAAGCCGTAAAGCAACAAATCAAGTTTGTTAAGAGTGCGCCGCAAATCAAAGATGGCCCTAAACGAGTACTGATTATCGGAGCTTCCTCGGGCTTTGGCCTTGCCGCTCGTATTGCCCTTACTTTTGGCGGCGCAAAAGCTGACACTATAGGCGTCTCATTCGAGCGCGGTCCAAACGAAAAATCCCTAGGTAGTGCCGGTTGGTACAACAACATCTACTTCAAAAAAGAAGCCGAACGAGAGCAACGCACTGCTATCAACATCGTTGGCGACGCATTTTCGCAAGAAACACGTTCACAAGTTGTCGAAGCCATTGAAACCTACTTCGAAGGGGAAGTGGATCTAATTATCTATAGCTTAGCTGCAGGCGTTCGTCCTAAACCAGACTCTGAGGAATTTTGGCGCTCTGCGATTAAGCCTATTGGGGAAAGCGTAACGGGTGCAACTATTTCGCTGGAACATGACAACTGGGTGACCAACACTCTTGATGCCGCGACCGAAGAAGAAGCCGAAAGCACACTCAAAGTGATGGGCGGCGAAGATTGGGAACAATGGATAGATGAGCTCATCAACGCTGAATCTATTGCACCAGGTTGCAAGACAATCGCATTTTCATATGTTGGTCCAGAAGTCACGCACCCTATTTACTTAGATGGTACGCTGGGACGCGCTAAGATTGACCTTCATCAAACAAGCCACGCACTTAACCTAGAGTTAGCAAACTTTGATGGCAACGCTTACGCTACGGTCTGTAAAGCCCTAGTCACTAAAGCGAGCGTTTTCATCCCAGGACTCAGCCCGTACCTACTTGCTTTGTATAAAGTGATGAAAGAGAAAGAGACCCACGAAGGTTGTATCCAGCAAATGCAGCGTCTGTTTAGCAGCAAACTTTATGGTCAATCAAAAGTACCACTTGATGGCGAGCGATTGATTCGTATGGATGATTGGGAACTAGACCCAGAAACCCAAGCTCACGTAACTGAGCTAATAGAAAAGATGGATGAAAATAACTTCCAAACTTTAGGCGATTACCAAGGGTTTAAAGAGGAATTTCTGCAATTAAATGGATTTGCTCAACCATCGGTAGACTACAGCCAGAAACTTAATACAGAAGATTTTATAAAGTTAAAGCCTTAATCGAAACTTATCTCATTACTGAGATCCGGATTCACATTTGAAAACCTCTGCAAAATTGCGGAGGTTTTTTCGTGCAACATTTCTTATACTTACTAAACGTAAGATTCATAGTTTATTTGGTTCATCATAATTAACACAGGATGTGTTGATGCATTTAGCATAATTGACTCGGAGTCATATGAAGAAAATAAAAACGCTAGACTTAGATATTCCAGACGATATGGAGTCCGGTTGGCAGAACATTGTTGACCTCTTAGCTCAAATCACTCAAGTGCCCGCTGCACTCATCATGCGTGTTCACGCCAACTATATTGAAGTGTTCTCAACCAGTCGCAGTAAAAACAACCCATACAACAAAGGCGACTCTGAAACCTTAGGCAATGGGCTTTATTGTGAAACGGTGATGGAGTCTCAACAACAACTTGTTGTGCCCAATGCCCTCGCTGATCCTGACTGGGAAGACAACCCTGACATCAAACTAGGCTTAGTCTCTTACTGTGGTATCCCAATACTTTGGCCTAACGGCGAATTGTTCGGTACCATTTGTATCTTGGATTCGAAAGAGAATCACTACACACCAACCTATATTAAGCTTTTGGAAAGCTTTCGTACCTCGATAGAATCTCAGCTTAAAACTCTGTTTCAGCATGCTAAGCTCACTCAAATGAATAGAGACTTGAAAAATCGTGTTTATACACGTACTAAAGATCTCGCTAGCCTCAATTATTCATTAAATCAAGAGATTGATAAGCGAAGAGCGGCAGAACAAAAGATCAATTTTCAAAAGAATCATGACCTCGGTACGGGTTTTTTGAACCGAAACGCATTTGAATCCCGCTTAAACCATAAGCTAGCGTCACAACAAAGACTGACAGACTGCTCATTTGCCGTCGTTCATATTGGTTTTACCAACGGCAGACGCATACAGGCTCGATACGGCTATAACGCGTTAGACCAAGTGCTTGTTGAATACCGAAAACGCATCGACAGTATTTCTGATTTTGAAGTATTAACTGCACGCCCTACTTCGGTTGACCTCGTATTGGCGTTTAGCGTTAAAGATTTGCACCAACGCCTCGAAGAACTCTGCCAAACGCTAGTTAAGGTCGGGCATTCAGAATTCGATATCGAAAGTGACAAAGTGCATCTGCATGCCTTTATAGGAATTGCAATTACGAACGGCGAAGATGACGCGGAAAGCATTCTACAAAAGTCTTCTGAAGCGATGTTAGCGTGTAAAGATTCAGGACAAAAGTTCGCTTACTACTCTCAATCTCATACCGAAGAACAAACCCACATTAATAAGATCGAAGGCTATTTGCTTCAAGCCGTTCGTAATGATGACCTTATGCTCTACTTTCAACCCAAAGTCTGTCCGTTAACACATCGCTGGGTTGGTGCAGAAGCTTTGCTTCGTTGGCGACATCCTGTTTTGGGTGACATTTCTAACGAAACCCTGATACATATGGCTGAGCAAAACGGTTTGATTTTCGAAGTGGGTAGCTTTGTTCTACGTAATGCGATTGAAAAAGCCAAAGAGTGGTCCGAATACGTCGACGATTTCAAAATGGCCGTGAATGTATCTGCAATTCAACTCAAGAACGTACACTTTGCGGAACAAGTGGTTCACCTACTCGAAACCTACCACTTAGAGTCTAGCTTCTTAGAGCTTGAGGTCACGGAAAGCGGCCTTATTGCAGATGAAGTTGTCGCTAAGAACACCTTGGAATCGTTGCACGACATTGGAGTTACATTGTCACTTGATGACTTTGGGACAGGCTACGCCTCTTTCAGTTACCTGAAGAAATTTCCGTTCGATACCATTAAAATTGACAAGAGCTTCATTGATCAAATGCTTAACTCTCAGGAAGACTCGGAAATTGTTCGTTCTATTGTCCAAATTGCCAAAAAGCTCGACCTAAAAGTAACCATTGAAGGCATAGAATCGGAAGTTCAGGAGCAATTTATTATCAATGAAGGCTGCGATGTGGGCCAAGGTTACCTTTACGGAAGGCCAATGCCGAGCCAAGAATTCGAACACAGCTTAATCAATCAAAACTATTTGGGGACTACTCGTTACGCTTAAAGCGAAAAAGAGCAGTTAGTTTTGGATTTAGGTCTACTTTCTCTTTACTCTAAAGGTGGTGATTTTTATAATCGCCGCCTTTCTGTTTTTATCTTTCCCCTTATATAGGCATTCCTCGTTATGGATCAGTTGACTGCAAAGCTTAAAAAGCTCGAAAAACAAAACTACCGTGCATATCAACAAATTAAAGGTCAATACGACTTTGCTGATTTTGAATTACACATCGACCACATCCAAGGTGACCCATATGCGTCAGCTTCTCGTTTTCGTGCAACGCGCGCGTGGTCGTTAACTGGGTTAGATTGGCTGAAAGAAAAGTCTTACGAATACCAAGTAGCAGCACGTGATTTTATCGCGCGTAGCTTCTCTGAGTTCGCAAAACAAGAATCGACCGTGTCTATCGCACTGACAGGTCAAACGGTATTAGACAACACAGCCGTTGTTTTCACAGAACACGGCATCGAAATCCGTTTCCGTATCAATCTACCTGCCGATGGCCGAAGCATTCTTGCTAAGAAAGCGAACAACATTATTACGTTTTACTTACCGAAGTTTATTCGTCGCGCGACGCTTGAGCGTGAATTGAACATCGACGCAATGATTAAACATTGTGAAACGATCGAAGACCAAGAAGCGCTGCGTGCTCAACTAGATGAAAACAACCTAGCGGCATTTGTTGCAAACGGCAGCGTGCTACCACGTATCGCGGGTAACTGTGACCTACCAATGAAAGATGCAGTGCCTTTCGTTGCTCCAGAATCATTGAGCGTTACTTTAAACACACCAAACCAAGGTGATGTGACAGGCCTAGGAATTCCAAAAGGTATCACGCTGATTGTTGGTGGTGGCTTCCATGGTAAATCTACGCTGTTGAACGCGGTTGAACGTTCTATCTATAACCATATTCCCGGTGACGGTCGTGAAGGCATCGTGACTGCGATTGATACGATGAAGATCCGCGCTGAAGATGGTCGATGTGTGCACAACTTGAATCTATCGAACTATATCAATCATTTACCAATGCAAAAAGACACCTCTAATTTCAGCACACAAGATGCGTCTGGCTCTACGTCTCAAGCTGCTTGGTTGCAAGAATCGATTGAAGCCGGTGTTCAAACTCTACTTATCGATGAAGATACGTCAGCGACTAACTTCATGATTCGTGATGAACGTATGCAAGCGCTAGTGTCAAAAGGCGACGAACCAATTACCCCACTTGTTGACCGTATTGGCCAGTTACGTGAAGAGATGGATATCTCTACCATTGTTGTAATGGGCGGTTCTGGTGATTACCTAGATGTAGCGAACACTGTGATTCAAATGCACGACTACCAAGCGGTAGATGTGACTGAAAAAGCAAAAGACATTATTGCTCAGCACCCTACTCAGCGTACTAACGAGTGTGAGACGGCTTTAGAAACGTTTGTGCCGCGTTCATTGAACCGTGCTTCACTCATGAACATTCTGACTGACGGTAAGTTCCGTGTTAACGCGAAGGGCAAAGAGTCACTGCGTTTTGGTAAAGAGTTTGCAGACCTTTCTGCCCTTGAGCAATTAGAGTCGCCGTCTGAAGTGAACGCGATCGGTTGGGCTTGGTTCCAATTCGCACAAACTCCAGGTTGGTCAAACAACCCTGCGAAAGAGTTCAAAGCTATTTTAGAAAACGAATGGCACGCTAACATGCCTAACTACGGTGACCTAGCGAAACCAAGAACATTAGATGTGATGGCCGCTCTGAACCGAATGCGTAAATCTCAGTTCAAGCCTTCGAACTGATTTCGTTAAATAATAGATTTATTGCGCTTCTAGGCTTTTGAAGTTCTAAGTTTCTAATTTACTAAAGCTTCTAAGTCACTAGCTACTAAGTAAGCAAATTAACTGTCTACGGCCCTCATTCTGAGGGCCGTAATTTATCTGACCTCTATTTATCTAACCTCTAGTACTCTCAAAACTCTTCAATTCTAGAAATTCACAAAACCAATCTTTACATCAATTACTTATCAACTTTTCTAATGAGAAAATTAAAGGCGTTGCTTACCGCCATCTAATGCCTTAGATCTCCTAAATCATGACACAGCTTTTACAAAACCCTAGTGATATTCAGATAAAGTCCCGACTCGACAGGTGTAACCAAATGTAACAAAACTTTGAGGCTTCAATGAATCATAAACGCGTTAAGATGCGTGACCATAAAAAAGAAGTAAACCTATTCAAAAATCGTGTAATCGTCGCGTTTTGTGGGATCTTGCTCTTCACTCTTGTCTTAGTTGGTAACCTGTATCGACTCCAAGTCGAAAACTTTAAAAGTTATCAAACTCGTGCCGATGGCAACAGAATCAAAGTACTCCCTATCGCCCCTACTCGAGGGCTGATTTACGACCGTAACGGCGTCTTGCTTGCGGAGAACAAGCTTGTCTTTGATCTGACGATGATTCCAGAGCAAACCGACAATGTCGATGCAATGCTCGCCAAGCTAGACAAATACGTCCCGCGTGATGCCGAGCAGATCGCTCGATTCAAAAAACGTTATCACAACACTCGCCGTTTCAAATCAGTGACGATATTAGAGAATCTAACGGAAGAAGAGATTGCAAAGTTCTCTGTGCATCAATACCAATTCCCCGGCCTATCTATTGATACCAGCTTAAAGCGCTTTTATCCGAATGGTGAAGTCCTTACTCATGTATTAGGCTATGTAGCACACATCAATGATAACGACCTCAGAAAGCTCGAAGAACAAGGTATAGACGCAAATTACCAAGCTACAACAATCATCGGGAAGCTTGGAGTTGAACGTTACTATGAAGATATTCTACATGGGACTAAAGGCTATCAAGAAGTCGAAGTAAATAGTCGTGGACGAGTTGTCCGAACTATTGAGTACGTGCCGCCAGTAGCTGGCAAAGATATCGTGCTAAATATAGACCTTGAGCTACAAAAATACGTCTTTGAACAACTTAATCACCGAACTGGAAGCGCAGTTATTCTCGACCCTAAAGACAATAGTGTGTTGGCGATGGCATCAAGCCCAAGTTATGACCCGAACCTATTTGTGGATGGCATTTCGAGTAAGAACTACCAACGTCTATTAAATGATCCTGCTCATCCGTTGGTAAACCGCACGACCTTAGGTGTTTATCCTCCTGCATCAACTATTAAACCATTTATGGCAGTGGCAGGACTGCAAGAACATGTCATCTCTGAGGATACCATTCGTAATGACCATGGGGTTTGGAGAATTCCGGGGTCAAAACGAAACTCTAAATCATGGCGAGATTGGAAGCGCTGGGGTCATGGCCCTGTCGATGTCACCCAAGCCATCGAAGAGTCCGTTGATTCATTCTTTTATCAAACCGCGTTTGATTTGGGTATCGACCGCATTTCAAGCTGGATGAATCGCTTTGGCTTTGGTGAACCTACGGGTATCGATATCTATGAAGAAAGTACCGCCAACATGCCGACTCGAGAGTGGAAGATGATGCGTTATCGTACCCCGTGGTATCAAGGCGACACTGTTCCGATTGGTATTGGTCAAGGTTATTGGACATCCACGCCAATGCAACTTGCGAAAGCGACCTCGGTACTGGTTAACCATGGAAAGGTAATGCCACCGCATATATTAAGAGCCACCTTAGAACACGGTGAAGATTTTAGTACACAGCAACTTGTTGAACCTGAGTCGATGCCTTCGATTACGGAAGTACCCGATAGAATTTGGGATGTACCACTCAACGCAATGCGACTCGTAAACCATGGCAGTCGTGGTAGTGGTAGACGTGCATTTAAGGGAAGCAACTACACGAGTGGTGGGAAATCAGGTACGGCACAAGTGTTTGATCTTGCCAAAGACCAGGTCTACAACTCGAAGAAACTCGCTAGGCATTTACTTGACCACGCCCTTTACACGGCTTTTGCACCTTATGAACACCCAGAATATGTCGCGACTGTGGTTATTGAACATGGTAACGGCGGTTCAAAAGTCGGCGCACCTTATATTCGTAAAGTACTCGACTATGCATTTGAGCATAAAAGTGGTGAGAGAAAGATCACTCGTAGCACCAACAAATAAAATAGTTACAACGCCTAACGTAATTACAGCACTTAGCAAGCCCCGCTTGTATCACTCACAATGTGGGGCTTTCTATTTTAGGTGTCCAACCAACTAAGCAGCTAAAAGCTACGTTCGATTACGAGCTTCGTAATACATGCCATGCTTCACAGAGTGTCTGAAATTTTGCGGTGTTACCTTGCTCTCTGTCTGGATGCCATTTCAACGCCAGTTGTCGCCAACGCTTTCTAATCTCGTGGTGGGTCGCATCCAGCGGTAATTCAAACAGGTTCAATGCTCGGCTTCGATCCATATCGAGTTCATCACCACCAACAAACTTTCTGTATCGAGTCCAAAACTCGTTCAACAGCCTTTTGACTTCGCCCTCATCCGCTTCATAGTTAACCCAATTAATATAGTAGTCTCGAAGTGGGTCTTGATGATCTATGCTGTGGCTGCTTCCGTGATAACGACCGTTCATCAATTCAATGTCCATCGCTTGGACTTGGAGCCAACCATCAGGGTGTAAAGTTTCTTGAAGCTGATATAGCGCATTCATGATGAGGAAGTTCTTTTTAAACAACTCTTTCTCAGGTATCGGGTCTAACACTGGCACAAACCCAAGGTCGTTCAAATGAGCCGCCAATGTATGTACTTTCCATCCGCTTGGCTTTTGCTTAAGCACTTCCATTATCGGCCAAAGCAACGGGTTTTCCATATGGCAATGAAAGTTTGCTCTCACATCTTGATGATTCGACATAGTTGACTCAGTTAACATTTCTGAATTAATGGATTGTTCGACTAGTAGATACTATACGTGACCTATTTCACACCCGTAACGTATCTCCTTTAATTGAAAGCGATTTTCTTCGGTTTGTCGAGCTTAAGGACAAACAACTTTCTAACGTTTGGCTTAAAGACACCTTTCATCGTCAAAAACTGAGTACCATTTAGTTGAACACAATCGTTAGCAATAAAGCCGCTCTTCTTTGGTGCGGATACAAAAAAGGTCAGCAATTTAGCTGACCTTTCACATCTATCCTAGTTTTAGGGACGAAGCATTTAACTCATTAGATAACGCCAAGCTCTCTTAGACGTTCCATTAGGTATTCGTTTGCTGTGTACTTTTCAGATAGCACTACTTCTGGTTTCGGATGAAGAAATAGAGGCAAAGAGATACGAGATTTCTCTTGGCGTTCACCTGATGGGTTAATTACACGGTGAGTTGTCGATGGGAAATAACCACCTGATGCTTCTTGAAGCATGTCACCGATGTTGATGATCATGTTACCGAAATCACATGGTACATCTAACCACTCGTCATTTTTAGCTTTAACTTGAAGGCCCGGCTCGTTTGCAGCAGGAAGTACAGTCAGTAAGTTGATGTCTTCGTGTGCCGCAGCGCGGATTGCACCTGGCTCTTCATCACCTTGCATTGGTGGGTAGTGAAGAACACGAAGCAGAGTCTGCTCACTGCCGTTGATCATTTCTGATAACGCAATAGAGAATTTCTCTTGTACTTCTTTAGGAGCATGAGCTTCAACCCAACCTAACAGCTCTTGAGCAAAAGCGTTCGCACGTTGGTAGTAATCTAGAATCTGTTCTTTCAGCTGCTCAGGGATTTGGCCCCAAGGGTATACGTGAAAGTACTCTTTTATGTCTTTTACAGTGTGGCCCTTAGCAACTTCAGACACTGAAGGTGGAAAATATCCATCTTGTGTTTCAACATTAAAGTGGAAGTTCTCTTTATCTTCAGAGATGAAGAATTGGTACCAATTTTCGTAAATTGACTCAACAAGCTCTTTTGGGATTGGATGGTTCTTAAGAACACCAAAACCAGTTTCACGTAGAGAGCGAACAAATTGTTCTGCTGCGTCGTCAGCAAGGTAATCGACAGTTTCCAGTTTCATGACTTTCTTTCTTGTTATGTAGTAATAAAGCGATTTTAAGGATCGCTTTGTTGTAAATCAAACTTTTGTGAAACTCTAGCAACCGTTTGTCTAGATACTGGGCGATAACGCTACTTTTCAACAAATCTGGTGATTAAAGCCCAATTGAACACTGTTCATTATTGTGTAACACTATTCAAAACTTCGACGAGAGATCTTGATATGACAATCACGCCACTTGCTCAAAATCGACCATTACTGTCATTGACGACGCTGTATTTAATTGTGTTTCTATTTTCAGCGTTTGCTCCCTCTTCAAGAGCGGTATGGATTGCCGAAATTGTCCCAGCGCTTGCGATATTGGTGGGGATTTGGTGGTTATCAACAAAGCTCACCTTCACTAAGACAGCCTATGTTTTGATGTTTATCTGGCTGATTTTACACACGATAGGAGCGAAGTATACCTTCGCCGAAGTGCCATTTGATTGGTTCAATAACGTGATAGGTTCTGAACGCAATAACTTTGACCGTGTCGCCCATTTCTCTATTGGCCTTTATGCTTACCCACTCGCTGAGTACTTAATTCGCAAGAAGTTGGCTCAACCCATGATTGCGTGTTTCTTCGCACTGTTTGCAATCATGAGTGTTGCAGCTGGTTACGAGATTATTGAGTGGTGGTATGCAGAGATTGCCGGTGGTGACGAAGGTATCGCGTTCCTAGGGTCACAAGGCGATATTTGGGATGCACAGAAAGATATGCTGTGTGACACCACGGGCGCAATTGTCTCGTTATTACTTCTTAACCTTCAAGGTCGTGTCAGAGCTTACTAAGCTCAATCCTTTATTCTGAGTATCAAAAGCAACGTTGAAATGCCACACACAAACTGTGCTGTGGCATTTTTAGTTTCAACATTGCTTGCTCGTTTTAATATGACTGCTTGTTTCATCGTGACGGGTTATTTCATCGTTACCTTGCCACCAACAAATTTGTAGGCTGGCGTACCTCGAACCAAGGTATCTCGCGCGAACTCAATACCACACTCAGGGCATACGCATGGCTCTGTCGTGAAGTCTTCAACTATACGTTCCTTAAAGCACTTTACGAGCGCACCTTTGCCACCTTTTCGATACTTGAAAAGTTGTGTCTTACATTTAGCGCAGAATATCTGAACTGTTTTGGTCGGTTGTTTCTTGTTAGGTTTAGCCATAGCAGTTAGTGATTGTACTTATTATTTCTTAAGTTTAGGAGCGACAAGAACCAAGCTTATCCCAAGTAAAATGACAGTCGATGAGATAACAAATTGCATGGTGACAGGTTCGGATAGCAACAAAACGCCGCCAAGTGTCGCGATAACTGGAACAGAAAGCTGGGCAATCGATGCGAGGACGGTATTCAGCTTTTTCACCACGTAATACCACAAGCTATAACCAATACCAGAAGCCACTGAGCCCGACAATACTGCGTAAATCAAACCTTGCTCAGTGATGGATATTTGCGATGCCACGCTTGGAATCACCGCTAACAGGCTTAATAACACAAAGAGCGCTAACGAGCTAAATCCAAAGTTGGCAGTCGTAGATTGCAACGCGTTTGTGGATTTCTTACCCGCCAATGTGTAAATGCCCCACCCAATTCCAGCCAGAGCCATCAATATGATGGAGGTTATATCTGGCGAACTTGTCGATTCCGTCGGCATGAGTAAGTAAATGAGCCCAGAAACTGACAACAAACAACCACACCACTCTAACAATGACATTCTGTTACCAGCTAGCAGGTATGCGGCAATCATCGTGAATTGAACCGCGACAAACAGGACCAAAGCACCAAGCCCTGCCCCTAGCGTTAAATAGGCAAACGAGAAACCGAACATGTAAACGAGTAACGCTACTATGGCGGTTAAATCAAACTGAGAGCGAACCTTGGTATACATTGATGTGTCATTGATTGCTTTATCTTGTTTGCGTTTAGCGTTTGAAGATAAACTTAATAAAATCAACAGGGTGAGCGCTCCCGACAAGATACGTACGATCGAAAAACTCAAAGGATCAATCGTTTGATCCATCAATGCCCAACGACACAATACAGAATTGGCAGCAAATGCCACCAGCGTAATAAATGTGATAATCACGGTTTGCATTACGTTATCCTTATCGAGTTATCTCTGGTTTCAGTCAACGTCAGGTTTAACCCAAACTTGGCTAAAGTCGAACCACCCCAATGCATTACACTTTGCGTTTTGCAACGTACCACACTGGTCTTTGTTTACGCCTAGCCAACAATGGAACATCGGAATCAATTGGTTGCTTTGTACCAGTTGCTTACCGAGTTGCCTTGCTGGGAACTGTTCAAACTCACCAGAGCGCCAACGATCAATCATATGACACCATTGATCAAAATCGTCTGCGGGGCTCGATTCATCGAGGAAACTATAATCCATAAGCCAGCATGCCAGTGCATCGTCTCTGTTATTAGCGATACCCATTGGGTTAATCCAAATATCAACATCATCGGCATGTGGAGGATCCGTTTCGTAACCGTAAAGAGCAACGTCGATATTGTATTGTTTCAACATGGTGACAATGGCCTTGGCAATTATAGGGAACATTGAGTGCTGGCATTGGTATGCCAATTTTATGGTAGGCTTCGAATCTGCTGGTGGACAAACTGGTGTCTTTAACTTTATGTCATACCAACCCGGTTTTATTCCATATGCGTGCAACATGCCTAAATCGATCAAGGTTTCTTTCGGAATATGCATAAACAGATCTGCGGCATTCAAAGCGTTAGACAAAAATTCTGCCCATGCAGGGTTTTGCGCGATGCCCTTCTTTCTATTCAACAGTAAATACGTACAGCCAGGGTCAAGTTCTACCTCGTCACTTTCACTACGGTCTGCCATTACTGGTTTAGACAAGCTTGGGTAAACCATTGAGGAATAAGCCTCATCGACCACCCATACCTCTACACGATCAATCAACGGCCTGAAACCGAAATAACCGTTGAATGCGTTCAACACGAGTTGCTTTTCGTCATTCTTTTCAATGCGGTAAGGTCCCGTACCAATCGGTCGAATATCGTAGTCTTCACCACGTAAAGTCATTGGTAAGGTAACTTTAGCGACCGATTCCGTTAGCGCGAGCGGAAAGTACTTGTCTGGGCGTGTGAGAAAGACATCAACTACACAATTTGCAGGTGAAGAGACATCTTTAATATGTGAAAACATGTTGAGAGGTTCGAGCGCAAGAAGCGTATCTACAACATGATTGGTTAACAAAGGCTCCCCGTTATGGAAACGAACACCCGGTCTCAAGAAAAATCGCCATTGATAGTCACTGATTTTTTGCCACGAATGAGCAAGGTCGGGCTGTAACTGATCATTCTCATCCAAACGCGTTAAGCCACTGAATACCTGGCAAACGATATGTTGTTCAGAGCGTCGCATCGATTTGGTAGGGTTAAGCATTGAAAGCGATCGGTAATAAGGCAAACGAATAACTTGTTCGCCTTCTTGATACTGTACGCCCAAGTAGTTTTGAATAACTTGGGTGAGTTTGGCTGCATTGTGATCAAGCACTGACAGTGCCTGTCCAATTTTGCCTTCTTGTAAATAGCGTCTTGCTAAGTTCTCGCTGACATCACAGCGATTTTGCTTAAAGATGAGTTGAGATAACTTCCCTCTACCAGCTGCAGGTAACCATTCTACCCACCCTTCTTCTTCAAGCTTGTTGAGTACCATTCGGGCATTACGACGGGTACAACAGAGCACATCCGTGATGTCGTCGAGCTGAACATCAGAATCTTTACCATCGAAGTATTCAAACAGGGTTTCAAATTGAACGCGAAGTCTTGGGCTGCTCATAAAGAGGAAAACTTATTCAAAGGATATTGAATTCAGTTTCCCTATTTTATGGCGTAAAATCAATATTACTGACACGATTTTATTGTGAATTATTGAGTATGACATCCTAAGATGTTATTCAATCTGAAGGGTTAAGTTCTTTTGCAGTAAAGGATTATATGACATCGCAGCCAATTTCATTTGCAATATCACGAAGCTGTTGTTCGTCGTCTAATTTTATCGACCATTTACACTCTGATCCGTTGGCTGAAATGACATTTGCCCCTTTTCCGATAAGTTGAATTGCATCAACTTGAGCTTGTAGCGTGACTCTATGCTCACCATCTAAACGAACAACCAGCTCATGTGCGGTTGCGATGACTTTTCCACTTTTAAACGTTATGACCATGGGCTTCTCGGGTTACTTCTTTAAATACTGATTGCTTCTTCTAAAGACAAAAACAACTGACGACTCTCTGGCTATTATCGCTTGTGTTTCTTTACAGCAATGGTTAAGCGGCTGGTACAAACTAAGCGTTGACGTTCATCAGTGATATTGATCTGCCATACTTGTGTCGATACACCAAGGTGAATAGGTTCAGCAGTACCGATGACGTTGCCTTCGCGCATTGATCTTACGTGGTTCGCATTGATATCGAGACCAACGCAATAATAGCCTTCTGGTACGCAGAAGTTTGCAGCCAATGAGCCAAGCGTTTCTGCTAGCACAACCGACGCACCGCCATGAAGCATACCTAGTGGTTGGTGCGTAAAATGACAAACCGGCATGGTTGCCACCAAAGAATTGTCATTTACTTCGGTATAAACAATGTTGAGGTGTTCAATTAAGGTATTTTTTGAGGTCGCGTTGAAGGTATCTAAGTCAACGGGCTTTTTCCAAATACTCATGTGGGTTCCTTAATTATTGATCTTGTTATCGCGTACATAGCTTTTTCTATATTACTGGTTGTTAGTTATCTTACAGCCCTTAGTTATTACGCAAGTTGATGTTAACATGCATAAAAACCGAATACACAGAGGATATTGTATGACGTCATGGATGAAGTTTGCCTCGCTTCTCACACTTGCAGGCCTAACTGCATGTAGCGCTTCTCCGACAGGCAGA
Source organism: Vibrio sp. BS-M-Sm-2 (assembly GCF_041504345.1). Lineage (NCBI taxonomy): Bacteria > Pseudomonadati > Pseudomonadota > Gammaproteobacteria > Vibrionales > Vibrionaceae > Vibrio > Vibrio sp. BS-M-Sm-2. Next base: position 1,488,923 of record NZ_CP167895.1, read on the forward strand.
AACCAATTGCTGCTTTTTTCAGATAAAGACATGTCTCAGCTTGGAGCGCAGTCTTTTGAACAAATGAAAAAAGAACAACCCATCAGCAAAGATGCCAAAACAAACGCTTATGTACAGTGCGTAGCGAACAGCATCACTCAATATATTCCTAAACAAGGTTTTAGTGAATGGGAAGTTGTTGTGTTTGATAGTGACCAAGTGAACGCATTCGCCCTACCTGGCGGGAAAATCGGTGTGTACACAGGGTTACTCAAGGTCGCAGTCAATCAAGACCAACTCGCGACGGTTATCGGTCACGAAGTGGCACACGTTTTAGCGGACCACAGTAATGAACGCTTATCTCAGTCTCAAATCGCTAATACTGGTTTGTCTATTACCAGTGTTGCCTTGGGAGCATCAGAGTACAAACAATACCAAGGTATGACGATGGCGGCGTTAGGTTTAGGGGTTCAATATGGTGTTATTCTACCGTATGGCCGAACTCAAGAGTCTGAAGCCGATGTTGTTGGTCTAAAGTATATGGCTCAAGCAGGGTTCGATCCTAATCACAGTGTCGACTTGTGGCAGAATATGGCGAAAGCATCAGGTGGTAACCAACCGCCAGAATTGCTGTCTACGCACCCTTCCCACAGTACGCGTATCAAAGATCTGCAGGCGACGATAAAAACGTTACCTAAATCAGGCTCTCCAAGACCAAATTGCAAAGCGTAGTCTAAGTTAGAATCGCTTAGCTAGTGTAAATACGAAAATGCCCTATCCATATTGGTTAGGGCATTTTTAGTTTCTTGCTAACTATCAGTTCAAGTGAACTATGTTGCTAAATAAATCCAACAACAGAAACTCATTGGTTAAGTACCAAGAATTTGTAATGGTAGGCTTAATAGCTGATCACCAGTCGATGCAAAATACCAGATAACACCGATCAAACTACTGACTAAACCCACATACCAAACGAATGACACGACTTGACCGTATTTGTCTAACGGTAACAAATGACTGTGATGACGCCCTTTCCATTCGAATAGTATTTCAACACTGCCCATGATCAATAAGAAACCAAACAGGGTTAAATTCAATTGATAACTCAATACCACGCCAGCAACGGCAACCGCGACACAGAGTACGATCCCAAGCACACTGTTCATCGAAAAACTGATACTTTTAAGAACATGTCCACCATCAAGAGGCAAAATCGGCAGCAAATTAAATAGGTTTAACAAAGCGTTGAACACGGCTAGACCAGCAAAGAACATCTCACCAGTTACCCAGTACAATACAGTAAATATCAACGACAATATCAAACCAAACAGTGGCCCCATGATTGAGATAACCACATCTTGCCAGCGCGTATTAATCTTTTCGTCGGATAACGCCAAACCACCAAGGAATGGTATCAAATAAATGCCTTTGGTCTTCATGCCGAAGTATTTCATTGCTCTGATATGACCGTATTCATGGAACATAAGACAAGCGATCAAGGCAAGCGCGAACTGAATTGAAAATAGCCATGAGTAAGCCGCTAAACTCGCGGAGGCAAGTACCACCTTGATTAACTTGGCACTCTTAAGGGCTTTCATTCCCAGCGAAACTAACCCGATTAAGCTAAAACGCTTCTCTGGTTTTGGTGCGACAACCGGGGTTTGTTGCTCGATATCTTTGGTGTTTCGATTGCCTTCGGTAACAGTTTGGCCATTCACCGACGTTTTATACGTCATCTCAAACGGTTGCCACTGAACGGTTGACTCAACGTGACACTGCAACGTTTCTTCGCCAGCACGTAGTGTAAATTCGTGTGTTCGTGCGTCTTCTTGGTCTGTGGTCGCATCTAATTGAGATACCAGAGTGTTATCCCAATACAACTGTTGCCACCCTGCCATTGAACCTTCTAAACGAAGCGGTTTACCAAGAAACTCTATCGCGAGTAATTCCAAACTTAAATTCCAATTTAATGACTTCTAACGAGTGTCGATATTATGCCGATTTAGCGATCGGTGGTAAACATAAACAAAGTTGTTACATATCGAGCAATTGAACACTATTTGTACCAATAGTTAACATAAACATTCTGGTCACACCTCCAACCACAAATAAATCATTGATTGTAGTTATATTATTAGTGTTAAAGTGCCGCCCCTTAAAAATATAACCTCACAAAATAACAACTATTTCTTTGACTTTATATAAAACATGAATTTAACATGCTGTTTACATTAGAGCTTCAACACCAACAATGCTCAGTGTGTTTTCAAACGATAATAATGAAATTCGATGCCCTAGGAGGGTCAAGGATGAAAACAATACAACGCTCTCTCGTTTCTCTTTCTGTGCTATTTGCATGCAATTCACTTGCGGCTGGTTTCCAAGTTGCTGAGCATTCTGCCTCAGGTCTTGGTCGCTCGTTCTCAGGTGAAGGTGCAGTAGCTGACAACGCGAGTGTACTAGCGAGAAACCCCGCCGCAATGACCCTATTTGATACAGCCCAATTTTCAGGCGCGGTTTCTATCGTTGATCCCGAGGTTAACGTTACCCAAACAAAAATTAATGACAGTGATTTCAATCAAAAGTCTTCAGATGTCGCTCCACTTCAAGTCGTGCCAGCGGCTTATTACATCAGCCCAATCAATGATAATTGGGCTTGGGGTATTGGAATGTTCACGACTTATGGCGTTGCTACAGATTACCCAGATGACATCTATGCCGGTGATCTAGCTGGTGATACATCTCTAGTGTCAGTTAACTTAAACCCCAATATTGCTTACAGAATCAATGATAGTTTTAGCGTTGGTGCAGGAGTCAACTTCGTTTATGCAGAAGCTGAGCTTACAAGGCATAAAGGTAGTCTTACTGCCGGTGGTTCACCTAGCGATAAACTCATTTCTATGACGGGAGAAACTTTCGCTTTTGGCTGGAATGTCGGTGCCTTGTATGAACTGAACCAGCACAACCGTTTTGGTTTTGGTTACCGGTCATCTGTAGAGCTAGATTTCGATGACGGTGAGTTCACAGATTACACGGGCTTGAAGATGGCGAATGGCGCACCAGGAAAAACAACCGGTCGTTTAGAAATCGAACTTCCTGATATTTTCGAACTATCTGCTTTCCACCAACTAAATGATGCTTGGGCTATACACTATGGTTGGCAGTTAACTAAGTGGAGTAAGTTTGAGGAGTTAAAAGCGACGAGCCCTGATTGTAAAAACAATGAATGTTTTTTAAAGACGGAACATTACGAAGACAACCAGAGATGGTCTGTCGGTGCAACCTATATGGTTAACTCAAATTGGACGTTACGTGCAGGTTTGGCTTATGACGAACAAGCTGGTGAAGCCACACTAAGTATCCCTGATAGTGACCGTATGTGGTACTCAGCTGGCCTAACGTATTCTGTGTCAGAAAATATGACTTTGGATGCAGCATTTGCACTTGTACACAGTGAAAGTGGTTCATTTACAGAAACTGATGCTTTAGGCCAAAAGCTAACTTTTGACGCCGAGGGTGTCGCTTACCTTTCGGCAGTTCAGCTTAACTACACCTTCAACTAACGGTACGGGATTATACATATGAACAACAAATTTTCTTTATCTCTCGTATGCTCAGCAATACTACTTGCTGGTTGCGGGGACAACAGTGAAAGCTCTGGTGACTCAACAGCTGCTCCTTATTCCGATGCAATCAATCAATCACTGGCTAGAAGCTCTAAAATTAGGTTTACGCTTTTAGGTAGTGAAGCGGACGTACCTCTTCCCTCTTTCTTTTTGTTCGATACCAATGATCACACATTGAATATTCCGCTAGATGCAAATTCTACTGGTCTACTGAATGATCCAAAAGTAGCAATGGGAGAAGCTGATGGTTGGAGTACTATCATGCCATTCACTATCAATGTGAACCTTCCAAGTGATAGAACGTTGAAGAATGATGTCGTAATGATGGGAACGACACCGTTTAGCGCACACTTAAATGATGGTGTAAAAGTAGCTAAGGTAGATGTGGACCTCAGCACAGGTGTCATGTCTAACTTTACCGCACTAACGGCTGGTGTTGACTACTTAGTGGTCTCTAGTGACTTCAAAACCATAAATATTTTGCCGCTTAAAGGGTTAGATCCTAGCTCTGATTATATATACGCATTAACCGACTCAATTGTTGATAGCGCAGATGAGCCTCTTGGTACTTCTAGTTCTTATGCCGCGTTAAAAACGACAGATATTGATCAAGCAGGTTCACTCGATTTGCCACAAAAAATTATCCATCAAGTAGAAGCATTGTTTGCTGGCTATGGTGAAGTGTCAAATTCAGACGAGATCATCTATTCATCTTGGTTTACGACTGCTTCTGCGGGCAACGTTATGAACGGTGCTAAAGCTGCAATTGCACAAACCGTGAACCCGAGTGTTGCGCCGTCTGATATATGGAAAAATCTTGCGAATCCAAATAGCATCCCAGCAGCTGAACTCGATACATTGTACAAATTCACAGTTGATGGAACGAAACAGGATTTTGCAACAGCCGTACAAGGTGACGCCATATTTAAAGGTGCTTTTGGTGAAGGTGCTGCTACACAATTAGCTACGGGTTACACCAATAACTTTTCAACACCAGCAGCTGCATCTATCCAAGTGTATAGAGGAACTGTTGAGCTACCATACTTCTTGTCTGATTCATTAACAGACGATGAGTGGAAAAAAACACCTTGGCGCAGTGCGATGCCTAGTGTGTTAACTATCCTAAATGTACTTAGCTCAGGAAGTGATGCTGACAAAACAGCCATCGCTACACAGCTGGCAGGTATAGGGATTACTGAACCTGCAACTCAACTATATCAAGCTGAGTACCAGCAATTACTCATTGGAGAAAAGTTAACTCTTGCGAGTGGAGAGCAATTGGATAACTCTAGAGTTATGACTAAATACAGCGCAGTTCCGCAAATTCGCTCAGTAAAGTCAGTGCCATTCATTATGTTTGTTCCTGAAGGTGCGGCAATCGACAGCAGTTTGCCAATATTACAGTACCAACATGGCATCACTAACATCAAAGAGAGTGCTTATGCCTTCGCTATGCAGCATATTGGTGGCGCTCTCACTGGATCTACCCCATACAAACCATACGCAATTATCGCCATTGACCAACCGCTTCATGGTCAACGAGCGCTAAGTGCGGATGTCGTGACGACACCAACGACACCGACCGTTTATATGAATCTTGAGTATTTACCAGTTGCGCGAGATAACATACGTCAGAGTGCAATTGATGGGCTTGGAGTTCGCTTTGCTTTAAATTTAGCTACAGATACTGCATTTAGTAACCTAGATAAAACCAATGTATCTCTATTTGGGCATTCTATTGGGGCTATTACAGGAATCAGCTCTTACACCATTGGTAACACGCAATTAGATACTAATATCGATTCTTTGTTTAGCTACACAAGTGCAACACTTGCTAATCCAGGTGGTGGCATTGCACCTTTCTTGCTTAATTCAGGCTCGTTCTCTCCTGAGATCAAGCATACAGTCAGTCTTTCTAGTGTAACTGAATATCAAGCCCACTATACAAGCAACTGTGTGCCAGCAAGTAAGCCAGGTGGCGATTGCTTTAATGAATACTACACTGCCTTGAGTAGTGCTAGTGCTTCGGCCTCAGACAAAGTAGTCAAAGCGACGATTGACTCAACACTGACTTCGTTCACCTATGCTGCTCAGACAGTCCTGGATAATGTCGATCCCTACAATATTGCGTCCACAACATCAGGACCGGTACTGGGTATTCAAGCTGATGGTGACGAAACGATACCAAACGCTGTTGCTGAGATCCCAACAGCAGGAACCGAACCACTATTTAAAAAGTTATCCTTGGTTAACACTGCACTGAACTCTTCTGGAAACAGACTGGCTTCGTACTTTGACAAATCCGCTTCAGAGTCTGAACACTCTACGGTAATTTCTCAGCAAAATGCTGGCGATGCAGCAGCTAACGCAGAAATGACCTCGCAAATTGTACAATTTACGTTATCGCAGGGTACTGGCATTGCAAGCGTAACCGCTAGCTTGTTAGATGCGAGTAAGTAATAATCAGTAGTCAGTACTTAACCTCATCAAATGCCAGCCTAATCGCTGGCATTTTTGTATCTGTCGTTCGAACACGTCCCCTAGTTAACCGTTTGCATAAACCTTTAAAACACAAATGGTTGATCTCAGCTAAAATTAATCAAGACAGAATACCGTACGACCTCTTTCTTTATTGCAAATAAAGTGGATAATAGCCCCGTAAATTTAATACCTAATAAATGTGAGTCCATTATGTCTTCTGAAGCTACTATGCTAGAACGCTGCCAATCTAAATGTGAACTATGTGGTTCTGATTCTTCTCTTACTGCATACGCAGTGCCGCCACACAGCCACGTAACAGTGGATCACGGCATCATGGTATGTGACAAATGTCTTGGTGAGATTGACGATCCTAAAGATATCAACCACTGGCGTTGTCTGACTGACAGCATGTGGAGCCAGGAAGCGCCAGTTCAAGTAACTGCATGGCGTCAACTAACTCGTCTGAACACAGAAAGCTGGGCTCAAGACGCGCTAGACATGATGTACCTTGAAGAAGAAACGTCAGTTTGGGCACAAATTGGTATGTCTGCTGATGACAAGCCTCTTGACGTGAACGGCGTTGAACTGAAGAAAGGTGACGACGTAACAGTAATTAAAGATCTGCCAATCAAAGGTACTAACCAAGTGATTAAGCAAGGTACTGTTATCCGTGGTATCAGCGTTGGTGATGATCCTAAGCTTGTTTCTGGTAAAACAAACGGTGGTCAATCAATGTACGTAATCGCTGAGTTCTGCCGTAAGAAGTAATTTCTTTTTACTGTTTGAATTAAGAAAGGCGCTCAATTGAGCGCCTTTCTTGTATCTACTATCTAACTGTTTTCAATTTAGTTATTTCTTAACCAAACATCTTGATTGGTTTGTGCTTTTTTCTTTTTCTTCTTTTTACCTGTGCCAGCCGGTGGCGCAACAGGTTTTAGTGCTGCGATAAGTTCAGCCGTCGCTTCTTCATCCACTTCAAAGCCTTCAATTTGCTCACGCTCAAGACGAATCTTGTTCTTCTTCTCGATGATTTTGAAGTGGTGGTAATCTTCGTGATCGATCAAAGATAGCGCAAGACCAACCTCGCCCGCACGACCACTTCGGCCGATACGGTGCATGTAGTCTGACGGGCTACGCGGTAAGTCAAAGTTGATTACTACTGGCAGCTTCTCAATATCCAGACCACGTGCCGCAATGTCTGTCGCGATAAGAACGTCAATCTCGCCAGATTTGAAATCTTCAAGGATACGAGTACGTGAACCTTGCCCTTTATCACCGTGGAATACTTCAGCGATGATGCCGCGCTTGTAAAGCTTGTCTGCTAAGTGCTCACAGCTGTTCTTAGCATTTACGAAGATAAGAGCTTGGCGCCATTCGTGTTGTTGAATTAGGTGTGCGAGTAACGCTGTCTTGCGACCTTTTTCTACTTCAAATACACGTTGAACCAGTGTGCTCGCATTGGCACTTTGAAGTTGAACTTCAATGGGATCGCTTAGTAGTTCGTGAGTAAGCGTTTGAACTTGCTCTGGGAAAGTCGCAGAGAACAATAATGTTTGTTTCTTGCTCGGCAATAGCTTCAAGATTGCATCAAGTTCTTCGGTAAAACCTAGGCTTAGCATTCGGTCAGCTTCATCAAGCACTAACGTTTTTACTTTGTCTAGCTTGATTGCGTTGCTTGAAATGAGATCAAGCAGACGACCTGGCGTTGCTACCAAAATATCAGTGCCGCCACGTAGCGCCTGCATCTGAGTGTTTACCGATACACCACCAAACACACAAACCGTTTTAATCGCGCCGTTGAAATGTACAGCGTAAGATTTAACGCTGTCAGCCACTTGCTTAGCAAGTTCACGAGTGGGAACCAAGATAAGGCCAGAAACAAAGTTACCTTTGCCTGAACGACGGTCCAGAGGTGCATCTTCATGAATCTTTTGTAACAGTGGAAGTGCAAATGCTGCGGTTTTACCTGAACCGGTATTTGCGCCTGCAATTAAATCGCGTCCTGCTAACACACTTGGAATAACTTGCGCTTGGATAGGCGTTGGCTGTTGGTATTCAAGCTCAGATAAACGAGCCATCAAAGGTGAGATTAAGCCAAGATCAGAGAAGTTGGTTGATGTTGTGGTGTTAGTCATTAATTGCAGGAACTCAAAGCTAAAATAATAGCGCGCTATATTAACGTATTTCAGCAGTATTACGTAACTAAATCGCCCTTTCGCTTCTATTTCTCCGATTAATACCCTTCAGAAACCAAGTTATCGATGCTAGAGCGTCACTACTCACTGTATCCACCTCGTCTGCATACATTCTTAGCTTTATCATTGCCGCATTCGACGTGTGACAGACCGTTATGCCTAAGCTTTTTTTCAGGTGCTTAATTTGCGAAGAGATAGAATTTATTTCAGATACAAAAACGCCAGCTTGGGAAGCTGGCGTTTTCTTAAAATTCTATATTTACATATTAACGCTGAGATTAACGGTTAATGCCGATATCGCGTTGCATGTGACCAGATAAGTCGCTTGCGTAGTAACTACGTGGAGAGTTGTCTACGAAAAGAATATCGAAAATGTGTGCAATCAATCCTTTGAAGTTAACCGAGTAGGTCTTCTTATCCATAGAGTTAGGAACAGCGATAGTATTCATTTGTACTGCTTGAGCCATGATTGCCTCTCTATAAATTTGTTAATGTGTTTCGTTCTGATGACAAGAATAATAGGTGATCTTTTGTAGGTTAAAAAATGACTAAAATTAGACTTTGGGATTAGTTTTTCTAATAAAACAAACCATTAACAATGCCAAGAAATAGATATGCATATCAAGTGACTACAAATTCAATATGGTGTTTAAATCATGCATTTAGTACAAATACCCCGCAAACAACAGTGGCCAATGTCACAGAAAATTTACATAAATAAATTTTTCACTTCATCAGCCACGTATTCATTATCGACTTTTCGATAAGTTATATTTGTTTTTAATTTACTTGTTCAATACCTGGCTTCTTCGCATAAACCGACGCTATAACCGCAATCGTCATAGTCGAGATCAGTACAGCGAGCGACCAATAAGTTGGGATAGCCCACTCACTGTCAACCAATAGCATTTTCACACCGATGAACACCATGATGAATGCCAGTGCTGGTTTCAAGTAGATGAACTTATCCATCATACCTTGTAGTACAAAATACAACGAACGAAGGCCAAGTAACGCAAATACATTTGCCGCTAATACCAAGAACGGTTCTTGTGTTACCGCAAAGATCGCAGGGATAGAGTCCAATGCAAACATCACGTCCATAACTGCAATCGCACCGATGACCAACATCATTGGAGTGAACGCCCATTTAGCACCCTGTTTAACCATTAATGCAGGGCCATGGAAATCCTCTGTTACCGGCATCACTTTACGAAGTAACTTTTCAGGCAGTGTATTCACACTCTCCTCTTCGCCCTTGTCTAATGCCAGTTTAATACCAGTACCAATCAAGAACGCAGCGAACACGTAAAGTACCCAGTGGTATTCCGCCAATAGCTGTGCGCCTAATGCGATCATAATTGCACGAAGCACAAGTGCACCAATTACACCCCAAAGAAGCGCACGTGGTCTCAGATGCTCAGGAACTTGGTATTGAGCAAAGATCATCGCAAAAACAAACAAGTTGTCTACGCTAAGGGATTTTTCTAACAAGTAACCTGTAATGAATGACACGGTTGCTTTTTGCGCTGTGTAATCACTATTCGGCGCATAAATGTCCCAAAATAGGTAAATAGAGCCAGCAAACAAAAACGCAAGTACAAACCAGAAAACACTCCAGATTGCCGCTTTTTTGATAGTAACGTTGCCGCCACGAGTCTGATAGATATCAATAGAGACGAGAATAACGGTCAGCAGGAAAAAGCCCGCATAAGTCGTCATGATTGGCGATGAAAAAAAGGATTCACTATTTGTAGATAATAGAGATTGAGTTGAGTTCATTATTCCTCCGGGCGGAAGAACTGTACAAAGACCTTCCGCAAACAAAGCATATCAAGCTCCATTACGGATCTTGACTGTGATTGCGTTGGTCTCGTTGAAGTGAAATATGGGATTTCACCTTTACATACCGGATAGACTCTTGGCCTAACGAGATGACGATATGTAAACTTGCGCTAACTACTCCCCAAACGCGTGGATAATAATCCTCTGATTCTGTTTCGTCTATATAAATTTGCACAGAAAAAGCAAAAAAGGAGCAACCTGCTCCTTTTTTATTTCTTCCACTTACGCTTGGTATAGCGTTTATTGATAATGGGAATACTGCGACTGTTCAAAGCTGATCTTATCCAGCACGTAGGACCATTACAAACCTGTAGTTGGCACCAAATACACTAACGCTGACCAAACTGATACCCAACCGACAACCGCTACCGCATCTAACCAATCTTTCTTATCCATGCATATCTCCACAAGAAGGCGACCTGCAGAGGTGAAGCATAAACAATGCCAATTTTATAAATAACCCCAGTTAATAGCATTTAACATCAGTATTAGCTTCGCTTATCTAAAACATTCCATACAATTCAACGGTTCAATGTGTTGAAGAGACTCTGGGTGGTCTTGCAGAAACTCAATGAAGCAGTCTGCCATAGAGTCAGTGGTTACCGTGCCATCGCCTATCATATCCAACACGGCGTTATAGCCCTCTTTCCCTTTCATTGTGTAGGCAGACGACGCGCCACGGTAAATACGCTTGCGAGAAACAGTCTGCCAACCCGATTCATCAGAGTGGATTTCTAGATGGTGAATCCTGTGCCCTAAAGGCGCTTCTTTGTGGTAACAAAACCTCAGATTGTACGTATAAGGGAAACTGCCAGACCCCGTCCCCACGACGCCATTATCAATCGCGTTATTGATTGCACCTTCAAGCATGCCAGCGATCGTTTCACCTTTTACTTCATACACACCAATGGGTACGGCAAACGGTAGTAGTTTTCCGGCAATATCGGCAACAGAGACATCGCCGCTATTCAGTGAATTTCTTACACCGCCAGAGTTATGGATCGCAAAGTCTACCTGATGGCCTTTCTTATTCATTAAGTAATGGAATGACTGAGCAACCAAGGGCGCAAGTTGGCTCGGGCCTTTCTCGTCCGGGATACGTACATGGCGAAGTTTTGTATCTGCATGAGCAATAATTTGTTGCTGAAGCTTTCGAACTCGCGGCTGGTATTTATCCGTAAGAATACTCTGCAGTTCAGGATCTTTTTTACACACTGCAATATTGGGGTGATTGTTCAAAAACTCACACGCCATATCATGTGCGTCGTCTTGCCCTACTTCACTCAATTTCGCGTCTATAAAGAGTCGACGACCTAATAACAGTTCGTTCTTACCATTAAAGTGCGTCACTTTGCCTTGAGCATCGAATTCAATTTCACAGTGGCCTAGACTCATTGCGTGGAAACCCGCTTGCACAACATAGGTGTCACCAATTTTTACACCGTAGTCATCGTCTTTCACTAAGCCGATATCCGAGAAATCACCTTGTAAACGGTGACTGTGGCCACCAACAATCACACCGATACCTTTCACATTCGCAGCTAGCTCTAAGTCGGCTTCATAACCAAGATGACTAAGTAACACAATCTTGTTGATACCTGCTTGATGGATTTGCTCAATGGTCGCTTTTGCTGTTTCCAAAGCATTTTCAAACGGTGTATCGATATCTGGGTTAGCGATGCCTGCCATCTTGTCGATGCTTAAACCGAATATTGCGACCTTCTCGCCATCAAACTCTTTCGTTATAAAAGAAGCACTTCGTGTTTCAGGCAGATAAGGCTTAACAATTTCGTTGTCCGCTAACGTATGAGTTTTATTGATATCCTCATTCGATAGATTCCAGTTACCAGCTAACAGTGGGAATTTGATTCTTTTCGCGAAAATCGCAACGGGTTCATTACCCATGTCTAACTCGTGATTGCCGAGTGTCATGGCATCTATATTAAGGGCGTTCAACAAATCGGCGTTGGCTTTTCCCTTGAATAAAGAAAAGTACAAAGTGCCTTGGAAGCAGTCGCCAGCGTGTAGGAACAAGGTTCCAACCTTCTGGCGCTGGGCATCTTGTTCTATTTGTTTAAAGCGTGTTGAAATTCGAGCAAAGCCACCAGCACTGACATAAGGTTCAATGATGTGATTGTTCATTTTAAGTGATAGCTGTAACGAGGTTGGTTCAAAGTATGAGTGGGTGTCGTTGATGTGTGCCAACACTATTTTTGTCGGCTTATTCTTTTTAGTCATATTTTCTTCTCTCTTTGTCCCTTCATACTAGGTCGAGAATCATGACAGAATCGTGAATTTTATGAAACTGCACTGCAAAAAAATACTCGAGATAGATCAAAAATCTCATTTTGCACCGTATTAATAAACAACGGGTTTTGTGACAGGTGAGCATACCGGATTGGTATTTTTCGATTATGATTAAAGATATCTGTTAGCTTTCAAACAATTAGCAGAGCCTTCCGTTAGGAGTAAGCCTATGCAACTAGAAAGAATCGAGATTTCTGGCTTTCGAGGTATCAAGCGCATGTCACTCGCGTTTGACGAGCTAACCACGCTTATTGGTGAAAATACTTGGGGTAAGTCTTCATTATTGGATGCCCTTTCCGTCGTACTGCCTTCAGACGGTGTACCATATCACTTTGAAATGACCGATTTTCATGTCGATTACTCTGTGTCACATCCACAGTCTCAACACCTTCAAATTGTTCTCGCATTAAAAGCTAACGACAAGAGCGAACTTAACGCAGGTCGTTATCGCAAACTCAAACCTATCTGGGTTCAAGATGAGTTTGGCGCATTTCGCATCTATTACCGAATAAGCGCGACGTTAGAGCAGTACGAAACGACCACACACTATGCATTTTTAGGTTTGGATGGTAATCCGCTTAAGCTTCATCATTCGGAAAAGCTCGCTCAAGAATTAATGACCTTACACCCCGTCATCCGTTTGCGTGATGCGAGGCACTTTGATCGTCCTTTCAACGGCAAGTCTCTTAATCATAATGCTCACCTCCCAACTAACAGTCAGGCTAGTAATACGAATGGAAATGGAAACGGCAGTAATCATACAAGCAATGGTAATGGGGCGAACGGAAATGGTACCAATGGTAATGGGCGCCAAGCAAGAATAGAAAAACGAATCGACAATACCTGTCGTCGCTTAATGGCGATACCAGGCCATGTCAATAAAGGTGAAATGCGCAGTAGCTTAGAGTCGATGCAAAGCCTAATCGAGCACTACTTTTCTTTCAAAAGTACTTCTCGTCGTAATCCTAGAAAACAAAGGGATGGCCTACTCTACTCAGCTGGTGCGAACGACAAGAGCATTCATCAACTTGTTGAAGAGACAAAAAATAAACAAACCCGCTTATTATTCATGGGGTTACTTAACGCCTACCTGCAAGCTAAAGGGCCAAACGACTTACGACGATGTGCTCGTCCTCTTCTGATCCTTGAAGATCCCGAAGGTCGATTACATCCAACCCATTTAGCAAGGGCGTGGAGTTTGATGCAAAAGCTACCCATGCAGAAAATCCTTACAACTAATAGCGGCGATTTACTTGCAGCAGTGCCATTCCAATCAATTCGTCGCTTGGTACGTCAATCTGACAAAACCATCGCCAATCAGCTCAACATGAATCACTTCAGTAAAGATGAACTTAGACGAATTGGGTTTCATATTCGTTTCCACCGTTCCGGTGCCCTGTTTGCTCGCTGTTGGTTATTAGTTGAAGGTGAAACCGAAGTTTGGTTATTCAATGAACTCGCCAACCAATGTGGTTACAACCTTGCAGCAGAAGGTGTGCAAATTATAGAGTTCGCTCAATCGGGACTTAAAGCTCTAATCAAAGTAGCTCAAGAGTTCGGGATTGATTGGCACGTGGTTACCGACGGAGATGCGGCAGGTAAGAAATACGCCGCAACAGTATTATCTAAGTTAGGAAAAGACCAAGCAAGACATCGCCTCACTGAACTACCAGATAGAGACATCGAGCATTACTTGTACATGAATGGTTTTGAAAACTTTTTCCGGGATATGGTTAAGATCCCTTATGACCATCCTATCCCTCCCAAAAAAGTGGTCGCGAAGGTATTAAAGAAACACGCGAAACCCGACCTTGCATTAGCTATCGTTTCTCATTGTGAGGACCAAGGACAAGAATGCATTCCGTTATTATTGAGGTGGACGTTAAAACGCGTGATCACCATGGCGAACGGGAATACCTAAGCATAATTTGTTTTATAGATGCTATCAGTTGCTCTACTGATGAAATCTTTAGTTTATTGCCTTAACCAAAACCTCAACAAAAAAAGGCACACCAAATGGTGTGCCTGTATAAATCGATATACAAATTAATTGGGGATTATCTTGCAAGAGTTCACAGTGACTAAACCATAGCTTTCTTAACGTATTTATTAAGCCTTTGCCTGTTTAGCGTGTTGTTCAACAACTTCCGAAGATTGAGTCGATTTCTCGTGAAGCCATAGCCCTGTTGCTTTCATCAAGTATCCAAACACACCACCAAGCAGTAAAGATGGTACTACAAGTTGCCAATCGCCACCTGCAGCAAACGTCGCACAGCAACCAATGAAGGTTCCTGGGATATAACCTAGCCACGCTTGTTTCGCTTGAATACACATAAAGAAAGCCACAATAGCAGTAATCATGTAGCCTAAAATCTCTAACCCTGCGAAGGTTGAGCTTTCGATAATCACCATTGCCCAGAATACGCCTGTCATGTTGGTCAATAAGCTTCCTGCTAGTCCTTTAACGCCGCCTGTTGGCGAAGCAAAGTAGCTGGTGCAGCCTAGGAAACCTGCCCATGACAATAAGCCGAAAGAGATAGCTATCCATCCCCAAAGACCTGACAAAATACCTGTTGTTAATGAAATCGCGACTAATGTACTCATACTATTTCTAAAGCCTAATTACGTCATTGAACGCAACCGGATTTAGCCTCACTTAAAATCAAGTAAGCATACTATGGTAAGAACGCCTTCATTTAGACGATCACGATCACATTAATAATGTACGCGAATGTGCATTTATCACCAGATAGAGACCGGAAACGCTTATTCAACATATTTAGTTATTAGTGTTTTATCAAATCTACCTTACAGAACCGACCGTTTGCCTTTCATCATTCGCTTACCTTCTCGCTTAATACATTCAGCAAGTGGGTTTTCTGCCATGTCGGCACGCCAAATGAATGAAAGCGTACGCTCCATTTCAAGCTCAGGAACATTCAAAGTCACAAGCTGCCCTGATTCAACAAACTGCTCGACATCGAGATAAGGTAAACACGTTAAATATGGGCCGTTTGCTACCAAACTTCTTAAAACAGGAACGTGTTCATACTCTCGCCAAACATCGAGATCACCAATTAAATGGTGAATAGAGCTATCAAAAACTTTGCGAGTACCCGAGCCGTGTTCGCGCAATACCCACTTCGCTTGCTCTAACTGTGCCAAACTCACTCGTTCACGCTTCGCAAACGGGTGATGAGCCGAAGCAACCACCGTTAAATGGTCAGTACACCACACTTCTTGGTGAACTCGATTGTCATCACAACGACCTTCGATAACACCCAGATCATATTGATAATCTAATACACCATCAATGACAGCATCGGTACTTTGTACACCGAGCGAGATTCGCATCTCAGGAAAGTCGTTATCAATAATACTGATGAGATCCGGAACGAGGTGTTCCGCTGGCGTTTGGCTAGCACCTAATTTGAGTTCACCACTCAACAAATGCTGCTCATAGAAACCCATCTCAAT
The DNA here is from genome assembly GCF_041504345.1 of Vibrio sp. BS-M-Sm-2. Lineage (NCBI taxonomy): Bacteria > Pseudomonadati > Pseudomonadota > Gammaproteobacteria > Vibrionales > Vibrionaceae > Vibrio > Vibrio sp. BS-M-Sm-2. The sequence goes on from NZ_CP167895.1 coordinate 1,504,833, forward strand.
TTGCTGTGCGTCTTGCAGTAAACGCTTCGCTTTTGGTCTTAACCACATGCCCCAATGAGTTAGGGCCATTTGCTTGCCCTGCCTTTCAAACAAAGGCCTGCCGAGCATTTTTTCCAACTGTGCAAGAGACATACTTGTCGCCGACTGAGTCAACGCCAATTTGTCTGCTGCCTGACTGACACTCCCGGAGTCTGCTACTGCATCAAATACCGCGAGTTGCTTTAATGAATAACGCAAAATTCATCCTTAATGCTTTTAATTATTTGTGTCCTGATGCTCGTTTATTATTAAGCCGATGAGCAATCAATTTCATTCTACGCGTAACAAAATCTATATCAATAAATTTGATGTGGTTTCTAAAAATTATCAATTTTACCTCTACCCCTCAACACCCTAATCTGGAATGGCAGGACACAACGAGCCCTGCAAAACACGATTGATTATTCATTACGGATTAACCAAGTCATTAACACTAGGAATTACACATGACGGATTGTTCAAGGGGGGATATGGCAACCAGCACTTCTGAAAATCATCAACTGTTCTCACCAACAGAAATGATGGCGGAAGCCGAGAAGTTTGCATTAAGCAAAGCAAATAAAACCAGCAGCATGACATTGAGTTTGGCAATCATGGCTGGCGCATTCATCGGGCTTGCTTTTTTATTCTACATCACGGTAACCACAGGTAGCGCTGATGCTGGATGGGGATTGAGTCGTTTAGCCGGCGGTCTTGCATTCAGCATGGGGTTAATCCTGATTGTAATTTGCGGTGGCGAGCTGTTTACCAGTTCAGTGTTATCAAGCATCTCATGGGCTAACAAGCAAATAACCTTCACTAAGATGCTGTCTATCTGGGGCAAGGTTTACGTCGGTAACTTTATCGGTGCCATGTTCCTTTTGGCTTTGGTAAGCGCAGCAGGCTTATATCAATTAGATGGTGGCCAATGGGGCTTAAACGCTCTTAACATTGCACAGCACAAGCTACACCACAGCCCTGTTCAAGCTTTTGCTTTGGGTGTGCTTTGTAACTTGCTGGTGTGTTTAGCCATTTGGTTAACGTTCAGCTCCGCTAACGCAATGACCAAAGCAATGATGACCGTGTTACCCGTTGCAATGTTCGTAAGCTCAGGCTTTGAACACTGTGTGGCGAATATGTTCATGGTTCCGCTAGGCATCACAATTCAAGCATTCGCACCGGAAAGCTTCTGGATGCAAATCGGCGCAACACCAGCGCAGTACGCAGACCTAAACATCATGCAATTTGTCACCGCAAACTTAATACCAGTGACAATCGGCAACATCGTAGGTGGTTCAGTATTGGTCGGCTTAGCCAACTGGAGTATCTACCGTCGCCCACAACTTAAAGCAGCAAAAATTACTGCAATTACACAAACAACAGAAATTACGTCAGTTAAGGAAATCACTATGAACACAGCAACGACTATCAAGCAAATCATGAACACTCAACCAATTACACTAAGCGTAGAAATGCCTACATCAGTGGCAATTGATTCACTTTTAGACGCTCAACTTGTTAGCGCTCCTGTTTGCGATGTTGAAGGTCGTCTGGTTGGTATCTTCTCTGTTCACGACGTAATGGTCGACCTTTGGTGCCAAGACTACATCCCAACTAAAGGCCAGAAAGTCGTAGACCTAATGAGCCGTGACGTGGTGGCAATCGATGCAAACGACAAGCTGGTTGATGTAGCTGAGTTCCTATGTATCGACAAAGAGCAACTGTACCCTACTACCAGCATGGGCTTCGCAACTCGCTTGACTTCTCTTTCTCTAGAAGAGCGTGCAAAAGCGATGAAAGTGAGCCAGCCACATATGCTTCCAGTATTGGAAAACGGTGTGATGGTGGGTGTTCTTACTCGTACTGAGGTGATGCAAGCACTTCGCCCAATCTACGGTGACCGCCTAAACGTAGTACCAAAAGCGGAACTAGAAACGGCTTAACTGGTCAAGGGGTTAACTTGCAGTGGTTTAATCTACAGTGGATTAACTTGCAATGGTTTAACTAGGAAGCGTGTAGCTAACGACTGTTTTACTAGGAAGTGGTTAGCTAACTAGAACAAGGTTGAACAATTAGGGATTAGTTGTTCTCCTCGAAAATCAGTCATGGCAACGTTGACTGGCTAAAAGTAAATGGTGGCTTAAAGCGCAACTAAAGGTTTGACACAAAACAGATCTAAACGCGTTACCATTTACCGTAATAAAAAGGCGCAAAGTGAATACTTTGCGCCTTTCTCTTTTTCTAACTGTTGCTTTCTAGGTATCGATTCAACTTTTGGTGCTACATAAAAGATTGATACCTGCAGCAATCATCAATAGCTAGATTACTTCTTTACACCTTCAACGTGTAGATCCATGTCTACGTAGCTTGAAGCGCCCATTACTGGAATGTTGAAGTCAGCAAGTTCTAGACGAGTTGTACCAACGAAACCAGCACGCTCACCGCCCCATGGGTCTTGACCAGCGCCGATGAATTCAGCTTCGATAACGATAGGCTTAGTTACGCCGTGAAGTTTAAGGTCACCCATTACTTCAAGTTTGCCATCGCCTTTATCAACCACTTTCGTGCTGTTAAAAGTAGCGTCTGAGAATTTACCTGCATCAATGAAGTCAGAGCTACGGATGTGCTTGTCACGCTCAGCATGGTTAGAGTCTAGACTCGTTGTATCAACAACAACGTTTACTTTTGATGCTTCAACGTTGTTTGCGTCATACGAGAAATCACCAGAGAATGTGTTAAAACGACCTTGGATAAAGCTGTAACCTAGGTGGCTAACTTTAAAGTTAACTGAAGCATGCGCACCTTTTGTATCAATCACGTAATCAGCGGCGTTCGCAGCGAAAGGCATTGCCATAGCAAATGCTAATCCTGTAGCGATAATTGACTTTTTCATTTTGAAGCTCCTATCATTTTTCGTAGCGTATCGTCTTTGTCGATAACGTGGTGTTTTATCGCCGCTAAGGCGTGCACTGATGCCATAATGATCAGTACCCATGCAGCATAGTAGTGAACCGTACCTGCGAGATCAGATTGGTTTGCAAACAGTTCGCCCATACTTGGTACAGTGAACCAATTGAATACCTCGATCCCGCGGCCATCTGATGTTGAAATCAAATAACCTGAAATAAATAAAACCGCTAAGTTGATGTACATGAAGCCGTGAGCGATCTTCGCTGCTGCAACTTCATAGCTTTTCCCTTCCACCTTAGGTGACGCGGTAACTAGTTTCCAAAGCAAGCGAATAACGGTAACGGCAGCCAAAAGAATGCCTACCGAACGGTGATAATCTGGTGCTGTTTTATACCACTCGCTGTAATATGAAAGATCAACCATCCACAGGCCTACACCAAATAAGCCAAAAATCGCGAGTGCTGAGATCCAATGCATCGCTCTTGCTAAAGGGTTGTAATTTCTAACGTTGTTGTCCATGCATCTCTTCCGAATGTTAACGAGTAGTGTAGTTTTGAAAAGCGTACCCTACACCAAGTTTGTGTAACATATTATTTACCAAGCTTTACATTGGTAACATCATTTCAAATTAAACGAGTTATTCAAATTATTTGAACAAGTTTGGGCTAAGCGTTAGATTTCAACGATTTGTTCGATCTCGTAAAGCTCATCTGAGATATCTAACATTTTACGCTCCATCACTTTTTGAGCGTCTTCTATCCCTTTGTTGTAATAAACCGCCCCAAACTTTTTACTTATGAAGTCGACCAAGAATTCTGTGTCGAACTGGCCAAGCTCCACATCGAGTTCATCTTGCAGGTATTTTTGTAGAGTATGGGTGAGCTCAGACTTTTGCTTCGAATCTAGTTGAATTGTCATGAATGTTTCCAAGTAAAGAGTAAATAAATCCATCGTGAACAGCTGACTAAACTATAATCTAGCTAGCTCACTTGTAACTTTGCAGCTAAAGATAGTCTTTCTAACTGATTAGAATTCCTCATAATTTAGAATACAGACCCGCGAAGTGCCAGTGCTATCCATAAAATCGCTCCGCAATCGCTAATTTTGATAGAGGGATCAAGAACTCGCACTTTGGCAATAGGTAATGACACATTAATTACCGTACTATTGCCCATCAATAAGATAGTAACTGTGTATAAGGGACTTCATTGTTATTAGATCTCGTGATTAAAAGCGTCAATCAGTTTCAAGACGATTGTCTAAAACTCTGTGAGCGTCATTATCCTACGGTGCACAACCAAGGGATCAGTGAGCATCACATCGGTAAAGCCTTTGCCCGACGAATGGAACACACCTTTGTTAACTTTAACCATGCAAGCAACATCAGCCCACTCGAAATGCTCTCTTCTGGTGAAAACCCTAGACACTTCCGAATCTCTTCTGAAATCGGTACCGTTTGGATGATTAGCCATCATATGGTGAGCGCGGGAAAAACGTGTCGTAAAAAGTTGATGTTAGACATTCATAACTGGCAGCAAGAGTATGGATTCGCAATTCAGCCCAATGACGTTTTGATCATTGTCTCCGACCATTGGATAAGCCGAAGTAAAAACAGTAGTGAGTTGTTACATTGGTGGATGGGAGAACTCCCAGACGAGATAACGGAATACAGCCAGCAAGGCATCACTCTAAGGGAGAGTGATTCTCAATTCGCTTCCGATTTAAATAACAATTTCAGAATCAGCCCTTGCTTTATTAAATTCGGCCACCCACTCAAACGGTCAGTAAATCAACAATTGGTTCGTAAATACCTGCAACTTTATGCGGTACTTCAATGGCAGTGATAATACGGGTCAACTTTTTCATTCAATATTTAAAGTAAATTGTTAGACCTTCATCCCAATATTTTATAAAAGAAAACTCATTCCCTGTTCATTAATTATTCGAACCTTCTGTTTTAATTATTAATAGTTGTTGTACTCGTCGTCTCGATTTTGAGAGATAGATATCATTTCTGTGTAACTCTCTTAGTCCCTCCATTTTGTAACTTTGACATTCCCCCACAATCTAAGCCTTTAACCCTACTTTTCGCTGGTGTATCAGCGTTATAGCCTTATATTGGCTGAGGTTAATATGAGAGACGTTACTTAGCCATTAAATTCACAGCAACTATCAAACACAGCGAATGATAAGTAAATTTAATGACTAATGTCATTTATCATGCTGATTTTTCGTTAATTATCTTTATTTAATTATTGACCCTACATATGATTTTTTATTAATTGACAATTTACTTACACCTGTCAATATTGTGACAGCCATGACGTATATTTTCGTCATTAAATAAACACCTTTATTAGCGACTATGATTTTATCAGACAGAAGTGAATTTATTAGCTGTATATCTGTGGATGCCGATATGCAGTTTATTGCGAAATATCAAGACTTAACACTTAGAAGTGTCTATCAACCTATATTTGACAGTTCAATGACTCAGATAGGCGTTGAAGCTTTGGTGCGTATTTCGAATAGCAAAGGGGATGTTGTTCGTCCTGATCACTTCTTCCATTCCGACGATACCTTATGCACTGACAAGATCAATGTAGAAAGGCTGAGTCGCGCTATCCATATCCGTAACTTCGCACAATCGAATATCCGCCATTTAGACTTGTTTTTGAATGTTCTTCCAAACGTTGGTGAGTTATTTGCTGCAGAAAAGGTCAGTGACAGCCTTCTGGCAAAACGTCTTCATGAGTTGAACCTTTCATGTGAGCAGATCGTGATGGAATTGGTCGAACTGAATGCCGAAAGTGAAGAGCGCTTGAAAGATGCAGCCCTCTCTCTTGCGGAGAATGGTTTTCAAATCGCGGTCGACGATTTCGGAACACAAGCATCAACAGAACAACGCGTCCGCCACATCAATCCTCATATCATTAAGATCGATCGCTCAGTGATGTTAGATTTTGAGCAAGGTGACACACGAGAAATGGAATTAGTTCTAGAACTCTCGAAGCAAATCGGCGCTAAGACTGTCATCGAAGGCATTGAAACAGAGCATCAACTCACGGCAATGCAAAGCTTGGGCTTTGACATGTACCAAGGCTACCATCTAGCGATGCCTAAACCGATTGAGTTGGATATCCGTTTAGCAATCTAAAACCGCCCTTACTCTTCTTAAAGCCGCTAGCCACTGGTTAGCGGCTTTTTAATACCTGTTACTGAACACATTCCTTTATTAACGAAGTTCTTTGTTCGTGTAGCGGTTTTCACATCGTTTTCTCTGCATGCAGATGTTTACTTAAATCGATGTTGCGTAAAATCACGCGCATAAAAAAGCCCAGTCAAAATTGACTGGGCTGGCTTAAAAGAATCTGTTTTATATCATTCCCTAATAACCCGCAGTGGACGGTTTGATTCTATATAGAATAGCGAACATCACTGGTACTACTATTAGCGTTAGTACTGTAGCAAAGCCTAAGCCTGCCATGATGGTAATCGCCATCGAGCCGAAAAATGCATCGAATACCAAGGGAATCATACCCAAGATAGTCGTCAATGCTGCCATAGATACCGGTCGTACACGACTAATCGCACTGTCGACAACCGCTAAGTATGGGTCTTTACCTGTTGAGAGTTCAGTGTTGATCTGGTCAAGCAGTACGATACCGTTTTTCAAGATCATGCCGCTTAAGCTCAGTAGACCTAGGAATGCCGTGAAGCTGAATGGCATATTAGTCCCTAGCAGACCAATCGAAACACCAATGATAGAAAGTGGTACCGTAAACCAAATCACAAGTGGCTTACGAAGCGAATTAAATAGAAGCATAGTGATGATAAACATCAACAAGTAACCCATTGGCAGTGAACCAAATAGAGACTCTTGTGCATCTTTAGAGCTTTCGTATTCGCCGCCCCAACTGATGCTGTAGCCTTCTGGTAGATCCAATGCTTCTATCTTTGGTTTAACACGAGCAAACAAGCTCGCTGGCGTTTCATCACCCAATACATCGTGGTCAGCCAGCACGGTTAACGTACGCTTTCTATCACGACGTTGAATCAGAGGTTCAGACCATTGAAGCTCGACACCATCAATCACTTGCTCAACCGGAATGTAAGTTTGTAGTGATGGGCTCCAAATTTTCACATTGTTTAGTGATTCAAAGTCAAAACGCTCTTCTTCAGGCAAGCGCGCAACGATAGGTAACATATGAGTTCCATCACGCAGTAAGCCGATGTTGTAACCGCCAAACGCCATTTGTAACGTCTCAGACAAATCAGTTTTTGATATGCCAAGGCGACGTGCCTTTGATTCGTTAAACAGCGGCACTAACTCTTTAGTGCGTTCACGCCAGTCGTGACGAACATTTCGTGAGCCTGGATCGGCAAGTAATACGTCTTCGACTTCAACGGCAATGCTACGCAATACTTGAGGATCAGCACCGATAATACGCGCTTCAATCTTTGAAGCCGGTGACGGTCCAAATTCAATCAGTTTGAACTGGAACGTTGGTTGCTCAAATTCGTTCGCTAAGTCTTTATCCAACTCAGCTAGAACCTTAAACATGGTGTCACGGTCAGTGGTTCTTACTTGTAACTGGCTGTACGCTTCGTAGCTTTTCTCTGGTTGGTATGTCAGCGCGAAACGTTGCATGCCCTGCCCAACCGTTGTGGTTACAAACTCTACGTCGTCTTCTTGACGAATGTAGCTCTCAACCCTTTCAGTCTGCTTGATCGTTTCACGTACATCCGTACCTTCTGGCATCCACATGTCTACGTAAAACATCGGAGTATTTGATGGCGGGAAGAACTGTTGCTTCACCTTACCAAAACCAACAACAGACACGGCGAGCAATACGATCATGCTAACCACAGTTAGCCATCTAAAACGCAATGCAAATTTCAGAGACGCACCGAATACAACGAACAGAATACCTTTGTATGGATCTTCGTTCTCATCGACTTTATCTTCTTCTTTAAGCAGCATTTCAGCAAGGAATGGCGTCAGCGTTAGCGCCGTAACCCAACTCAAGAATAACGAGAAACACAGTACCCAGAACAATGAGCCCATGAACTCGCCCGTTGCGTCTTTCGACAAGCCGATAGGTGCAAAAGCGGTAATAGCAATAATGGTCGCACCCAATAGTGGCCATTGCGTTTGTGTCACGATGTCTTTTGCTGCTTGAAGCTTAGTCTTTCCTTTCTTCAAGCCAACTAGAATACCTTCAACGACAACAATCGCGTTGTCCACTAGCATGCCGAGCGCGATGATCAAAGCACCCAGTGAGATACGGTGCAGTTCGACATCGTTGTAGTCCATAAGAATGAACGTACCGAATACGGTCAGTAGCAGTACTAAACCAATAATCAAACCACTGCGTAAGCCCATTGCAAAAAGCAGTACGATGATAACAATAGCAACGGCTTCTACTAGGCTGATTAGGAAGTCAGCCACTGATTTGTCTACTTCTTGCGCTTGGTTGTAGAAGTAGTTCAGCTCTACACCGGCAGGCTTAATGCTTTCTAAACGATCCAGTTCGGCATCTAATGCGTTACCAATTTCGACGACGTTTACGCCTGAAGAGAACGCAATACCTAGGTTGATTGCTGGTTTACCGTTGTACGTTAATACATTACCCGGTTTTTCTTGAATACCGCGAGTGACCTCAGCAACATCTTTCAAACGAATCAGGTTGCCCGTATCACGGCCATGAATGATTAGGTTTTCTAGCTCTTCAACTGTGCTCAGCGTACCGTTAGGTTTGATCGTTAGGCTTTGGCCATTCAACATTACCTCACCTGCCGATACCACACTGTTTTGTTGTGCTAACAGTGACGTTACCATCGACATATCTAAGTTCAGCGCTGCTAAACGCTCAAGCGACATCTCAACAAACAATTGCTCTTGTTGGTCACCCGCAATACTTACTTTGCCGACACCATCGACCAATTCGATTTCACGTGTTAGGTAATCTGCGTACTGTTTTAGCTCGACATAATCGTAGCCGTCACCAGTCAGCATGATCATCACACCAAATACGTCACCAAAATCATCAATGATCTGAACGGAGTTAACACCACTTGGTAGTGTTGGCTGTAGATCGTTGATCTTACGGCGCATTTCATCCCAGATTTGTGGTAGCTCGTCTGGACCGTAGTCCATCTTCATGCTGACCATAATTTGAGACATGCCATTCGACGAGGTCGAAGTGATCTTGTCGATATAAGGAAGCTGTCTTATTTCTTTCTCAAGGGGATAAGTCAGTTCCTCCTCAACTTCCATTGACGTAGCGCCAGGGTAAGTTGAAATAATCATTGCATCTTTAATGGTAAAAGCTGGGTCTTCTAAACGGGATAGATTACCAAAAGACGTCACACCGCCAATGGCCAAAATGACTAGAAACAGCCAGCTGATTACTTTGTTTTTTATTGAATATTCTGCGATGTTCATTCTGCTTTTCCTGACAATTGGATTCCGTCACGGAGTTTTCTTAGATTCGAGTTTACGAGTAGTTCACCTTGTTCAACGCCATGCGCGATAAGTGCACCTTGGCCGCTGATCTTGTCGACTTCCACTTCGCTTTTGAAAGCTTGGCCGTCTTCCATTTTCCACACGTAAAACTGGTTCGCTTCAGCGCCCGCTTGTAGCGTCGTCATGGGCAACTGGTAACCTTGAACATCACTCAGGCCCGCTTTCGCCATATCGACATTTACCGTAACGCTGGTACCCGGTAAAATTTCACTTTCAAGTTGTTGCATCTGCATCCAAAACTCGTAAGTGCGAGATTGCGGGTGCAGTTCACTGGTGTGCTCTAGATACGTCAGAGGGTATTTTCCAGAGTGGCCGCCAAAGGTTGCGTCAGGTCGATAGCTGTTCGAACGCATGTCTGGGCTGATAGACGCTAAGATCGAATCTGATACTTGAATTCGCACATACACCTTGTCGTTCTGGTACACACTGAGTAACGTTTCGCCCGGAATGGTGTTTTCGAAACGTTGCTTATCGACGGTTGAAACCGTGCCAGAAAATGGTGCTAAAAGCTCTGTGTAACTCAGCTTACGCTTTGCCGCAGCCAAATTAGCCGATGCCAGTTTATAGTTAGCGGTCAGTTGATCGTGTTCCGATTGCGACAACATCTTGCTGTCAAACATCTCAGAACCACGCGCCAGTTGCTTACTCGCTAATTTGAATTGAGATTTAGCGTCTGTCAGATCTTGCAGGTATGTCGCGTTGTCTAAGGTCGCCAGTAGCTGGCCTTTTTCTACGTTGTCACCAGCTTCAACCAATACTTGTTGAATCTCACCAGCAAGCTTAAATGCCAATGGTGTGAGTTCTGCAGGCATCACCTGTCCATTAAAGCTTCTGAATTGGTCAGTCAGTGGCGCACCCACTTCAAAGGTTGAAACCAAAAGTGAAGGTTGCTCACGGTGGTCGGTTTCATTGTTACAGGCTTGAAGCAATAACGCAGATACAACCACAACTGATAATTTGGAAAGGTTCATTAAATACCGCCCTCACGTAACCAAGCTTTTACTTGTTGCCCATCAGATAACACATCGACACCCGCTTCTACGATTAAGTCGCCAGAAGACAAGCCTTCAATAACCTTGCCTTGACCATCAAGGGTGACTTGTACTTTAGAAATCAATTGAGACTCTGGGTTGTAGCGCCACAGTTCACCGTGATCTGCTTCTTTGCTTAGCCAAGCTGAATCAACAATGCCAATACCGTAGTCCAACTTATTTTTCTGAACTTCAACTTGTGCCGTCATACCAGAAAGCAGATTAATACCTTCAGGTTTCTCGATAGACACAACCGCTTGGTAGCTGTTCGTGTCTTCGTCTGGTTGCGTTGAGATCTCTTTAAAACGCGTTGGGATACGAATGCCGCGGTGGCTATCCATCACAACCCACATGTATGAGCTAGTTAGGTCTTGGATAGAACGGTCTTCAAGCTTTGATACAGGGATAGAGAAAGTCACATCCATCTCGCTGTGATTCAAAATATTAAGTACAGGCTGTTTTTCAGCGATTAACTGATATTGCTTACCAAACACCATCGATACCACGCCATCGAATGGAGCAACTAATGTGGTGTAACCAAGGTTTGTTTGTGCTTGGTCCAACTCAACTTCAGCGGCAGTAAAGGTGTTTACGGCTTGGTCGTAGTAATCCGTGCTTACAAGCTTCTTCGAGTACAGCTCAGACGCTTGCTTGTATTGGCTGTTCGCCAGATCAAATTTTGCTTGGGCTGCATCAACCGCAATACGATAGTCCGTTGCATCTAGCACAGCGAGTACTTGGCCTTTCTTCACCTCTTGTCCCATACGAACAGAGAACGTTTCAATATCTCCACCCACTTGGAATGAAAGTGCGGCACGGTCGGTCGCATCCACTTTTGCGATAAAGCTATCAAGCTCGATATCCGTCTGCTGAGGGATCTCAAACAGCTTGACTGGCTTAACAACTTGAACCGTTTCTTCTGACTGAACCTTATTACATCCGGTCAAAGAGCCTGCGAGTAATAGTGCAGCAAACGCCAGTCCTATCTGCTTACCCGTCTTGGCTTGAATAGACAACTTGGATTGCATGATGCTTCTCCATCTAATTATTATGATTTATTACACAGATGGGCAGTATATTTAATATTTAATAATTCTCAAGCTTTACTTTCCACCTGTGCAGTATTTTTTATTTCAGTAAAAACAGTGTAGAATGTGGTAATCAGGTAAATGTGTGAAATGAAGATGACAGAAAAGAAACAAGGTAGAAGAAGCGCAAAAGACGCTGAAGAGACTCGATTTTTGATCATGAGTGTTGCTGCGGAAATGTTCTGTGAGCATGGTTATGATAGCGTTTCACTGCGAAACATCAGTGAAAAAGCCGGCGTCTCGCATAGCCTTATTCGCCATCACTTTGGTAGCAAAGAAAAGATCTGGCACTCCATAAGCGATTGTTTACACGAATATTTTCAGTCTTACATTGCTAAAATTATGGAAGAGCTACCAAAAGGTGTTGCGCCGAGTATTACTATTTATCTATTTAGCATGCGCCTCTTTAGCAACATGATTCATTCACGTAAGCCAATGCAACTTATCACTGACTCTGTGCGCCAAAAAGACAACTTGGTCGATTACTTTATCGACAATGTTGGTGATGTCGAAAAAGAAATCAATATGTTGGCAGAAGAATATAATGATGCGAACCCAGATAACTTGATCAACATTTATGAAATTAAATGGCAAATGATTATGTATGCACACGGAGCGGTATGCCTAACCCCTTTCATGGAAAGCACATGGAATGAAGGTGACATGCAATCGACACCGGAGGAAGCGTTGTTAAAACATTGGCAACTGTTCAACAAGCAAATGATCAATACGTTCAATATCAGTGATGAATGGGTATTGAATCCAAGTTCGATTGAAGAGCTAGTTTATGAAGTACCTTGCGTGTGGAAATGCGAACACGAGCAAAGTAAACACTAAAGACGCTGCTTCAAATTCAATGCTTAATACGAAAATGCCCCATTACTGAATGACAGTAATGGGGCATTTTTATATCGGATTAGATTGATGCCTTCACGTCAATAAAGCGATAAGCATCAACCACCAAAAGAATTAGCGACGTGCTTTCGCTTTACCACGGTTTTGATGAATCTTAAGCTTTGCTTTCATCTTACGTTTTTCCGATGAACGACTCTTGCTACGGCCACTGCGATCAGGTGCAAGGTCTTTTTCAAGGCTTGGTTCAAAGCCATCTAACCACTCTTGAGGCAAGCGTGTATCCAGTAGTCGCTCAATGTCACCCAATAGGTAGGCTTCGTCTTGGCTCATCAATGAAATTGCCAAACCGCTGTTACCGGCACGACCTGTACGACCAATACGGTGAACGTAGTCTTCTGCTTTAAATGGCATATCGTAGTTCACAACTTGTTCTAGTTGCTGAATATCGATACCACGCGCTGCTACATCCGTTGCAATCAACGCTCGCACTTTGCCCGATTTGAAATCATCCAATGCTTTTTGGCGCGCACCTTGACTCTTATCGCCATTGATTGATGCCGCTTTAATGCCGTCTAGTTTAAGCTCTTTTACTAGCGCATCGGTACCCTGCTTAGTTTTAGTGAATACCAGCACTTGTTGCCAGTTCTTTGAACCGATCAAGTAAGCCAGAAGTTCACTCTTACGCGATTTATCAACCGGATAAACCATCTGTGTTACGGTTTCAGCGGTGCTGTTTTTTGGCGTAACTTGAATTTCACTTGGCTTCTGCATCATACGATGTGCAATCGCTTTGATTTTGTTATCAAACGTTGCAGAGAAGAACAGCGTTTGACGCACTTCATTCATACGAGAAAGGATACGTTTGATGTCAGGCATGAACCCCATATCCAACATACGGTCTGCTTCGTCTAGCACCAGTACTTCCGTATGGCTCAACATGATGTTCCTAGTGAACATGTGATCGATAAGACGACCAGGTGTAGCAACAAGAATATCTGCACCCCCGCGTAGGTTATCCGTTTGAACCTTCATGCTAACGCCGCCGTACGCTACAACCACTTTAATTTCAGTGCCCTTCGCGTAGCTAGTGAGGTTGTCAAACACCTGCTGTGCGAGTTCACGTGTTGGTACTAACACAAGCGCGCGAACGAGCTTAGAGTTCGGAATAACGTTGTCTTTTGTTTCGATTAATCTTTGGATAATCGGTAAACCAAACGCAGCCGTTTTACCCGTACCCGTTTGAGCACCAGCCAGTACGTCTTTGCCTTCTAATACCAATGGAATCGCTTGTTCTTGAACACTGGTTGGAGCCGTAAAGTTAAGCTCTGATAGCGTAGCAAGAAGGTGCTCAGACAATCCTAGTTGGTTAAAAGATTTAGTAGATTCAGACATAGTATGATGCTCAAAGATTAAATAGGCGCGGATTGTAGCAAACCTGCATTACGCTGTTTACCTTTCCTTTTGATTTTTCTTCATTTGAAGCGCATTAAACTGCTTTGCTTCTTCTAAAACGTTGGGATAAAGCTCAACAAAGTGACACTGCAACGTATCATAGTGACGCTCGAGGTCATCGTAACATACTTCGAGCATACCGAGCTTAGGCCTTCTCAGTGCCATTCTTTGCAATACCACCTCTATAGATGACATGTCTTGATAGCTTTCCAACCAACGTTGTTCTGCCATTTTTTGATGCATCGTAATGAAATTCTCAGGCCAGTGCAGCTCTTGATGTTCAAAGATCTGTTGATGGCTATCTAAACAAAAACGCTCTAATGTCTGCTGCGAGAACTGAGCCCAATGATTGGCTAAGCAGTGATCCCAAAATACATCGAGTGCGATAGGCGCAAAGCGTCGTGTTTGGTCTGAGAACAGCGATTTAGCAGAACGAGATACATCATGACGATCAGTATAGCTATCAACAAATCGATGAAGCCTAATGCCGTCAGAAAGTGAATCCGAATACTGTTTATTGGGGTCGCCTTTAACAAAATCACCCAACAGGTTACCTGCTAAGTTGCTGTTACAGTGCTTGGCGATGTGAAGGTGTGCGAGAAAGTTCATTGAACCTCATTAAAGTATCGAGAACTAAGTAACATGGTAAACGTACTCGTTTATCTTCGCGAACTTTAATGAGGATAGTTTTGTTATGACGTGTGAGCGAATGAGATTTGCTCAGTTTAAGAATTGTTTAATTTGAGAACGTTGAACTACAGAAACCTTTAGTTCAGGTAACGCCTAGTTTGAAGACTTAAAAAGTTCTTCTGCTAATTGTTTAATCGTCTGTTCATAGTCAGATAAATCGATGCCAATTTCCATAGCATCTAACAACTCAAGACTTTCGTCATTGTAAGATTGGTCACTCATAGTGCCCCCTCTATTCCTTAGTGTGGACATGATGTCCGATTAACTAGTGCACCATCTTGGACTTATATTATGTCACTTTGATGAAAGCACTCTACTCTACCCATTCCATATTCATAGCTTGAAGCTACTCGCGATCATTAGCGCTTTTTACGCTAAAGGGGTATACGCGAACGACATATGTACTGCCACCTTACACCAAGTACAACAAATTACTCTACAAATTTTGAAGCCGATCATGGTCAAACGTTTGCTTTGGTCAGTTCAATGCTGTTACACCCCTCGGTGTAATAATAAATTTACAGTGGATATTTTTAATTACATTAGGCATTGCATTTGGAATTAAACTCAATCAGAATACTTCAAAATCGAGATATTCTTTGGGTTTATGCGTTTAAGCTAGAAGAATTACAATCAAAACACACCCTAACGTAAAGAATTATATACAATGAATAAATCAAAGGTTTTTGGTAGTACTTTGATCATTGCAGGCACAACCATCGGTGCTGGCATGCTCGCCCTTCCACTTGCTTCTGCAGGTATTGGCTTTTCAACCTCACTTTTCTTGATGCTTGGTTTATGGGCATTAATGGCCTTTACGGCTCTATTAATGGTAGAGCTTCACCAATTTGCAGAATCTGACGCAACCCTACACACTTTAGCTCACACCATTTTAGGAACAAAAGGTAAATGGATTGCGAGCTTCGCTGTTATGTTCCTATTTTACGCGCTATGCGCTGCATACATCGCGGGCGGTGGTGCGCAGTTTAACCAACGTATTTCGGATATCGCGGGTATCGAACTCAATGGTCAAATCACCACACTACTATTTACCCTATTAGTTGCCGGCGTTGTTACGATTGGTACTCACAGTGTTGATAAAGTTAACCGTGTTTTATTCGGACTCAAACTCATTGCAATGGTACTAGTACTCAGCTTCCTAGCACCAAACATTACATCTCAGTACCTATTAAGCATGCCTTTACAGCAAGGTTTGATTGTTGCAGCGATTCCTGTTGTATTTACTTCTTTTGGCTTCCACGGCAGTATCCCATCTATTGTTCGATACCTAGACGGCGATGTTCGTTCTTTACGTAAGGTTATGATTGCAGGCTCTGCCCTACCATTAGTTATCTACGTTTTCTGGCAGAGTGTTACTTTGGGTGTGGTTAGCCAAGAACAATTGTTGTCCGATACAAGCTTGGGGGCACTTTTAGTATCACTATCGCAAACCGTTCATCAATCAAACTTAAGCGTCATCGTCGGTGTATTCGCGGATCTTGCACTGCTGACTTCTTTTATTGGCGTGAGCTTGGGCTTATTTGAATTCATGGGCGATTCGTTAAGCAAGAAACTAGGCAGTGCTAAACGTGTTAAAACGGCCGCTATCACTTTCTTACCGCCATTAGGTTTTGCCCTGTTCTACCCACAAGGTTTCATAATGGCATTAGGCTATGCAGCCATTGCACTTTCAGTACTCGCGATTCTTTTGCCGACAGTCATGGTATACAAGGTCCGTTACACTGACTTCTCAGTTAAACCTCAAGCTCCAGAAGCGACGTACCAAGTGTTAGGTGGAAGCAAAGCGCTGTTTTTAGCAGGTAGCGTTGGCGTGTTTATCATTGCGGTTCAAGTCCTTATTTCAGTAGGGCTATTGCCTTCTCTAGGTTAACAAATTCATACCGCACAAAAATACTTGATTGAGATCTCATAAACGATATGTTGGTATCATTAATTTTCACAATTAGTCGATTGATATCACATTTTTATTAGGGTCGGTTATTTAGAGTCCACGGTAAAGGATTTACCGTGGAGTTTTTATGAAAGAAGTACAATTTCGAACAATAGACAAACTGTTTATTAAAATGTCTATTAACGACAAGTTTTGGGTCATTTTCTTAATCTTTGTCGCCGCAGTGGCAAGTCTTGCTGGCCTCAACTACGTCAACACAATCAAACAAATCGATACTAGTGCTAAACAGCAGGTTGAACATCAACTGCAAGGCATTTTATTAGCGTCAGACTCCCCCGGTTCTCTTCGCTCTGTTAGTCAACAAAGCAGCCCTCAAAAAACCTCTCTTTCAAACAATGGTTCGGTGACTGCAACAGCACTTGCACAGGATGGTAACTACTACTCACTTACCGTTTCAACTAAAGATATACAGAATCAAAAGCAGCAAGCACTTTACTCTTTATTACTCAGTTTTTTATGGTGTGTGCCTTTTGGTCTTTTTTGTTACTGGGTAGCGACTTTCCTAGGCGGCGCACTTTGGGTTCTTTATTCAACGACACAAAAGATTGGTGATGGTGACTTAACATCACGCCTTGGCTTCCACCCTGGCCGAGACGAGTTTGGAACGATTGGTTGTGCTCTTGACCGCTCAATGGACACCCTTAGTGAGTTAGTCAACAACGTAAACCACAGTGCAGCAACCCTAAGTGAAACGTCAGCTTCTTTCGAAACAGAGATGAAGCGCAGTGAGACTCAAATCATGAGCCAGAACGCATCTTTAGATTCTGTTGCTACTGCAATGGATCAGATGACGGCTTCAGCGAATGAAGTATCTAACATTTCTGCACGCTCAACAGAGCAAACTGAACAAGACGCACAGCAGATCAACGATAGCCACGCAAAGGTTCAACAAGCAATTTCAGAG
Organism: Vibrio sp. BS-M-Sm-2; assembly: GCF_041504345.1. Lineage (NCBI taxonomy): Bacteria > Pseudomonadati > Pseudomonadota > Gammaproteobacteria > Vibrionales > Vibrionaceae > Vibrio > Vibrio sp. BS-M-Sm-2. The sequence goes on from NZ_CP167895.1 coordinate 1,522,282, forward strand.
ATCACGACTCTTTCTGCTTTAATTGAGCAAACCTCTTCTTCTGTTACGAGCTTGAATGTAAACACAAGCCAAATTAACGAAGTCATCACGACGATCAACGCTATTTCAGAGCAAACTAACTTACTTGCTCTGAATGCCGCGATTGAAGCGGCTCAGTGCAGGCGAACAAGGACGTGGTTTCGCTGTCGTTGCTGATGAAGTAAGAACACTGGCAAGTCGCACTCAGTCAGCAACGGTAGAGATCCAAGCGATGATTGAGCGCTTACAACAAGAGAGCCAAAATATCGCGAAGATCACCGAACAAACGGTTGATCAAGCGCAAACCAGTAGCCAGCTGATTTCAGACATTGGTCACGATGTAAACTCTATTGCAGATTCAGCTCAAGCGCTGATGGATATGAGTATTCAAATCGCAACTTCGGCAGACGAGCAAAGCAACGTAGCCAATACCATTGCAGCAGAACTTAACGATATTCGCAGTCAATCTGATGTGATTAAAGAAGTGGCTCAAAACTCGTCAAATGGTGTATCTAGGCTAACAGAGGCATCGGTTTCTCTGTCTCAAACGTTGGCGCGATACCGCACTTAACTTCGTTAAAAGAAGGCTGCAGCTGGTTTTATTTACCCGAAAGACAACGAGCAGCCGAAAACGGAATCAAGTTGTAAGCATAAAAAGGACTCTATTGAGTCCTTTTTCTTTGAACAATGTAAATACACTAACGCGACATTCATAAAATACCACAAGCAAATGCTGCGCAAACCAAAGTGATCCTGTAACATACGTTCTACAGATGACAACCACTACAAACGAGAATGACAAACAACATCACTGGCAACCCTGCGCTAAGAGCAGAAAAAGAAAAAGAAGCAAAGCAAAAGAAGGCGGCTAAAGTTTCAACCTTTGACATGAAGGCATTTTGGAAAGATATCAAATCTCGATTTAAAAAAGGCATTTTCGGCGCTGGCATCCTTATCAGTTTCGGACTCGCCATTGGTGCCATTATCTGGCTACTGAAGTACTTCAACATTGCTAAAGAATACTCAGTAGTTGGCAGTATTAAGATGTCCTCACTCATGGAGTCCATGTTTCATGTTGACGCACCTCTTTTATTTGGGGCCATTATGTATGGGATCTTATTTGTCCTGTTCACAATGAAGGATTCAACCATTGCACTAGCGATCAAGCTATATGACCTTGTTTTCGCAACAGCCATTGCAGCTGTCCTTGCTTCAATTGTTATTATGAGTGGTCATTCGATTGATTTTCTAACAGTGAAACCCAATTGGCTAGCATTGTGGTCGATGACCCTAAATTACATTGCCGTGGCTCTTTTTGCTGTCAAATTTATATTTGTGTCTACTGGCATGGAAAAGTCGCCCAATCGTGGAAAACCTATTCAATATTTCGGCTTGATACTTGGATATTTTGGGGGCGGGTCATACATGATTTATACGAGCTTGAATGAGCAAGCGTTCACTGTTCTTGGCATATTTTGCGCGGTGCTATTGCTACTCATGTTTGTCGCATTTTTCGGTATTGGCCGTAAAGAAGTTAAAAAAGATCCTCTTGCTGATACGTTTTTTGGCGTTGTTTCGATGTGCCTGGTAGCAACATTGTACGCGGGACTACTCTATATCGCTTGCAACATTCCATTTTCTACCAAAGAGATATTATGCTCTTTCAATGCCGATTCGCTCGCTAACGAGTGTATGGTCTTTCAAGCTTCTTTGTCTGAATGGTAGGACTAACTATCGAACTTCAAAGTTCAGTAGTAAACAAATAGCCATTACAATCGAATATGTAATGGCTAAATAAGAATCTTACGCGGGTGGCTGAAAAAGCTCATGCAACACATAACGGCTGAGCGGCAATAAAAGAGCGGTATAATGCCCTTGCCGAAAGTGATACAGAATTTAAAGCATCTAACGACGGGTGAACTCCCACTCTTACTACTTCAAGTAATGCTTAGAAAACCAATGCTTTTTATAGCGGTTAAAGCCCGGCGCTTATATGCACGATATTCACGCAAGTCAAGAAGACACCCATAAGTCTCACCAATGATAACCAAGTTTTGTTTCAAGTCGAGCAAGCACTTGCCCTTTTTCAACACGTTGCCCCTTAGAAACAGTAAGCTCACGGACCGTTCCCCCTACTTGAAAGCTCAAAAGAGACGTTTGTGCACTGCGCACTATGCCGCTAAGCTCACGAGTTTGCGTATGTGATTGAAAGACAGTGGTTATGTATTTGACGCTACGAATGGGGTTAGTTGCGTCAAAATCCGATATAGCAGTTTGTTGCTTACATCCCGTTAGGGCAAAGACAATAAATAAAAGAGAAATAGATTTCACGGGACGGTCCAAAGTTATGGTACTCCATACCAGTATAGCAAACCGTATAATATTTAACTATTCTATTATCATTACCATGAAGTTTGTCGCAAAGGGGAGATTATGAGGTGTCAGAACTGTCTAATATTCGAGCTTAGGGGTAATCTAATTGAACGGGTCTTTTTCGCTTACCCTCTTGCTGCAGGTGACACATAATGAATAAAACAGAAGCACCAAACACCGACGATATTACATGCCCTTTATGCCAACACGACGAATATCTGCTTTCAGAAAGTGGAGAAAAGTTCACTTGCGCATCTTGTGGTTTCCACACAAAACAATTTAGTAAGGTAATCAGCCTTTCACTAGGCTCTACCCCACCAAAGCTGCAGAATTCGATATACCACCACTTGAGCAGTGCTTGCCATTAATCCAAACCGAAATCTCTTCCAAACTGTAGATATCCTGAACTGCTAGCTCTGTTGAGCCGGCTTCGGGATCTACGACTGCTTCATCGATACTTGGACGTAATCGAAACGATTGAATACCCGCACGAACACCCGCCTCAATTCCTTTCAAAGTATCATCTACATAGATGCACTCATTAGGTAGAAAGCCCATATTCATTGCGGTGTACATAATAAGATCAGGCTCTGGTTTCCAACTATTAGCATCGAAAGCAGAAAACACTTTGCCTTTAAAGTCGTCGAGCATTCCGGTCATTGCTAAAGAAGATTCCACTCGAGATTTCGGTGCATTAGAAGCGATACAAAACTCAATGTCTTGTCTCTTTAGAAATTCAATAAGCTCAATAGCACCATCCATCGGCTTTAAATGACGTTGGAACAGTGCTTCTAATTCAGTGCGATAAAGTGGTTCAAGTGTATCAATCGAGATAGATAACCCTAAACGTTCTTGTGTATCCATCAAGATGTCAGCCAATTTTCCACCTTGAAAGTGGGCATAGCAATCAATAACGTTTAACTTCGCCCCAAAGCCAGAGAATACATTCACCAAGGCTTGGCAACATAGCTTTTCGCTATCGATGAGTGTCCCGTCACAATCGAAAATTACACATTTAGTCTGTTCTAACCGCATAGCTCTCTCACTCACATTGAATTCAATGCCTTATCCTATAGGGTTATGTGAAATGTCGAGATGATTAAGGTAACACTTTACCGACACAAGCTTATTTCACTTCGCGAAATATGCAGTTGATCACTTTATGACTCAGCATAAGCAACAGTTTTCACCAAATTGACAAGGTTTCTACAAAGTCAAGCCTTGATAGGTATACAAAGTTAGCCCAACTGCAGTTGAAAATATAAATTTACGATAGAGAATGGTACGAAGGATAACAGGCAGATGAACTAGAGATATAAGAACCCGCTCAATCACCTATTTATATCAAGATGACTAAGCATGGAACGAAGATAAATGAGAAAAAGACCGTTAAATAATAGTCGACTCTTTCGAAACTTTAGTTTCGGTCACGGGCATAGGAACCAGCTCAATACTACCTGTGTCTGGATACGAATCACGGATAGCAACATACTCTGGTAAGTGGTTCAATAAAAGCTTAGTAAGCTGAGGATCAAATTGATAGCCACTTTCTCGCTCGAACAAATCGACAACCATCTCTAATGGCCACGGCTCTTTGTAACAACGAGTACTAAGTAGCGCATCAAACACATCCGCAACTGCCGTGATACGAGCAAACAAATGAATGTCTTCCCCCACCTTACCACTAGGATATCCAGTACCGTCCCAGCGCTCATGGTGTTCGTTAGCAATAATTGCAGCCAAATTAGTAATATCGCCAGATCCGCTCTTTAATAAGTTATAACCTGCAGTAGTATGAAGTTTCATTACTTCCCACTCTTGATCGGTTAACTTACCTGGTTTATCCAAAATTGATTCTGGGACTGAAATCTTACCCACATCGTGCATCGGGCTAATGATCTCAATCATTTCGACCTCACGATGGCTTAAGCCACGTTGCTTAGCAAGCAATGCCGATAGTTTAGCAACACGCTTAACGTGATTACCGGTTTCACCGGAGCGAGTTTCAATCGCCTCCCCTAAAACGTGAATCATATCTTTCTGAATATTTAGCGTTTGTTTCTGAAGTTTTAAAATTCGTTTGTTCTTTTTCGCGAGTTCTTTCTTTTGGCGCAAGGTGACAAATTGCATCAAAATAATCAGGCTCAAACCCGCAATCACCAGCGATAAACCCAATAACAACTGAAAATTTTTGCGAATGAAAGATGAAGGCTCGTTAATAAATACAGCCTCATCTGGCAAAGCGTTTGTGCTAATCCCGTGTCGTTTCATTGCAAGGTAATTAAATACAAAACGTTTATTGTCTCCGGGGGTCAACGGTGTCGTAAAACCAAGAGGAAGGTACTTATCGAGTGCATCGACAGCCTCTTCACCCATACTTTGTGAATGGTTAACATACCCACCGAGTACATCACCTGAAATGTAGAACTGCCACAAAGCAAACACAGGAGCTGCACTTGCCGTAGACAAAGTGTCCGCAATTTCTTGATAAGTGTGATAGATACCTTGTTTCAACTCGGTGTTGTAGTGACTAAGTAAAACTGCGTCGTCCGCAGAAATTCCTTTCAAAAATTGGCTTGTATGCTCGAGTGATAGATCGCGTATTTCTACCAAATTAATATTTGGGAATTTGGCCATCCTGATATTCATTTCTTTGCGGATCAGCTCAGAAGTGACACTGTAATCATTTATGAAATAGAGATTCTTTAGATTAGGTCTTAGTTTAGAAATCAGCTGGATATTTACATCTATCTGATCGTTCTCGTAAAGCACAGTTGCTCTGTCAGATACTGCATACATATCTGTACTGGTGTCATTAATCCCAACGGCCACCACTGGTGTCGAACGATCAATTAAAGTGCTTAATGATTCAAGGAAATTGGCTGCGTTATCGTCAGTAGCAATTACACCGTCAAATTCGTAACCAGCATATTTGACTTTCAAATAGTTCGAGAGAGAGCCGTAGTAGTCAGGGCTATGGATACGCTTTGAATCCAAATACTCGATCGAGAGTTTAACTTCGGTTTGAGATTGGCTGAACGCACTGTCTATCCCTTTTTGGAAATCAGCGGTCCATTGGTAAGAAGGTTCGTATGAGTGTAAAACTAGGATGCGTTTGATATCCCAGTCGTTAGCAAAACTGAGTGAAGAATAAGCGCTAATACACAATACAGCGATTGATATCAATAGCTTGTACATACAATACCCTTTAAATAAGATGGGGTATTGTACTTAGATTAACGCTTTCTCAAAGAATCTTTAGTTCTCGATCCACACTTTATCGCAAGAAGCATGATCTTGTACCCAAAAATCGTGTAACTGCTTAGCAAAGTCGTTGATACTTTGACCACTCCCAGCAACCACGTCCGATATCAACAGCGAACCTTCCACTGCTGTGACAATTGCACTCGCCACCACTTCACCACTTTGAGTACCAATATATAAAACATGCTCATCAGACAGCATAATTTGGCTCAAGAACTCAAGCATGTGCGCCCTTTCGGCTTCATCTTGGTACACACTGGCTTGGTTAAGCGAGAACAGAACGGTCAGTTTATGGAAATCGACTTTATGCAGTTCATCTATTTGGGAAGGCGTTTGATCTTGAGCTAGGAGTTGGTATGACTTGGATGGGAGTTTGCTTTGATAAAGTTCACGGCCTAGGAGGCTTTCTTTTGCGGGGTAAGCAATGTCGAGCTGACTAAACAGCCATTGATTTTTCTTATGTGCTATTTCAGGTATTTCGTTATTCATTCTTTTAGTACCTACGGTTAGTATCCCCAAATATCGCAGCTATTTGGAAGACATAGGGTCGGCTGAGGTGCCGAGCTACAAGCAGAAAGCATACAGAGCATGACCAAGGCCAACAAGTACTTTAAATGCCTCATCTTTTTCATCATCCAACAACACCCTTTAAGAACTTAACGAAAAGCTCTACACTCGTACTCAAGCTTTCAATATCCTTATAGTAAACAGAACTATATAAATAAAAAGGACTTCTTATGAAAAAAGCCTTAATAGCAGCAGGTATCATCACAATGTTAGCTGGCTGTTCAGACAATGAGGTTGGCGACGTCTCACTGGGTTTCTTCACCATGAAGGATATCAAGATGTCTTCATTAGATGACGATAAGATCGCAGGTGTTACCTGTCATATCGCATCAATCGAAGCAAACCTAAGTCTCTCTGATCCAAGCGATAGCTCTATCTCTTGTCGCCAAACAGGTGAAATCACACCAGAAATGATAGCTCAAATAGACAAGAGCAAATCAGGCGAAGTGGTATTCAAGCAGTCAAAAAGTATCTTCTTTAAAACAATGAAGGTCCGTCGTATCTACGATGCAGAGAATCAGTCACTGCTTTACTTGTCTTACACCACCAAAGAAACGGAAGGCAGTTTCAAACATAGCCTTTCAACTGTTCCGCTTTGGGGTACAGAGGCTTACGTAGATCCAGCAACGCTTGTTCCCGCTGAATAGCCTCAAGCCAAAGTAAGACTATTCACCTGTACACTCATTGTGCAGGTGATTCAAAATGTAATAAAAATGAAAGAAACAGAAACAAAATGTGATATCATGCGGCAAAATTTTTTCACTGTATTTTTCATATGAAGTTTCCTGGACAGCGTAAATCTAAGCACTACTTTCCAACTCACGCACGTGATCCGTTGGTCAACCAAATTCAACAAACACCTAAGCTTCACCGCGCAACGATTGTCGGTGTTGGCCAAACGATTGTTGATATCGAGGCCCGTGTTGACAACGAGTTCCTAGAAAAATACGAGCTGAGTAAAGGTCACTCACTGGTATTGGAAGAAAGTAAAGCAGATGCGCTGTATGAAGAGTTAGTTGCGCGCGGTTTGATCACGCATCAATACCCTGGCGATACTATCGGCAACACACTGCACAACTATTCTGTACTTGCAGACAGCAAATCTGTACTGCTTGGCGTTATGTCTAAGAAGATTGAAGTTGGCTCATTCGGCTACCGTTATCTGTGCCGCACTTCTTCTCGTATGAATCTAAACCACCTTCAAACTGTTGATGGTCCAATTGGTCGCTGCTACACGCTGATTTCTGAAGATGGCGAACGTACGTTTGCAATCAATGAAGGCCACATGAACCAACTACTTCCAGAAAGCATTCCTGAAAAAGTGTTCGAGAAAGCTTCTGCATTGGTTGTGTCGTCATACTTAATGCGTGGCAAACCTGAAGATCCGATGCCAAAAGCGGTACAAAAAGCGATTGAATATGCGAAAGCACACAATGTGCCTGTTGTACTTACGCTTGGTACTAAATATGTGATCGAAGGTAACGCTGAATGGTGGCAAGAATACCTGAAAGAAAACGTAACCATCGTCGCGATGAACGAAGACGAAGGTGAAGCGCTAACAGGCGAAAAAGATCCTCTGCTAGCTGCTAACAAAGCACTTGAGTGGGTTGACCTAGTTCTATGTACTGCAGGTCCTATTGGCCTATACATGGCAGGTTACACTGACGAGCCAGCGAAACGCGAAACCACACTGCCATTGTTACCGGGTAATATCCCTGAATTCAATAAATACGAATTTAGCCGCGCTATGCGTAAGCAAGACTGCAAAGACCCAGTAAAAGTGTATTCTCATATTGGCCCTTACCTTGGTGGCCCACTTGAAATTAAGAACACAAATGGTGCTGGTGATGGTGCACTTTCAGCACTGTTACACGACATGGCAGCAAACAGCTACCACCACGTGAATGTACCAAACTCTGAGAAACACGAGCACGCTTGTCTAACTTACTCTTCACTGTCTCAAATTTGTAAGTACGCAAACCGTGTAAGCTACGAAGTATTGACTCAGCACTCTCCTCGCCTTTCTCGCGCACTACCTGAACGCGAAGATAGCTTAGAAGAAACATATTGGGATCGTTAATCGACCATATTGGATTGCTGACTGATTGAGGTTAGCGCCTAACTAGATTACCTTTTCCTAAAGGGCTGCCATATGCAGCCCTTTTTGTATTCGACACTAATATAACTGCAGCTGAGGGTAATCTGTTCGAATATTTTGCTCGTTTAAGATTTGATCTCGCGCAATGACTCTTGAGATCTGTCATCTTCCAGCACATAATTCGTGTGGTTTGCCTTTACTTGGCAAATTTATACAGTACCATCGCCACGCAAACGTTTACGTACCACCTTTCGGTTCTGATATAAGGATCAAATATGCTGTCTGATATTGATATTTGTCGCTCTACTCCCCTTAAAAACATCAGTGAGGTTGCCAAGCAAGCAGGCCTGCACCACAACGAACATCAGCCATTAGGGCAATACAAGTCTAAAGTGTCTCTCACATCACTTGAACGCCTCGTCAACCAACAAGATGGTAAATTGGTCGTGGTAACGGCTATCACACCAACGCCTCTTGGTGAAGGCAAAACCGTCACCACTATTGGATTAGCACAAGGCCTCGCAAAGATTAACCAATCTTCCATGGCCTGCATTCGCCAACCTTCAATGGGCCCGGTATTTGGTGTAAAAGGTGGCGCTGCGGGTGGTGGTTACTCTCAAGTCGCCCCTATGGAGCAATTAAATCTACATCTGACGGGTGACATTCATGCTGTGACGGCCGCTCACAACCTCGCTTCTGCCGCCATTGATGCGCGTTTGTATCATGAACAGCGTGAAGGGTTAGAAGCCTTTGAAGTGCGCTCGGGCTTAAAAGCACTAGATATCGACCCAAGTAGAATCGTTTGGCGGCGTGTGCTCGATCATAATGATCGCGCATTGCGCATGATCACGGTTGGCAAGAACGAAGCAAACAAAACAATTAATGGCTTTGAGCGAGAAGATGGATTTGATATCTCAGCCGCTTCAGAGCTGATGGCTATTCTTGCTCTAGCTGATAATCTTCAAGATTTAAGAAAGCGTATCGGACGAGTGGTACTTGCTTACAATAAACAAGGCTTGCCATTGACCGCAGATGATTTCAACGTAGCGGGCGCAATGACAGTGACAATGAAGGACTCTATCGAGCCTACATTGATGCAAACCCTAGAAGGCGTACCGACCCTCATACATGCAGGGCCTTTCGCAAACATCGCCCACGGTAATTCTTCCATTATTGCCGACAAGATAGCATTAAAGCTGAGTGACTTTGTTGTAACTGAAGGTGGTTTCGGCTCAGACATGGGTTTTGAGAAAGCGTGCAACATCAAAGTAAAAGCATCCAACAAGAAGCCTGATTGTGCTGTCGTTGTCGCAACATTGCGTGGATTAAAAGCCAATTCTGGTTTATACGATTTGAAACCGGGTACTCCGTTACCAGATTCAATCTTTAGTGATGACCAAGACGCGCTTATTGCGGGTTTTGAGAACCTGAAATGGCATATCAATAACGTAAAGCAATACCGAGTACCGACAGTTATTGCGATTAACCGATTCCCGCAAGATTCAGCTCAAGAACTAGAAGCATTGAAACAGATGATCACTGACTTTGATTCAAACGTTAGCGTTGAAGTGAGTGAAGCATTTGGTCAAGGCGGCGAAGGCGCGACTCAGTTGGCGCATGCCGTGGTAAAAGCATGCCAAAGTGAGAGTGAATTTAAGCCTTTATACAACTCGGAGCAAAGCATAGAAGAAAAACTGATGGCTGTCGCTGAAGTCGGTTATGGCGCAGCAAGTATCTCGCTATCACCACTGGCGAAAAAACAACTGGCTGAGTTTAATCAACACGGCTATAGCGACCTCTCAGTTTGTTTGGCAAAAACGCCTCTATCGATCTCTACAGAAGCACATATAAAAGGTGCACCAACTCAGTTTAACGTACCCGTTAGAGAGCTAAAACTGTGTGCGGGGGCCGGCTTTATTTACGCGCTGTGCGGAAATGTAATGACCATGCCTGGCCTACCCGACAAACCGGCTTTCATGTCATTAGATATTGATAGTAATGGAAATATTATCGGCCTGAGCTAGATGCCCTTAGCTAGATAAACTGCGAAAAATCGCGATTAACTGGCTCTGATTACAGACTGTATCGATCAATTGAGCAATGATTTTAATACGAAGTGATTGCTCAACAATCAAGCTTTAGTGCAAAAAGTTGCACTAAAATCGTAGTTATATGCGCATCTTATCTTAAGTTCTGGGGCAAGATCACATTAAAAACCCTATAAAATATATAGTATTGCGCTGATTCTTTAAGGACAGTGATGAATACGAGTATAAAAAAACTAGTCAGCCAATTTCTATGCACCATATTCGCTCTAGGATTAGTCCCTGCCCTGTATATCAATTCTGAATTTGACAGAGTTGAAGCTCAGCATACGCTAAATATCAAGCAATCGAGCCAAAATCAGATTGAATACAGCTTTCATGAACTCGCCGTTATCGTGGAGCAAATTTCTAACTCTGTCCCTTCTATTGCAGACTCTCAAACGTTACTTCGTGCAGTTCAAAATCCGTCACTCATCCACAAAGAAACACTACAAGATCTTTGGGTCATGTTAGCGCGTGGCCAAAAATACTATTCTCAGCTACGCTACCTAGATCTAGATGGTAACGAAGTCTACCGTGTTAACTACAAAGACGGCCAAGCCACGGTAGTTCCGGATAACGAACTGCAAAATAAATCTTCGCGTGATTATTATCAGGCACTAAAAAAATTAAAGATTGGAGATGTCAGCTCTAAAGGTATTGATCTTGAAATCGAAAACGGCAAAATTGCCCGCCCTTTGATTCCTGCACTTCGAATTATGACCCCCGTAGCTGAAGGCGACAGTATTGTTGGTTACTTCATTGCGAACCTGAACATGCTTGAGATTTATAAGCGATTACATTACCAGATTGGCACATCAGCAGCCGTCCCAGTCATTCTCAACAAAACCGGCCATATCATTATGGGGCCAGATCCGACTGAATCATTTGGCCATGTGATTGAGTCGCGCGCCGACAAAACATACGCAAAGCTATACCCTGCTCTGTGGAAAGATATTCAAGGCAATTCATCATCGAGCTATTTTGATGGTAAGAATTGGTATTTTCACTCCGACATCAGCCCTAAGATAAAGCAGTTTGAAGGCCCTATTTACATGGTTCTTCATATTGAAAACCAGCAATTTAACAGCCAATACCGACAAGAAAAACAAGCGATTTTCGTTCAGATCATCACCTTATCTTTCCTCATTTCGATGATCTCCGCAGGCTTTGTTCTGTGGAACAGAAACCATAAAAAAAACAGCATAGATAGCCAACTCGCAAAGGCCGCCATGAATGGTATGTCTGCTTTAGTCATTACAGACAGAAACAACCGAATCATCAAAGTAAACCAAGAGTTCACTCGTGTTAGTGGGTATGAGTTAGAAGATGTAAAAGGCCGACAACCATCTATGTTTGCCTCCGGCCGCTACAATCAAGACTTCTACATCAAAATGTGGAGCATTATCACTAAGACCGGAGTTTGGGAAGGTGAAGTGGTCAACCGCCGCAAAGACGGGTCTTTGATCACTGAAATACTGCGCATCCAAACCATTAAAGACTCTAAAGGTGTAATTCAGTTTTATGTCGCGTCATTTGTCGACATCAGTAAACACAAAGAACTTGAAAACAAACTTAGAAACCTAAGTGAGAAAGATGCATTAGCTGGGTGTTGGAACAGACGAAAGTTTGACCTTGAACTTCGAGATGAGTGTTCTCGTGTTAATCGTTACCCTACTCGCGAACAATCTTGTTTAGCCATCTTGGATATTGACTACTTCAAACGCATAAACGACAGGTTTGGGCATGATTATGGTGATCGAGTCATTCAAACAGTTGCTCAAGTACTTCAACGTGAATGCCGTGAAACTGATTTCGTCGCTCGCATTGGTGGCGAAGAGTTTGGCGTAATTCTACCTCACACAACAACTGAAGAAGCAGAATACGTTCTAAATAGGCTGAGAGTCGCTGTCAGCCTTGAACTCGACAACGTGGTCACCGTGAGCGGTGGGATTACTAACGTAACAAATGATCCAGCACTTAATTACAAGTGCGCCGATTTAGCGTTATACGAAGCTAAAGCGGCAGGTCGAAACAAAGTGTGTTTATTTCTAGACAAAGAAATGAGCGAAATCGCCTAGCAAAAGACAATGGCATCTCCTTGCTAGGCAACCGATCAGCTTGGAGCTGGATAAAATTCTAACTTGTTCCCCTCAACTATAAGAACACAATCCATGTTCGCGGCATGAGCGGCTTGCTTACCAAGATTGGTATCTTCAAATACAACACATTGCTTGGGTTGTAATCCCATACCGAAACAAGCGTCCAAGAAGGTATCTGGATTTGGCTTATGATTCTTCACATCTGTTGCTGTCACTAAGATATCCAGCTTGCTCAAGATATCCGTTTTATCTAATAGCTGTTCTGCACTTATACGCTGACTGCCTGTCCCGACAGCTATCTTCTTACTTCCTAGATTTTCTAACAGTAGAGAATGAGTACACGGGATGATATCGCCTTTATCTTCAATAGCGGCAAATGATGCCATCTTAAACGCTGAAACAGCTTGTGGATCGAGCGATAAGCCGTATTTACTGTTCACCTCATCGGCTATCTTATAACTCGGCATTCCACCTAAGCTGTGCAGCCAAGATGCTTCGAAGTGAAAGCCGAACTCTTCTGCCGTCTGCTGCCATGCTTTGACATGTGCTGGCATTGTATCGATCAACGTACCGTCCATATCAAAGATTAATCCTTCATACGCCGTTAAATCTATTTTCATCACTACTACCACTCTTTAAGAAAATTACTGATACCATAACCAATATTCAGTATCATGACCCCATATTACCGTTCAAAATGGATGTTTATGTTACAAATATCTAACTCTGTTTCGATTCAAGACTGGGAACTTCAGCTAACTGCGATCAGAGCACAAGGAGCCGGCGGCCAAAACGTCAATAAAGTATCGAGCGCGATACATTTACGTTTTGACATCAAGCACTCCACCCTACCTGATTTCTATAAAGAAAAGCTCCTCGCACACAAAGATAGCCGCATTACTAAAGATGGTGTGATTATCATTAAGGCGCAGCAGTATAGAACTCAAGAACAAAACCGTGATGATGCTTTGGTGCGTTTGAAAGAACTGATCCTGGAAGCGACAAAGGTTCAAAAAGTAAGACGAGCAACTAAGCCGACGCGTGGCTCTCAGAAAAGACGTTTAGAAGGTAAAAAGCAAAGAAGTACCACCAAGCAACTGCGCGGAAGAGTAGAATAATAGTTTCATGTCATCAGTGAACACACCACCTACCAAACAACCGTTCGAACTCTATTTGCTTGAGCAAAAACGATACCTATTAGACCAAATCGCTACGGCTGTTTTTTGACCGACAAAATCAGTTTGATCAACAACATTCTCTCTTCGCTGGTCAGTAAACGACTGACCGCTGCAACATCTTCTGCTGTAGCTTGTGATGCGCCAACAATATCAAGCACGACATCCAAATCCGTCACTTTTAAGGTTCTGGTGATAGAACGATACTGAGACATTTTGATGTCAGCTTCACCACGTTCAATCCTTTGATAGGTTTTTAAACTCATTCCCGCACTTGAGGCTAATTTTTCTTGCGACAAATTGGCTTGCTTTCTGCGATCAATCAGCGCCATTATTATGGGTTCTTGTGACATAAGCTTATCCTCAATAGACAGTTATGACCTAATTTCAGCAAGAAGCAGACCATATTGACTCGCAACGGTTTACATACGCCATTAAAGGCATATTATTCGATCATTAAAAAACGTTACGTTTCATAAACTTTGACACTTAGAGCGGTCGTGAACGTACAGGCTAGCAAACTTGATTACTCAAGTATTGGGAAATAATAAAAATTGCAAATTGCGAATAACAAAGACGTCAAATTGGAAATTGCGAATCGTTATACATTGGCATTTCCTTGCATAAAGCACGCTTTAGAATCAGAGAATACCCGCAGTCAAATTATCGCGGTACAGCATAGGCTACTCACCTACAAAGAAGTGTTGTTGCACGGGAACATGTTGGAAGATAAGGAATTAAAACGGGCTTTTTCTGCATTGAACCCAAGCGAAAAAGGTGTCGCGCAAGGTGGTATCAAAAGCATCAATGATGCGATAAAAGAGATGGATGAGATTATCGAAAGATACAGTAGAAAAGCATCTACTGAATTATGCGTCTAATCAATTAGTATCAACGAGTAGCGCAAAACTCTCAACGGCTTAAACAAACAGACCAAAACAAAACAGCCAATCATTATTGAATGACTGGCTGTTTGTTTAACTAACATGAGGAATCTATCTAACGAGAGGTAGCTCTTCTAAACCCACCTAGTAACATCAATGCGCCTAGTAAGCCAAACGACACACTCCCCCCGCTGCTACCAGAGCCAGATGATGTACGTGCATTCACATAAGCTGTTCGCTTAGCATCAGTAGAAACAAACTTAGCGGTTTCATTCCCTGCAATAACGCTATCGATCCAATCTCTATAATCATAGATTTCTGTAAATACAGAGGTCACCGCAGAATTACCACCACATGTGTCCGGGCCAAAGCTCGTGATACCAACCTGTCGATAGTCAGCACCATCTTTCCAATAGACTGGACCACCAGAGTCACCTTGACAAGTACCATTATAAAGACCAGTAAATACGCTGTAGTCACCATTAAAACAAATTTGATTATCCGTTAATACCGAACCATCAATAAAGGCATTTGCACAAGTCGCGTTGTCTACGTAATTAAGAGATGCTTTTTGCAATAAGGTAGTAGCGTCATACCCTGAACGTGTATCGCCATGACCAACAGCGGTAAACATCTCCAAAGAACTACGGTAACCGTCGGAGCTTGGGCGCTTAACAACATCGTTCACTGAATCAATATTAAGTGCACTTTCAAGCTTTAGGACAGCCACATCGTTACGTAGTAGATCACTCAACGCATTTGAGTAGTCGCTGCGATAGTAAACTTCGGATACACGCGATTTTTGAACATTACCATTAGGAAATTGAGACGTATCTTCGAGCTGTGGAACCACAGTAGTAAATAGCTGCCCTTCTTCATTGCCGTAAATACAGTGTGCTGCCGTCAGAATATGAGTCGGGTTTAAAATTGTCGCGCCACAATAAGGGCCTGTAGAGTAAACACCATCGTAATCAATACGATCAATGAACAAGCTCGCCATTGAAGGAAATTCAGTCACTGAAGCGTCACTACCATTCACGATATAAGGTGTTACGCTCGCGTCAGGAGTACTTTCGACCGAGTTTTCCGTTGCCATAACACTTGATGTGTAAATCAATGGCGCTAAAAGTCCAACAACGGCCTTACGAACCGGACTCAATTTATGGTTAACATTCATAGATAACTCCTTGTAACCCCTACTACTTATTTACAGAAATGATGAATTGCCACCATAACACGTCACAACCAACAGTATAGTAAGTATTTGTAACGATATGGCCACATCTCTCATTTTATAAACTAATTTTGAGTAACCGAACTGAGTTGTAATACAGAAGGTTATACTATTCCAACAACAAAAAAGCCTAACGTTTGACATCTCAATACAGAGAAGTGAACGATAGGCTTTCAGTTAGCTTAGTGGTTTATCTTAAAAGAGATTAGCCACGGTAGTAACGTTGAGGTACGAATGGCATTTTTTCTACCGTCATTGGTAGCTTCTTGCCACGAACGTCAGCGAAGACTTCAGTGCCAATTGCTGCTAAGTCTGTACGAACGTACGCCATAGAAACAGGCTTGCCGGCGTTAGGACCCGCAGTACCGCTCGTTACAACACCAATCTTGTTGTCTTCAGCATCGAACAATTCAGCACCTTCACGTACTGGTGCTTTAGTTTGACCAACAAGACCAACACGTTTACGTTGAACATCTTTCGTTGCGATTTGCTCAAGGATGATATCAGCGCCAGGGAAACCGCCTGCACGTTCACCGTCAGTACGACGCACTTTTTGAATGCCCCATAGAAGGCTAGCTTCTACTGGTGTTGTCGTTGTGTCTAGGTCGTGACCGTATAGACATAGACCACACTCAAGACGAAGTGAATCACGAGCACCAAGACCAATCCACTCTACTTCAGCTTCTGCAGTTAGTTTACGTGCTAGTGCTTCAGCGTGATCGTTCGGTACTGAGATCTCGTAGCCATCTTCACCCGTGTAACCACTGCGGCTCACGATGCATTCAACGCCGTCGATATCCACTTTTTGGACGTCCATGAACAGCATGTCAGCAACGCTTGGTTGGAAACGAGCTAGAACTTCAGATGCTTTAGGCCCTTGAAGTGCGAGTAGAGCGCGGTCATCAATCACTTCCATTTCTACATCTGCAGGAAGATGTGCCGTTAGGTGATCGATATCTTGTGTCTTACAAGCTGCGTTCACAACAACAAACAGGTGATCGCCAAGGTTAGCAACCATCAGGTCATCCATGATGCCGCCCTGCTCATTAGTAAAGAACGCGTAACGCTGCTTACCAGAAGGAAGGTCGATAATATCTACAGGAACCAAAGATTCTAGGACAGCAGCTGCATTTGCACCATGTAGACGAAGTTGCCCCATGTGAGAAACATCAAAAAGACCGGCAGCATCACGAGTGTGTAAGTGCTCTTTCTTTACACCTAGTGGGTACTGAACTGGCATGTCGTAGCCAGCGAAAGGAACCATCTTTGCACCTTCTTCAACGTGAAGTGCGTGCAGTGGTGTTGTTAATAGGTCTTGATTAGCGTGTTCTTGAGTCATTTTATTCTCCATGAAGCGTTGCAGGCTTTCCAAATCGAATCTGCCGCTTATATCTCTATTTAGAGTCGCTTCTAACGCTAGGTCTCAGCATTAGAAACAGTAGATAGTAAAAAGTGATGTCTTTTATATAGGCTTATATAGTTAGCGTTATAAAAATAGATAGCTGTACAAAAGCTCTACAACTCACTTTCTAAGAATTCACTTCAGTAAACTTCAATCAACATGAGTAAACCGTGCTCACTATAGTAAACAAGCCTGAGTCAGTTTTACACCCTTAACAAGATTAAAACAGCTCAAAATGTGACATTTAACAATTTAAAAACAATTATTCGATCCATACAAAAACGCGACATTGATGATTTTCACATCAATATCGCGTCATTTGGCAAACGTTAGAAACAAAGGCAAACGTTTGCATTCACTATAAGAAATTCTAACTTTGTTAACTTATTTTGCAGTCACCCACAAAATCAGCGCATCTTCTGCACTAGTAGAAATCAGCATGTGGCCCATATTGGCATCGTAATACATGCTGTCGCCTTCGCTCATAGGCACAGGTTCGTAGAATTCTGAGTAGAACATCACATCACCGGAGATAATCATTAAGAACTCTTCACCATCGTGACGAACCCAATCATTATATTCTTCGAAAGTACGCGCTCTTACGCGGCTTTTGAATGGCATCATCTTCTTGTTAGAGAGCTCTGTCGCAAGCAGTTCATGCTCATAAGTCGGTGTCGGGTGAGGTTTCCCCTGACCTGCTTTAGTTAAGTCACGACGTCCTGTTGCAACTTTTTTCCTTGGCGGCTCAAAGAGTTGCGGCATATCAATTTGCAAACCCATCGCTAATTTTTGCATAGCCTGAAAGGTTGGCGAGATTTGTTCATTCTCGATTTTGCTGAGCGTAGAACGCGCCAAGCCCGTTCTTTGGCTTGCTTCTTCTAGCGTGATCCCAAGCTTGCCACGGATATCTTTAATACGCTGCCCAAGCCTGAGTGGTTCTATATTCTGGTCTAACGTTTCTTTCGCCAACGTTAAAGATGGGTACTCATCATAAATGTCTTCTGACATAGGTCCCTCATTATTTTCTTACTTCCTGTCTATTCATTTCATTGTTGCATGAAGCGCTTTGTTGATTAAAGAGCACACACAGAAATAAAGCGTGCTCCCTGTAGCAAAACGAGAAAAGTTGTTTCCTATTGGAAATTTTTGTTGAAAATTGATTTTATCGGAGCTATGTTATCGACTTGTTAGATGAAGAGATGCTACTTCAGCTTGTACCAAATGATAGTTTTAACATTTGTGAGAGCTGTTTTTTACCCGAACTTTTGGGAACCAATTCGTGCTGCATTGACCCTACAACGATCGCTTAGACGCTGTAAGAGTACATTTAAAACGCAATTACCGTTTGTCTGTACCTATATGGCGCAAACGATACCGATGCAGAAATCAACGTAAGACCTAATGGACTATAAAAACAATCACCATTAGCTTAATGAAAGGTCTCGACAATGAACGCTTACCAAAACCATAGCTTAGACAGTTTTTTCACTACGAACCTATCTGGTACTGACGATGCAGTATTTGCTGGCATCCAAGCAGAGAATACTCGTCAAAATGAACAAATCGAACTTATTGCTTCTGAGAACATCGTTTCTAAAGCAGTAATGCAAGCTCAAGGCACTTGCCTAACAAACAAATACGCTGAAGGCTACCCAGGCCGCCGTTACTACGGTGGTTGTGAACATGTAGATACAGTAGAAGCTATCGCGATTGAACGCGCTAAACAGCTGTTCAAATGCGAATACGTAAACGTACAGCCACACTCTGGCGCTCAAGCCAACGGCGCAGTGAAACTTGCCCTACTTCAACCTGGCGACACTATTCTTGGTATGTCCCTAGATGCTGGTGGTCACCTTACACACGGTGCACGTCCTGCAATGTCTGGTAAATGGTTCAACGCGGTTCAATACGGCGTAGACCGCGACACTCTTGAAATCGATTACGAAGCAGTCCGCGCTTTAGCTATCGAAAGCCAACCTAAAATGATTATTGCTGGTGGTAGTGCTATCCCACGCGTTATTGATTTCGCTAAGTTCCGTGAAATCGCTGACGAAGTTGGCGCAATCCTAATGGTTGATATGGCACACATCGCGGGTCTTATCGCGACAGGTGCTCACCCTAGCCCACTACCACATGCACACGTTGTTACAACAACAACGCACAAAACACTTCGTGGCCCACGCGGCGGTATGATTCTGACTAACCACGAAGACATCAACAAAAAGATCAACTCTGCAGTGTTCCCTGGCCTACAAGGCGGCCCACTAATGCACGTTATCGCGGCTAAAGCAGTGGCGTTTGGCGAAGCACTTGGCCCAGAATTTAATACTTATATTGATTCAGTGATCGACAACGCAAAAGTTCTTGCTGAAGTGTTGCAAACTCGCGGTTGTGACATTGTGACTGGCGGAACAGACACGCACCTAATGCTGGTTGACCTTCGCCCTAAAGGCTTGAAAGGTAACGTAACTGAAGAAGCATTAGAGCGTGCAGGGATCACATGTAACAAAAATGGCATACCATTCGATACAGAGAAGCCTATGATTACTTCTGGTATCCGCTTGGGTACGCCAGCTGGAACCAGTCGTGGTTTTGGCACTGAAGAATTCAAACTTATCGGTGAATGGATCGGCGATGTTCTTGACGGCTTAGTTGAAAGCCCTGAAGGCAACGCTGAAGTTGAGCAACGTGTTCGCAAGCAAGTTAAAGAGCTTTGCAAACGCTTCCCTCTTTACCGTTAAACCGTTTTTAAGATTTAAATTAAAACCTCATAAATTTTTGGAGAATAAGCAATGGACAATACACTAAAGTTTGCAGACAGCCACGAGTGGGTAAAAGACAACGGTGACGGTACTGTGACTATCGGTATTTCTGAGCACGCTCAAGAGATGCTAGGTGACGTTGTGTTTGTTGACCTGCCTGACACTGGAGACGAAATAGAAGCTGGCGAAAGCTTCTCTCTCGTTGAATCAGTGAAAGCAGCTTCTGATATCTACGCACCAATCTCTGGCGAAATCGTAGAAATCAACGAAGAATTAGAAGATAGCCCAGAGTTAATTAACGAAGAATCTTATGAAGGTGGTTGGATTGTTAAAGTGAAGATGTCTGATGCGTCTGAACTAGACAACCTTAAAGATGCGGAAGAATACCTAAGCTCTATCGAAGAAGACTAATAGGTAACCTCATTACGATAAAGCTGCTCTTTTGAGCAGCTTAATTTTAGGGGCTAGCTCACGGCTCCAAAGAGAAAGTAGAACATATCATGACTGAATTACTTCAAAGCCAATTACTAAAAGACCTGGGTACTCAAAACGAGTTTGTTGCTCGTCATAACGGCCCTAATAAAGCAGACCAGCAGAAAATGCTTGAAGCGATCAACGCGACTAGCTTAGACGCACTGATCGACGAAACGGTTCCTGCACAAATCCGTCTTGAAAAACCAATGACACTTGCTGCGCCACTGAGCGAAATGGACATGCTGACCTCTCTTAAAGAGATCGCTAACCTAAACCAAGTGAAACGTACCTTCATTGGCCAAGGCTACTACAACACATTCACTCCAAACGTTATTCTGCGTAACGTTTTAGAGAACCCAGGCTGGTACACAGCTTACACACCATACCAACCAGAGATTTCTCAAGGTCGTCTTGAAGCTCTACTGAATTACCAACAAATGGTAATGGACCTTACTGGTATGGAAATCGCAAACGCATCTCTTCTTGATGAAGCGACAGCGGCTGGCGAAGCGATGACACTGTGTAAGCGTGCTGGTAAAAGCAAGAGCAAAGTATTCTTCGTTGCTGACGATGTTCATCCTCAAACACTAGAAGTTGTTAAAACTCGTGCTGAGTACATCGGTTTTGAAGTAATGGTTGGTGCTCTTGAAACACTTCCAGAGCAAGACGTATTTGGTGCGTTGGTTCAATACCCTGGTACAACAGGCGAAGTTCGTGACCTAACGGACATCATTGCGAAAGCTCAAGCAAATAAGACTCTTGTAACGGTTGCTACTGACCTACTTGCTTCTGCTCTACTTAAGCCTGCTGGCGAAATGGGCGCAGACGTAGTAATCGGTTCAGCGCAACGTTTCGGCGTTCCTATGGGTTACGGCGGTCCACACGCTGCATTCATGGGTACTCGTGAAAAGCATAAGCGTACAATGCCAGGTCGTGTCATCGGTGTTTCTATCGATACTCACGGTAACCAAGCACTACGTATGGCAATGCAAACTCGTGAGCAACATATCCGCCGCGAGAAAGCGACATCGAACATCTGTACAGCTCAAGCACTTCTAGCAAACATGGCGTCTTTCTACGCAGTTTACCACGGTGCAGAAGGCCTACGTACTATTGCTCGTCGTACACACCACATGACAGCTATTCTAGCGGCTGGCCTGACTAAATCGGGTTACGAGCTAACGAACAACAGCTTCTTCGATACGATCACGATCAACTCTGAAGAGAAGACAGATGCGCTGTACGCGAAAGCGCAAGCAGCAGACATCAACTTGCGCCTTCTTAAAGGTAAGATCGGTATCAGCTTAGACGAAACAACAACGATCGACGACGTGAATGCCCTATTCGCTATCTTCGACGTGAAAGAAGACGTTCAAGCACTATCTTCTGACATTGCATCAAACGAATTTGCGGCAATTCCAGAAAACTGCCGTCGTGAATCAAAGTTCCTAACTCACCCAGTATTCAACACGCACCATAGCGAAACGCAAATGATGCGTTACCTAAAACAGCTTGAGAACAAAGACTTCTCACTAACGCACGGCATGATCCCACTGGGCAGCTGTACGATGAAGCTGAACGCTGCTGCTGAGATGATCCCAGTAACATGGCCTGAGTTTGGTTCAATTCACCCATTCGCACCTCTTGATCAAGCGGCTGGTTACACAGCACTAGCGAAAGATCTTAAAGAGAAGCTATGTGAAATCACTGGTTACGACGATTTCTCACTACAGCCTAACTCTGGTGCATCTGGTGAATACGCGGGTCTAATCGCGATTCAACGCTACCACGCAAGCCGCGGTGAAGCTCACCGTAACGTTTGTCTGATTCCAAGCTCTGCGCACGGTACTAACCCTGCAACAGCATCAATGGTTTCAATGAAGGTAGTGGTTGTTAAGTGTGATGAAGATGGCAACATCGACATGACAGACCTAGCAGCGAAAATCGAGAAGCACAAAGAAAACCTATCAAGCATCATGATCACTTACCCTTCTACGCACGGCGTATACGAAGAGCAAGTGAAAGAAGTGTGTGAACAAGTACACGCAGCGGGCGGTCAGGTTTACCTAGACGGCGCGAACATGAACGCTCAAGTAGGTCTAACTTCACCTGGCTTCATCGGTTCAGACGTATCTCACTTGAACCTACACAAAACATTCTGTATCCCACACGGTGGTGGCGGTCCGGGTATGGGTCCTATCGGCGTTAAATCGCACCTAGCACCTTTCCTACCAGGTCACATCGAAAACGGTGTACAAGGTTCAGACTACGCGGTATCAGCTGCAGATCTAGGTAGTGCTTCAATCCTACCTATCTCTTGGGCTTACATCGCAATGATGGGCGAACCTGGCCTAACAGACGCAACGAAAGTAGCGATTCTGAACGCGAACTACGTGATGGAAAAACTACGTCCTCACTACCCTGTTCTTTACCGTGGCACTAACGGCCGCGTAGCACACGAATGTATTATCGATATTCGTCCACTTAAAGAAGACACAGGCATCAGCGAAGAAGATATTGCTAAGCGTCTAATGGACTTCGGTTTCCACGCGCCGACTATGTCTTTCCCAGTAGCTGGCACACTAATGGTTGAGCCAACTGAATCTGAAGATTTAGAAGAGCTAGACCGTTTCTGTGAAGCGATGATCGCAATCCGTCACGAAATGGCAGCAGTGAAAGCCGGTGAATGGCCACTAGACAACAACCCTCTAGTGAACGCACCGCACACACAAGTTGACCTTTCAGGCGCAGAATGGGATCGCCCTTACTCTCGCGAACTGGCTTGCTTCCCATCGAAAGCAACGAAGAACTCGAAGTACTGGCCTACTGTTAACCGTGTAGACAACGTATACGGCGACCGTAACCTAATCTGTTCTTGCCCAAGCATCGATAACTACGAAGACTAATTTTTGCAGATTTTAGATAAACAAAAGCGAACCATTTGGTTCGCTTTTTTTGTTGGATAGTCAATTATTTTAAGCTGATAGGCTAAGATCCTTCAATCTGGTCCGCAATACACATATTGGTTTGAGTATGGCTAATGGTTACCTAAGCTTTGGTGCGCTTTTAACACAAGTAATAAATTTGTCTACTTCTGCATAGAACTTAGCCGGATCGTTTTGCACCCAGTGGTTTGCGCCCTCAAACGAAACATTGTCTAACGTACTAATAAACACTTTCGCACGTTCACACCCCTTTAAGCTGTCAGTACCCCAAAAATATACTTTAGGTATGGATAAGTTTTCGTAGATTTGTCCCCAGCCAACCACGCCACGGATATCTTGAGTCGCATGTTGCCCGTAGATTTCACTGGCGGTTTGACCAAGAACCTCTGGCTCACATCGTCTAACTGACGAAAGATACTTAACACCCGCTCCGTGTCCCCAAGCCATGGCAAAACGTTTTGATAAACCTTCTCCTTTCACCCAGTTCGTAAATTCATCAGTACTTAGTTCAGAATATGTGTCTGCAATAATCTGGGATAGAATGATGCTTTCTTCGTGCAACCCGCCTTCAGCATTAATGAAACCACGCACGATACCTTTCGTGTCGTATTCACAAACCAACGTCGATGTATCGCCGCCCCAAGAGTGCCCAAGTAGAAAGCAATCATTGATGCTCAATAGGTCGAGAGCTTTCAATATTCGCTTTGCTTGGGTTTCTGTTGAATGGGCTATGTCTGAAGCAGGAGAATAGCCATAACCACAAAGGTCGAACATGACTAAGTTGTAATTCGGGAGCCAATCTAACGAGTCGGCAAAACATAAATGTGACTCACCCAACCCATGAATTAACACTAATGTTTCCTGAGACTCTTTGATGTCAGTCGACAAGCAATAAAGCTGGTCACCATCAATCTCTAACCACCTTTCTATCAACACATTACCCTCTCACTTCTAATCGCAGAATTTGGATTTATCATAACGAATCCAACACGATAAGAAAGGTTAATTTGGTGAAGTTTTATAAACTCATTGACCTTACCGTAAGGGAAAGGTTTAAGGTTAACTCACGAGTTCAATATGACTAGGAAACGATTATGGGATGTTGTAACAAAGCGCCAAAAGGTGGAGCCCCTCTTGGCTTATTTTTGAAAGTCACACTTGGGATTGGTCTTTTTGTGTTTCTGTTGGCTTTGTGGCAGTAAGAAGTTTACACGCTGCCAGATTTGAAGCTAAGAAGTGATGGTATACAAAAATAGTTGGTGCCATAGTAGTTTGTTCAATGTGTTGTTTAAACCTAGCGGTATGACGTTTATCCTTTCTTTCACGCCACAACCAAATTATGAAATTAAGAGGAAGTCTGCCAACAGATACCCAAACACCACTCATTAGTACATTAGTAGTTTTCGTCCAACTTCAAGCTGTTTCTAAAAAATAGACAAAGGGGCAATACTTCGACCGATCATCACCCCAAAAATAGCAGAAAATGCAGTACGAATAACAAATTCAGGCGCCCCTTTATTCTCTCGAGTTTCCACTTAGAACACTAGCTATCTGGATCTTTCATTATCCCCTCAATAAGATATCCAACCTGGGCATATAATGTCCACGTTAAGCGGACTAAAATTATGTGGTAAACTTGTTGAGAAACGAAACATTGAAAGGTGATTCAGTTTTATTTAAATGACTTGGATTAAACATTTTTAATGTAGCTTAACCTTGGCCAGTTTTCATATAAACACAAAAGGCCCAAAAGGCCATATAGACCATTCGCGAAGGACTATAATTAATAATCAGACAAAGACTAAACCAATAATTAACACTGCCCGCAACGTCATCTTCTTTAATAAAATTATTATATTTCCTACGATAGGAAAAGACCACGTTTATAAGTGGTCTTTATAATATATTATTGTCGACTATAGAATAGACTTAGTAAGCAAAAAAATAGCAAACCTATACTTACGTTTTCTGCTTGGCTCTATTTTCAAAAAAAACATCAATCCAATTTTGGTTTTGTATAAGCCAAGTGCATCCAAATATCAAAAACATACCCAACATCATATTTACTGTTATTACAGAATCAAAAAATATGTATGCCATTACGGCAGTGGCAGCTGGGACACAAGAAAAGTACGTAGATACATTAGTCACCGTACCCGATTTTAAGGCTTTTATAAGGAGCATAGATGAAAGCACAGAAATTAAAAGTGACTGCCAAAGTAATGCTGATATGGAAATATTGTTTACATCAAATTTAAACTCACTAAAAATAATGGTTGTAGGCAATAGTATTAGTGTTGCTGAAAAACATTGAAACAACATGTTTTTTTCAATAGGTATGTTTGAACAATATTTTTTTTGATGTATAGAACCAAATGTAACACCTAATAACGACAAGATTGCAAGTATAAGATTTTCAAAATTTGTCGTTCCCAAGCTGAAATTTTCCACCGAAAAAATCAATGTACCGAGTACACAACCTAAGACCCCATAAATTTGAAATTTCGAATTTAGATCTCTAGATACTATTAACGTTAAAACTGGCTGCAATCCTAAGACTATCGTCAACATCGCAGGACTGATTCCTGACACCAATGAATAAGAGAAAAAGACCGGATAGAGAAATTGTATAAACACTCCTACAATCATGGCATGTACCATACTCCTATTATCTACTTTATTATTTCTTAATATTAAAAAATTAATAATTACGAAAACAAATAATGCAGCAATCACTCTAAGTGTTATAAAAGTAAGTGGGTTAGTGTAACTCAATCCTATCGAAGACGCGATATAGCCGGAAGCCCACAGAAAAACAAAAATCCATCCTAAATATTTCACAGATAGCCTCCCAGCTATAAAAACTACACTGTAGTGAATCTTTCGCCTAACTTTCTATTAACAGTGTAATATTCCTTCATTTCATGGCAAGTATTATATATATCGCCACCTTTAGACTTCGTAGCTTCAATAAGGATATCGTACGTCTCTTTAATTGGTATATCGTGATGAACATGAGCACTAGATACTTTCAAAATCGCACTTTTAAGATCTTCAAGGTTATAAATTGACTTTGAGATATCAAAAATAAAATCTGAAACATCTTGCTCTCGAAGGGGTGCCCTTTTAAATACCATAGCTTCTATGGTTTCATCATGAATAGATTTGTCTTTGAATATAAGTGAGGGCTCTACATTATCTACACCATCATATTGAAAATCTAAACAAAGAATAACTCGGTTCCCATCACCAAAATTGTATGCTGCATGGACTACACTTGCATCAAGCATCCAAATATCACCCTTAAGCATTCTAAATACCCCGTAGTCTTCATCACTATGATAAGAAGTTAACGAAGTTTCAAGAGGAATTAATACACGTATATATTTTCCCTTATTATCACCCAATTCAATAAAATCTTTGTGCGGTATAACTTGACCATTTATTAAGTTACGCGTCCTAACCATTTTAAGATTTTCTACGTCAAAGTACTTATTGATAATTTCATTGATATATAACGTTTGCTTACCTAGTTCGGTCATCTTCGCTTTGTTTTTATTATCTTTGTACTGGGTATTTTGATAATCCCCGTCATCATTCCACAATGAATTGTTTATCCACGTACCACTATTAAATTCGTTGTATTCTTCTTCAAACACAGGGAACTTAGATATGATATCAAGGTCTTTCCTTAAAGAATTACTTTCAAAGTCGATTCTTCCTAGCAACTTAGTTTTGGATTTCAATTTATTAACCTTTTATTTTTGTTTTTATTAATATTTTGTAACACGCACTTTACGTTCGACATAGTACTCAACAACAAACAACTATCAATGGTTTAATTATTTTTAAAATCAATATGTGACTTAACACATATAAAAGCATACTTTTAATTATATAAATGCCATTTAAACAAGAGTTAGTACCGTTTTAACCTCAGATAGAACCACCACAAGTCAGATTCAGAAAAATTATAAGTGTTTGATTAAAATGCAAAAAACAACACCACATTACTCGCTATTTAGTTTGTTCAGTTCAAAGCTTGACCCTATACGGTAAGGTGTTTATATTGTCGCCCGCCCAACGGGGCACATCCTAAAATGCACACCGGCCATCCTGCCATCATTCGTGTATTTATATTGGTGTTGTGAACTTCCATGCTAACGAAACTTCGTCCTTTTACTCGTGAATCGGGTGCGCTTATGCATCTTTCGGTTCCAATCATTTTGACTCAAATAGCTACCCAAGCGATGGGATTTGTCGATACGACAATGGCTGGCCAAGTAAGCCCTGCCGATCTTGCCGCTATTGCACTTGGTACCAGCCTTTGGATTCCTGTGTTGCTGCTACTGCGTGGCGTGATTATGGCGTTAACGCCTGTTGTCGCTTACCACCGTGGCGCACGTGACTTTCAAAGTATCTCTGTTGAATTCTTCCAGATGGTTTGGCTGGCATTAATAGCGAGTGTGCTACTTATCGCTTACTTGGTGAGTGCGAAACCGATCTTAGAATGGATTGGGGTTGCCGCTGAGATCATCCCTATCGGCAGTGATTATGCCTTTGCCCTAGCCTTTGGTGTGCCAGGTATTGCCCTGTTCTACACCTTGAATGGCTTCTGTGAAGGTATGAACAACACCAAAGTACCGATGATCATTTCTGTGGTTGGTCTGTTGGTGAATATTCCGGTCAACTACGTGCTTATCTACGGTAAATTCGGCTTCCCTGAAATGGGTGCTGTGGGTTGTGGCTGGGCGACAAGCTTAGTGTATTGGTTAATGTCGGGGATGCTGTATTCCTACATTAAAGGTCATCACCACTACAAGACCATCATCAGCTTTGCAGACGCGAAGCCAAAAGCAAAAGAGATGCTTCACCTTCTAAGATTAGGTTTACCTATCGGGATGAACATCGCCGTATGTGGCAGCATCTTTGCGGTAATCGCATTAATGATTGGCCGTATTGGTGCAGAGAACGTGGCAGCAGCACAAATTGCACTTAACATCTCGAGCCTAACTTACGTGATTCCGATGAGTATCTCATTTGGCATCACGATTCGTGTTGGACACGCGCTAGGTGAAAAAGATGAACTAGGCGCAATTGAACGCAGCAAAGTCGGCATTTTGGTTGCCGCGTTGATATCATTACTTTCGGTTGCGATGTTCCTTCTGTTCCCTGAATGGATCATTAGGCTTTACACCACCGACCCAGCAATTAGCGCGACAGCAGCAGTATTGTTGACCTTTACGGCGATGTACCAATTCAGCGATGCATTGCAAACCTCAGCCAACGGCGCGTTACGTGGCTATAAAGACACTAAGATCCCGATGATCTTAGCTATCGCTTCATACTGGGGCTTAGCACTACCACTGGGCATGGTGTTGGGTTTAACAGACTACATTGTTCCTGCAATGGGTGAAGAAGGCTTTTGGATTGGTATCCTAACGGGCTTGAGCGTATCAGCGACACTGATGTTAATTCGCTTACGATACGTGATTAAGAAGCGTGACTTGCCACCAGCAAGTGCTCCATTGGCAAACTAAGACAAATCAACAAGGTAATACAAAAAAGCGCGTTATTGCTACTCGGCAATAACGCGCTTTTTTATCTAATTCGAATAAGCTTTATTCCAAATAGAGTCGTTTAGCTTCTCTGGTTAACACTCGTCGTTCACCACTTCAACGGTACATTCACAACCACCATCAGGACACGAATTTCCACTTACTCGACCACCGAAAGAATCGTAAAGAACATAACATCCAGATGGAAGAACATTTATAATTGGGCCATCAAGTTCTGATGTAGTAAACGGGTATTCATAACCAACCACTGTATACCTATTAGCAAAGTCAGACGTTAAGCTGTCATCATCTGACAAGGTAAGGAAATCGAGCATGTTCAATTTATCCCCTGATTCCCCTCGGCTTTCAGGGCAAAGCGTTCCCCAATCGACTTCCACACTACCAATACCAAAATCGATAACATAGTTACTTTGGTCACTTGGGTTGCTAGCAGCTGGGTCTAATCCGACAATAATAGCCTTAGAGGTTACCTGCGTGATTACCCCTTCCATCGCACCTGCGACGCCCTCAAGTACCGCTTCTCTTGCTGACTCTTGGATACCGAGGAATCTTGGAGCCGCAGTTACCGCTAATACTCCGAGTATGATAATCACCACGATCAGTTCAATTAAAGTAAATCCGTTTTTCTTCATGACACCCACATCAATTTGAAACTTAAACATTCGATAAGTAAATGACTTATCAATAACTATACATCGCAAAGAGAACACATGAAACATCCTCAATGAGCAACAGGTAAAGCAAACATAAGTCGATTGTTGGCTCAATACTTTGTCGAATTGACCAGAAGCCTTGTCGCATAAGGTACGAGCAATCATTGAAGATCCGATACAACGACATAAATACCAGTAAGGTACAGATAATGTTTAATCGATTTATTGGATGTAACGCAAGTTAGGCAAGCTGAGATTGAAACTGTTTAAGTCTCATCCATTTCTTAAACGTCTTCGCACACACTGATAATTCAACACAGCAGACAACTAGGCACATATCTAGGTACTAAATGAAAAACAGCGTACTGCCACTGCCAATAAACGCGCTTATTGAATCGATATTGTTCTAATTACTAATGAAATTAAAGTTATGAAGTGTTAGAAGGAAATGTTATCAATGTTCACCGGTGTCAAAATGTAAAACCCAAGCTTGTTCGTTAACTTTATATTCAAGGTCGCTATAATCATTCTCTCTAAAGTATTTTTTTGGTCTTGAGTTAAAAAGCAACCTTATAGTTTAAAAAGTATTGTTCTTCATCGTTGCTGATCATATTAACACCAAGTCTGAATCTATGGCGACCATGTTGATATCCGACGAACAAGTCAGTCGATAAACTGTCCTGATATTCATTACCATATTGAGAGGAATAAAAAGGGTCTAGACCAAGGTGGAAATTATCTGCAAACTTATAACGAGTATACCAACCCAATGTTGATGTCATATCATAATCATCTACCACTTCATTATTTGTATACCCTAGCATTGCAACTGGATATATCACTAAGGCATCTAACTTAAATGTCATAATATAACCAGCACTCACATTTCTAACATCGCTATTCCCTCCTACTTCAGTGTAGAAGCCTTGGCCATCTTTCATATTTGCATATGTTAATTTTAGTTTATCGAAGCCATCTTTTGACTCCAATAAAGCCAAGTGTCGACCAGAAGCAAGCCCCACACTCATGTCTACACCTGCGGTATTAACTTCAGCCCCCAAACTACTGTAGACAGCGGTGGGATCTGCCATATCGACTTTAGCTTGTAAGCTTAAGCTCAATAAACAGGAAATTAAGAACACTAATTTTTTCATGTACTGCCTTCTTTCTAATTTAATTTTAATGGTTAATACCAATATCTACTTCTAGATTTCCAATCTTATCAATCGAATTATCATACAGCTCTCCGCAATATCAACTCCCGTTAAAACTCACCACAATCAAGTGTTGATATAAGAGATATCACAATTAGGACAAATATAAAAACCAATACAACTTAAATATCATCAAGGCATTACAACTCGTCAAACATATATATTTAATATTAAAAAAGAAAATACAATTATCACTCGAAGAGTGTCCATATTAATTTCTACGTAATATCTGGCATTTCATTGTAATAGCTTATTTATTGGGGGGGGTATTTACATAATTATCGAAACAGAATATAAAACTCCTACTAACACTAATCAAAATAGTCTATAAGACTATAAATGCGAAAAAGCACGTTACTATCATTCGGCAACAACGCGCTTCTCGAATTGATATTTGGCTATATCATTTTTAATTAATCGCTTTCACAGAAGGAAGTACTCGGAACCCATCGCGTACTTTCTGGCTTGGGATGTAATGACGGAAAGCCAAGTTAAACGCGCCAGAGTCATTTTCTGTTTTGATATTATTTACAGCGCCATCACCACAGCCAAAGCTTAGTGTGTAAGTGCCGTCTGAATTTTTATCAGCCGTGTTCGAGCTTACGTTTGCTACATCATCAAACATGAAGCCTTGCTTGTTGTAGACCGTGACTGACCAAAACGCTTGATTCTTAGGATCTTCAAAGGTTACCTGATGACAAGTATCTGTTGGGAAGTTTCCAGATATTTCATAGATGTTATCTTCTAGCTGTGCACCTCCCCAACCGACAGCAGCACCAACTGCGTATTTCTCTTTAGTAAACATCTCTTTTGAAGCATCTTCAGGGCTTGTAAACATACCAAATGTCGCTTGGGCACCATCTCGCTTAAGTATTGTTGGCATTTCCTTCTTAAGGCTTGTCTCTACCTCTTCAAAAGATTTCTCATCCACTTGCATAGCGGTAAACTCGCCTTTCGCTTTTGCATCAATACTCATTTGATCTTGGATTTTATGAACTTCATCTTTCGAGAATGTAGCGTCTGTACGAATGATGACATAAACGTGATCGCCGATATGAGTCGAAAGATCAAACGTACCTGAACCGTATTGCATTGGCTGAATGCGGTGATCTTCTGTAATCACTTCCATCGACATGTACTTGCCTTCCGGAATCTCAGGTAACGTAACGGTCGCCCCCTTTGATACATTAATTACTGCCATTGAGTAGTAGGTGTCTCGGTTCATTCGAACCA